>JAILAV010000162.1 GCA_024681435.1 Pseudobutyrivibrio sp. | reverse complement strand
AGTCACAGCTTTCTTCATCATATGTGCCAAAGTCTTCTACCTCATATCCTTGCTGAAGAAGATAAGCCTTAATCTCCTCTTTCATCTGTGTTCCTGCATGATCATTTGCCATTGCAATTTTCATATTGGTTCCTCCTCCTACTAACTACTAGATTATTATTTCCTAACTGTAAACTATATTAATACTGGATAATAAATCCTCTTTCATCCGACTCTATAGGGATGATTTCTTTATCAATACCCATAATTTTTATGAATCTATCACCATAAATCGTCTCCAGGAACATGTCTATGGCAGCATCCGTTCCTTGAAGCTCCGCAGTTACGCTACCGTCATATTCATTTTTAACAAAACCTGTAAGTCGATATCTATCTGCAGTGTACTTTGCCTTGTATCTAAAACCAACGCCTTGAACACGACCTTCAAATGTAAGTCTATATCTTACTACTTCTTCCATTTAACTTCCCTTCAACTATTTATATCCACATTTTAACATAAAAAAAGTAGCAAGCTATGCCTACTACTTATATTTCTTTTCACAACCAATATATGTACTGTCATCGAAATCTACAGTATGCATAAATGAAACCACATATACATCCTCGTTTGCTGGATTAACCATGAAGTAATCTTCAAGGGCAACGCGAACTGCATTTCCACTTGCATCTATTTGATTTACGATTTTAATAACCTTTGTCTCACCACGATCATAGGCTTTGAGAAGGTTCTCTCTAGAAAAGGCTTTCTCAATATCTTTATGATATTGTTTTTCTGACATATTCATGACAAGCTCATAGCCATCATCATATGTACCTGTCTGAGGAATTGATGCGCCAACATAGTTTTCCTTTTTCATAATGTAATAAGAATTCTTACTAAGGTTGACAAAGATTATTAATGGGAACTTCTTGTAAACTGCCTCGATTAGTGCTCTGACCTGTCCAAAACCCGCCTGATTCTCAAACGGATTATCATAATGCACTTCTACTGGCGCTTCTTCCAAGCACATTGTCAAGAAATCATTCTTTGGCACTGGCTTAGAAAAAAGGAATCCCTGAATATAATCTGCATCACATGTATTAATGAAATGAAGCTGTTCTTCAGTTTCAACACCTTCAACAACTGTTGCAAGCTTCAATCTATGAGCAAAATAGAATACTGACTCTAGAGTGATTCGACCTTTTTCGGTCTCACAGTTGTCATCTAAAAATGATTTATCTATTTTAAGAACATTAGCTGGTATTTCTTTAACGAATCCCATGGAAGACATACCAGAACCGAAATCGTCTATAGAAACAGTGTATCCAGCTTCCTTAATATCTGTAACCCATTTGATAACTTCATCTTTATCTGCGGCAAAGTCTGACTCTGTAATTTCTACACCGATGTGTTCCTTGTCTATATCATAGGTTTTAATTAACTTATCAAGTTTCTTGACGAAGTTCTTATCTT
Organism: Pseudobutyrivibrio sp.; assembly: GCA_024681435.1. GTDB lineage: Bacteria > Bacillota > Clostridia > Lachnospirales > Lachnospiraceae > Pseudobutyrivibrio. Next base: position 5,006 of record JAILAV010000162.1, on the reverse strand, counting down.
GGGCATGCTCTCTACCGAAATTCACACTGATTTTAACAGCTTTATCACCTAAAGCTTTTACAGTCTTGCATGCTTCTTCAACAACGAACCAGTCAACTATACTAACTTGTTTACATTCTTCTAGCTGTGGAATAAACTGCCCTGGTGGAATAATTGTTCCATCCTCTTTAATCCATCTAACTAACGCCTCAGCGCCTCCGATTAGGCCCTTTTTTGCATTATACTGAGGTTGATAATAAACTTGCAGCTCTTTATTCTCCATAGCTGCAACAATATTAGCTAGTAAGCTTCCCTTCATAAATACCGCCTTAAAACGTTACAGAAATTTCAATAATCACAAAAAATTATTTTACTGTCACATTTTAAGGCTGTCAAGAAAAAATTTCAGTTTTGCTCCCACTTCATGCCCTTTTCATACATTGTATCAAGCAATTCTTCAATAGGCATTGGTCTTCCAAAATAGAATCCTTGAGCTCTTTCGCATCCTATCTCTTTTAAGAACTCATAGTGCTCTAAAGTCTCAACACCCTCACAAAGTGGAGATACTCCAAGCTCGTTAGCAGTATTAATGATATTCCTCATAAGAGTCTTTGTCTTAGGATTAATATCCAGATTTCTAAGGAAAATCATATCAAGTTTAAGGACATCAAACTGATACTCAGCTAGAGTAGTTAGTGATGAATATCCACTTCCAAAATCATCAATCCAAATCTTATATCCAGCATCACGTATCTTTGCTGACTCAGACTTAATAAGTCCTGTATTATCTGAAAATGCGCTTTCAGTGATTTCTACATCTATCATATTTCTAGGGACATCATATATTTCGCAGAAATCCGATAATAGCTTATATACATCGCAAATCTCAAAATCGAGCCGCGATACATTTACAGAAATTGGAACTAATGATTCTCCAGTGTCAGCCAATTTCCTATAATCCTGACATACTTTCTTTACTACAAACTCATCTACAAGATGAATTAAGTGGAAATGCTCCAGTGTCTCAATAAAATATCCCGGTGGAAGCATTCCATCTTCAGGATCAATCCATCTAACCAGCGCCTCGTAACCGCAGATTTCTCCTGTGGCGACTCTGATAATTGGCTGATAAAATACCTTAATGTAATCATTTGCAATAGCTTCATCAATGTGATCCACAACGAACTGCTGACGTCTTAAGCCATCACGAATTATTTCATCATATATGCAATAATTTATATCATGTCTATTTTTTATACTATTACATGCCAAACGTGCATGGTCGCAGGCTAAGCCCACTTCCGCTCTAGAGTCATCCATAAAATAGATTCCCGCTTTGACCTTAACCTTCTTATTTACATCGTCAGATAGAAGCATTCTCTTGTATACTTCTTCCACGCATTCAACAACCTCATCCTTTGGTATTGTAGTAAACACGACGAAATGGTCGTCTGAAAAACGTGATACCGTGGCACCTAAAAATACATCGCGGATTATTTTTCCTAAATCACATAAGAGCTCATCGCCCATTCTAAAACCGTTGCGCTCGTTATAAAGTTTGAAATTAGGAATGTCAAAATGAATAAAGCTCACATCATGTCGTCTAATTTCTGGCTGGGCCAAAAGGATTTGTACCTTATTATAGAAAAAAGCCATATTAAACAGACCTGTCAGCTCATCAGTTTCTCTATTAGCAGACAGAACTTCTGCTTCGGCATAAGAATTTCTTGTGGAATTCAAATACTCGTTTTGATCCACATCCACAATAAAAACATAGTAGAAGCTCTGACCAGTGACACTATGTACCAAATGGCCAAAATCCTCAATATATCTGGTCTCACCTTGCTTTGTTATGATTCTATAACGGACATAATCATGGCGTTTAGCAACATATACAGTCTGAGCCTCAATCTGATTCTCAATCTTATTTAAATCCTCAGGATGAACCATTCCCTTAAATGAGCCATGAACGTATCGGATAAAATCATCAAAATCATCGCACCCGTAGAGTCTAATAACATTTGGCTCAGCAAAGACTATGCGCTCCTCACCAGTAGCCTCATAGATAAAAAATCCGCCAGGAAGCCCTTTTGGTATATATTTACCATGTAATGTAGCGTAGTTGTCCTCTATCATCTTAACCCCCCGCTCAACGTCCTTTAGAGCATTTTATTACACTATCAATCATTGTTTATTGATTTTACAATACAAATGTGTCTAAATAGCGAAATATAAAAAAAGAAGCTAATGGATTTCCATTAGCTTCGTGATTATTTAAGAGAATTTCAATTATTTTCCATTAACTCCTACTACTTTCATTGTATTCCGAGCAACGAATTCTGTTTGAATTCCTTTTTGAAGTAAATCTTCTGCTCTCCTATACAAATCTTCCGCACTTGTGCATGTAATAATCTCGCCAATTGACATTTCTCTTTCCTCCCCGGCGTTTTTTTATCCGCGAATATCACCGCGAACGCCTATATAATAGCCTCTAACAGGGGTTTTGTCCACGGCATAACTGTGAAATATTTGTGAAATCAACTTAAACATTTAAGTAAATATATATTAAATAAGAAATTAACAATGTACTTTAGTGCTTTAATACAGCACATTGCAAACACTTTAAAGTGATTATATAATAGTAACACTGTTTTATAGAAAAGGAGAATAATGTAATGAATGAAGAATTCAAACCTTACATTCCTGCTGACAAAGTTACTCCTGAGATGACACCTACTTCTATTATTATGGGTATCCTCTTAGCTGTAATCTTTGGTGCAGCGAATGCGTATCTGGGTCTTAGAGTTGGTATGACTGTTTCAGCTTCTATCCCAGCGGCAGTTATCTCAATGGCTGTCATCCGTGTTATCTTAAAGAAGGATTCAATTCTTGAAAGTAACATGGTTCAGACTATCGGTTCAGCCGGTGAAAGTCTTGCGGCAGGTGCAATCTTTACAATGCCTGCACTTTTCCTTTGGGCAAAGGAAGGTGTTATGGAAACACCTTCACTTATTACTATCACAGTAATTGCTCTTTTCGGTGGTTTACTTGGTGTATTTTTCATGGTACCACTTCGTAGCGCTCTTATCGTTCAGGAGCACGGCGTTCTTCCTTATCCAGAAGGAACAGCTTGTGCTGAGGTTCTTCTCGCTGGAGAAGAGGGTGGCGCATCAGCTAAGTCAGTATTCCTTGGAATGGGACTTGGTGCTTTAATCAAGTTTGTTGTTGATGGTCTCTGCGCAGTTCAGAGCGTTGTTACATTAAGACTTGATTCACTTAAGACAGAATTATCTGCAGAAGTTTATCCAGCTCTTGTTTCAGTTGGTTACATCTGCGGTGCAAAAATTTCTGCATATATGTTCGCCGGCGGTGTACTTGGATGGTTCGTTCTCATCCCTGCAATCGTAACATTCGGTGGAGATATCACTATGTATCCAGCAACTGTTTCTGTTGCTGAGCTTTACGCTACAGGCGGCGCTTCAGCTATCTGGGCAAGCTACATCAAGTACATTGGTGCAGGTGCCGTAGCAGCAGCTGGTATCATCAGTCTTATTAAGACTCTTCCTCTTATTATTAGAACATTTACTGATTCTATTAAGAGTATTAAGGGCGCAGGCACAGTTTCAAATGAACGTACAGCACTTGATATGGATATTCGTTTTGTCCTTGGTGCAATTGCACTTCTTATCCTTGCAATCTGGCTTGTACCTGCAGTTCCAGTTTCATTGCTTGGTGCAATCATCATCGTTGTATTCGGTTTCTTCTTCAGTGCCGTAAGTTCACGTATGGTTGGTCTTGTAGGTAGCTCAAACAACCCAGTATCTGGTATGACAATCGCTACAATTCTTATTGCAACAATCTGCCTTAAGGTTGCTGGTGATACAGGTGCTCACGGTATGACAGGTGCTATCGCAATCGGTTCTGTAATCTGTATTGCAGCTTGTATGGCTGGTGATACTTCACAGGATCTTAAAACAGGTTATATCCTTGGTGCTACACCTAAGAAGCAGCAGATTGGTGAGATCATGGGTACAATAGCTGCTGCACTTGCAATCGGTGGTGTTATGATTCTTCTTAACACAGCTTATGGCTTTGGTACAGATAAGCTTGCTGCTCCTCAGGCAACTATGATGAAGATGATCATCGAAGGTGTTATGAATGGAAACCTTCCATGGAACCTTATCTTCATTGGTGCTTTCATCTCAATCACTGTTGAGATTCTTGGTATTGCAGCACTTCCTGTTTCAATTGGTCTTTATCTTCCACTTGAGCTTTCTGCAACTATCATGATTGGTGGTCTTATCAGAAAGTTCGCTGATGCTAAATTTGGTTCAGCAAAAGACGAAGCTGGTAAGGGTGTTCTCTTCTGCTCAGGTCTTATTGCCGGCGAAGGTTTAGTTGGTGTATTACTTGCATTCTTCGCAGTATTCGGATTACTTGACAAGATTAATCTTTCAAGCGTAATTCCTACAGGAAATATTCCTGCACTTATCTTACTTGTTATTGTTGCAATCCTTGTTTGGAACGCAGCAGTTGGAAAAAAGAATGAAAAATAATAATTTTTTAGACTTTGTCTACAAAATTAATGATGATCTCACCTGGACTCTTACAGAGTCCGGGGAGGTTATTGTTGATATGGAGAACAAAGGAATAACAAACAAAATAGCTCAGAAGCTATTCAAAAAGCCTAAAATCAGCCATATAACTCTTGAAGGAATGGGCAGCTATATCTTCACTTGCATCGATGGTAAAACCAATGTATATGAAATTGGTAAATTGGTGGAAGCTAAATATGGAGATGAGGCAAAACCTCTATATGAACGCTTGAGTGTATTTATCAAGCAGTTAGAGAACTTAGGATATATAAAAAAGCAGGTCGATTAAAGTCCAATGTCATTAAGTTAAGATGACAGCCCAAAAGATCTCTATGTCAGAAATGACATAGGGGTCTTTTTTTCTTAAAAGGTATTGACAGATTATCGTAAATGTGTGGCCGCTTTCGCTACTGATGTTTTAAAGGTAGCGAA
>JAILAV010000146.1 GCA_024681435.1 Pseudobutyrivibrio sp. | reverse complement strand
TTCTCAGGAGAAATTTTCTTGCAAATCTAACCTTGATGTAATTGTTCTTGATGTTGGCGAAATGGATATTTTTGCTGATAAGGACACCCTATATTTATCTGCTCCTCTTTTAGGCGGCATTTCATATGGCTTCAACACAGGTAATGATTTGTTCCTCACTGCGCCAGATTTAAAAAATGACCTTAATCGTGAATGGTTCCACAAAAACAAAGGCTATATCTATAATTTCGTTCACAATATCGAAATTGAAAAGACAGGTGCAGTATACGTAGATGAGGATGGCACTGAGGCCTCTGAATTTTCCATGACAATTCCTAAAGGTGAGGGTAAATTCATTTGGGATTTGCTTGGCATGGATGCTCCAGACCACGACATCAAATGCTCAATCTTCCTTGACAAATTCAATCATACAAGAAAGCTTGTATTTGATTTATCACATAAGAGAGAAGGCGAATATATTGCAATTTATGGCAATAATCTCAGCACCTTCGAGCTTTACGTTCCTCTTCCAGATGGAGAGACTGTTGTTACAACTATCAAGCGTGATGGCAAAACTACATACACCAACGCTTACACAAACAACATCACCTATAACACATCAACAGGTGATACATACACAATCGACCACGGGGTTCTTCTTAACTACATCGATGATGGAATTAAGGTGGAAGCAACTGACGTGGTAGTTGCAAAGAATAACACTACTCTTTTAGAGGGTTATGGAAAAGGAAAGATTAAATCCGTAGAAAATATGGGTGACGTTTTTGAAAATGCTGGCGCCGATTTATCAAATGTAACAGTTGTTGATTGGCACACAATAAAAAATGACACCGCCGCATTCGTGGACGATGTCATTCATAAAGCTCGTGAAAACGTTAGCCTATTTGAATATTTCGATTAGTTTTCCTCTGGAAAACAACCTAAAATTTTATAAAGTAAACTGTACAATTGTTCAGTTTCGCCAGGCGATAGTTTAACACATTGCCCCATTTTAGCAGGTATTTCACATGCCTGCTTTTTTAATTCCAATCCTTCGTCTGTCAATGTGATAATAAGATTTCTCTCGTCATCCTTTGAACGACTTCTCTTAACGTATCCTTTCTGCTCCAGCTTTTTAAGAACTGGAGTAAGGGTACCTGAGTCAAGATAAAGCTTGTCACCAAGTGCCTTAACAGTAATCTCTTTCTCTTCCCACACAACCATCATTGTGATGTACTGAGTGTAAGTTAAATCGATTGGATCCAAGTATGGCTTGTATCTTTTAACAATCTCCTTGGAGCATGCATAAAGTGGAAAGCATAGCTGATTTGAAATTTTTAAGCAATCATATTTATCGCCCATATATTTTTCACCTCTTATTAATTATATGTTTTTAGACACGAAATCTGAAAGAACTTCCTTTGGAACGAATCCAACATTCATGTCTACCTTTTCCCCGTCTTTAATAACAACGATTGCAGGTATGTTCATTATACCATATTCTCTAGCTAAATCTGGATTTTCATCTGTATCTACGCTATAGAAATTCGCCTTTCCTGCGAAATCTTCTGAAACTTCCTCTAATACTGGAGCAAGCATCTTACATGGACCACACCAAGTAGCGTTGAAATCCAATACTGAAACTCCTGACTTATCTAATGCCTTAAATTCATTCTGATTAATTTTCTTTACCATAGTAAATCTCCTTTCGAAATTTTTCAATTATTTTATTAGTTATCAGACTTTTTTAAATCTGCTAAATATGAAACAGCTGAAAGAGCTGCTACATTTCCTTCACCTGCAGCCTTGATATACTGATATGGTAAACCAGTTATATCTCCACATGCAAATAATCCTTTGATATTAGTTGCCATTGAACGGTCAACCTCTACGTGATTTCCATCCATCTTAAGGCCTGGCACTAACTGAGATGGTGCTATCTGCTGTCTAAGGATGAAGATTCCATCAGCTGAATATGTGTCTCCATCAGTTGTAAGAATCGCCTGATCATCCTTGTATTCAATAGCCTCTGGCTTCACGCCTGTAGTCACTTCGATGTTGCCACCAAGGCTTCCAACGTAATCGTACTGAGGTAAATAGTATACCTTATCTGCACGCTCTGCTAAGAACTCAGCTTCTTCCTCATCTTCTGCACTGTATGCAACGATGATTGCTGTCTTGCCCTTGTATAAAGCGGCATCGCATGTAGCACAGTAGCTAACACCTCTACCAAGGTTTTCTATCTCGCCTGGGAATGGCTTCATAGCGCTCATGCCTGCTGCAACGATTACTGAGCTGGCCTCATAATCACCGTCATGACACTGAATTGCGAAATAGTTACCCATTGAATAAACTGCGTTAACCTTATCTTCTGTGATTTCTACTCCCATATCAGCAGCGTGATTTAAAAATGCCTTTGCCATTTCATCACCTGGAATATTTGGAAGACCAAGATAATTCTGAATAGTATGTGCCTTAGAAACCTTATCTGAAGATCCTTTATTTCCAAGCAACAATACTGATTTGTTTCTTACTTTAGCTGTAATTGCTGCCTCAAGTCCTGCTGGGCCTGTACCAATTACTGCGATATCAAAACGTTCCATAAAAGCCAACCTCCTATCTCTTAGGTTGATTTAATTGTACACAATCTAATTGTCCTTGTCAACCCTAAATAATAAAAAACGCCACCTTGTTACAGCTACAAGCCTGTAATTACTCCGTTCGACAATACGTCTCACTTAAGTAATCACAGAGCTTGATGCTTACAAGTTGGCTATTCTATGCATGAAAAAAGTGACTACCTGTACTTATTAAGCGCGAGCAGGGGTGCTAAAGGTCCGGTGGACCTTTGTTTAGCACCGACCGGAGTGAAACGTAGAAGGCACCATGCCGAGCGAGGGAGGACCTACGCCGGCGGGAGGACCCTCGCGAAAGTATGGAGGGTGCCCTGCGGGAGCTTAGTAAGTATAGGTAGTCACATTATTTTACGCTTGGAACATTTTATTTACGAGATTTTCCTGGCTCTCCATTTGGTTTTTGAGAGTCATGTTTTGTGCCTGATTTACAACAGCGCTAGATTTCATCTTTGTAACTGATTCATTGAAATCTGCGTCTTCCTTGCGGGACTGAGCACTTGTAAGATTCTCTGCTGTGTTATTATTTACATCATAAGCAGCAGCAAGTCCGTTGGTCTCAGCACCAATCTGGCTTCTCATATTGCTTAGAGATGAATAGGTCTCATCTAAAGCGTCTGTAGAGATTTCCTCTGGCTTGCCAGAAATATCGAAATTCTCAAGAGCTGACATTGCTGATTTAGCATCAGCTTCTGAAATAGTGGCACTGGCTGTTCCTGTGTATATATTCATATCACCAGTTGTGCCATCTAAAAGCTTCTTTTCATTATATGTTGCCTGATTAATTGTGTGGTTGATAGTCTCAACCGATTGTTTGTTGGCCTCCTGAAGGATAGCTCTGTCGCTATCTGAATAAAGACCATTCATTGCTCTAACAGAATTCTGTGTCATATCTCCAAGTGAATCAGAGATGTTTGCAAGTGCTCCGTCGGCAATATTTGTAGCATCAATTCCATAAGAAATATTATTGCTACCTGCTGTGAGGCTCTT
>JAILAV010000143.1 GCA_024681435.1 Pseudobutyrivibrio sp. | reverse complement strand
TAATGGAAAAATTAGATAACGTAGTAGAGTTAACACATCCTCTACTTCAACACAAAATTACAATGCTTAGAGACAAGAACACTGGAACAGCAGAGTTCAGAGCTCTTGTAGAAGAAATAGCAATGCTTGAGGCTTTCGAGGCTCTCAATGATTTACAGACAGTTGATATTGAGTGCGAGACACCAATCGAGAAGTGCATGTCACCAGTTATCGCTGGTCGTAAGATGGCAATCGTACCTATTCTTAGAGCTGGTCTTGGTATGGTTAATGGTATCCAGAGACTTGTACCTACAGCAAAGATTGGTCACATCGGTATGTACAGAGACGAGGAGACTCATATTCCTCACGAGTACTATTGCAAGCTTCCTAGCCCAATTGAGGAAAGACTTATCGTAGTTACTGATCCAATGCTTGCAACAGGCGGTTCAGCAATTGACGCAATTTCTCTTATTAAGCAGCATGGTGGAAAGAGAATCAAGTTCATGGCAATTATTGGTGCACCAGAAGGTGTTAGAGCTTTACACGAAGCTCACCCAGACGTTCAGATTTATATTGGACACATTGATCGCGAGCTTAATGATGATGCATACATCTGTCCAGGACTTGGAGATGCTGGAGATAGAATCTTCGGCACAAAATAAAAGGAGAATACTTTGGAACCTATCACTATTGAGGCGGGTAAAAAGTTAATAAATGAAGGTGATCCTGTTGACAGCTTATACGTTGTTATAAAGGGAACAATCAGACAACAGTGGCGGGGCCAGATTTTAAATCTTGGCCCTGGCACTGTTGCTGGGCTTTCTGACGCTCTTAATCATCAGTACGAAGCTGACTATGTTGTTTCTGAGGATGCCACCGTCATTAAATGTCCTTATAAGTCTATGGATGATTTTGATGATATTTTTAAAGCACAGCCAGTGTATATCTTTGGTTTTGCCAAGGGTTCATTTAGGCAGTGTCGAGATGTTTTCAAAATATATGATGATGTAAAAAATACTGTAGATAATTTTTCGGATTATTGCAGAGGAATTAGTGGTGAATACCGTAAGCTTTGCCGCTCTATAGGTATGACACCAGCTGAGAATCCTATGTTAGATGAGATGGAGCCTTTAGAGCTTAAAGGTGAAATCCTAAAGTGGGAGCATGACTATATTGATAGTTTGAATTCAGTAGATAACAAAGAAATCGAAAATATTTATGGCAAGCGTACTGAAATCGTAAATGGTGTTATAGGCATTAGTTGCGGTTACATGGCTCGAGCAATTGAATGCATTGAGACCATGGGATATTATCTTGATGAATTCTCACCTATTCTTTTATCTGAAGAGAAGGGTGATTTATTTGAGCAGATCTTCAATTTAAGAATATATGCCGCAGAGCGTGGTGCAGACCAGGCTGGCGTCATTAAGCTTATGAAGATGCTTTATAAATTCATTTCAACCTGCGGACTGTATGATAAAAAACTTATCAAGACACGCTGGGATGAATATGACAAACATGATTTTGCTGCGACTGCAGCGGCCTTTGATGAGGCTAAGATGATGAAGCAGGCCGAGTTTACTCAGACATTCGAGCATATCTGTGAGTTTGCCGAAGTAGACGAGGAAAAGACAGCAGAATATCGTCGTCAGTTAGACGAATATCTTGCCCTAGCTGATAGAGAAGGTAAGGAAGATAACGAGCGCAAGGTTAGAAAGAAAGCTGTTGATTTATTCTATGATCTTTATCAAAAGACTTTCTTTAGAGCATTGGAGTTTGAGGCATACGGCGGTGAGCTGGATACTATCATAAAGATGTTCTTGAATCTGGGTTATATCGATTACAACGCAGTAGGAGATGACCTTACTAACGAGCTGGCAGATATTATGGAGCGTATGGATTCTCTCTGTGGAGGAGAGCATCTCTTTACAATATACACATGGCTTCGTGCAGTTTACGCAGGCGAGAGAGAGCCAAACCGAAATGAGCTTGACTTGGATTACAGAGGATTCGTCCTTGAAGAGCGTAAAGCTGGTAATATTTCAGAGGCAGATATGCCTGCATGGATGAATGATCAGGAGCAGAAGGTTAAGTTTGAGATGAACAATTTCTTCGTCTCAGCCAACAGAACAACTTCTGGAAAGATGACATCCTTCTGTCCAGTTCTTACAAAAGAAGACTTTGGTTCAGAGGCAATGCGTATGCTTCTTACACAGAATAAGCTATACGAATCATTGCAAAAGATAGAAGAGGTAGATTACGGAATATTCCTTCGAGAAGGATTTTATACAGATATGGACGCCAATGTTAAGAGCGAGCCATATTTAAAGAGGGTTGAGCCTGATATTATTTTACTTCCTAATGCCGGTATGAGGGCCATGATGTGGCAGGAGTGCGGCGGAATTAAGGTGGACTCACCTGGTAGATTCGTATTTCCGATGTTTACCTTTGATGATGTAGATAAGCTAATGATATACTGCTGCGGCGCCTTCCGTTGGGAGATATGCCGAAAGGAGCAGGGTTCTCGTTGGAACGATATTGGTTCAGATTGTCTTACATCAGACTTTTACGATTACTTTACTTTCTACCGCAAGAACAAAGACTTGTCGGCAGAGAATAAAGAAAAGGTTAAGACATTACTTAAGTCTTCCCGCAACAACATGCGTGAGGCATTTACAAAGCAGTATACAATTTGGATAAACTTTGAGGCGCAGGGAAGTATCAGACTTAATAAGGCTGAGCGAAATATTTTAAATAAGCATTGTACATTCTCAAAGGCATACAGAAGCAAAGTAAGTTCTCATCCAATGTATGAGCAGGGCATTTCCAGACACGAGATTAAATGTAGTCAGGAATTGAATCATCTAAAGACTATCATAGATAGAGTAGAGAAAAATGATGGTGTAGTTCCAGATGAAGTTAAACAAGGCTTAGAATATTTGAAAATGTAATACATATGTAAAAAAGACACCAATCAGGTGTCTTTTTTGTATTTCGCTACAATATAGAATTATAGTCACTTAACTTTCCAAACCGGATATGTTTAAATAATACATATGTAAATATAATGTAACTATAAAAGATAGTTACAGCGACATAGTCGCAGAAGGAGGAAAATGTATGGAACTAATCCCTATTGTTGCACTTATAATAGTGCTTCTATTAATTATTGTAGCAGGTTATGTAAAAGCTCCACCTGATAGAGCTTATATTATTTCAGGTCTTAGAAAGAATCCTAGAATTCTTGTAGGACGAGCAGGAATCAAAATTCCATTTTTCGAGAGAGTTGATAAACTTTATCTTGGACAGATGACTGTTGATATCAAGACAGAGCAGTCAGTACCTACAAACGATTTTATCAACGTAAATGTTGATGCAGTTGCAAAGGTTAGAATTGGTACAGATCCAGCAGCAATTCAACTTGCAGCAAAGAACTTCCTTAACAAGAATCCAGATCAGATTACACAGGATTTGCAGGATTCGTTACAAGGTAACATGCGTGAAATTATCGGTACCCTTTCTCTTAAGGTTATTAATACTGATAGAGATAGCTTCTCAGATCAGGTTATGGAAAAAGCCTCACGCGACATGAGCAAGCTTGGTATCGAGATTCTTTCTTGCAACATCCAGAATGTAACTGATGAGAATGGACTTATCAATGATCTTGGTATGGATAACACAGCTAAGATTAAGAAGGATGCAGCTATTGCTAAGGCACAGGCTGACAGAGACGTTGCAATTGCCCAGGCTGAGGCTGACAAGGCAGCTAATGATGCCAGAGTTACAGCTCAGACAGAAATCGCTGAGAAGAACAACGCACTTGCTATTAAGCAGGCAGAGTTAAAGCAGCAGGCTGACACAGCAAACGCTGTAGCCGATGCAGCATATTCAATCCAGCAGCAGGAACAGCAGAAGACTATTGAGGCTGCAACAGTAAATGCTCAGATTGCTAAGGCTGAGCGCGAAGCTGAATTGAAGCAGAAAGAAGTAGTTGTAAAGCAGCAGGAACTTGCAGCTCAGATTGAGAAGCAGGCTGATGCTGAGAAATATCAGGCTGAGAAGAAAGCTGAAGCAGAGTTAATTCAGCGACAGAAGAAGGCTGAGGCTGCTAAGTACGAGCAGGAGCGTGAAGCTGATGCTAAGAAGGCACAGGCTGAGGCTCAGAAGTTTGCAGCAGAGCAGGAAGCAGCTGGTATTAAAGCAAAATACGATGCAGAAGCAGCTGGTATTGCTGCGAAAGGTAAGGCAGAAGCTGAAGCCATCAAGGCAAAAGGTCTTGCAGAAGCTGAGGCAATGGAAAAGAAAGCTGAAGCATACCGCAAGTACAACGGCGCTGCTATGGCAGAGATGATGATTAAGGTAATGCCTGAAATCGCAGCTGAAATTGCTAAGCCACTTTCACAGATTGACAAGATTAACATCTACGAAACAGGAGATGGCGGCCAGGGGGGTGCTTCAAAAATTTCTGGTAACATGCCAATCGTAATGAAGCAGGTATTTGATACAATGTCAGAGGCTACAGGCGTAGATTTTGCAGAAATAATGAGAGCTAACACATATGACGCTAAGGTTAACAAGAATGTAAATATCACCGGCGCCGATGTAAGCGTATCAACTGAAAAGTAAATAAGGGCATAAAGAAAGACCAACTAGTAGGCATCAAGCTCTGTACTTGCTCAAGCGAGACATGTTGTCGAGCTGAGCAAATACAGGCTTGTAGCCGTAACTAGTTGGTCCTTATTTTACATCATAGTATATACGTGATTCAGGTGGTACGGATTCGGTGATGAATGTTGAGCCTCCGATTATGGAATCGTGTCCGATTACGGTGTCTCCACCAAGCACGGATGCATTTGAGTAAATGGTTACATTGTCTTCGATGGTTGGGTGACGTCGCACACCACGAAGATTTTGGCCGCCTCTAGTAGAGAGGGCACCAAGTGTAACACCTTGATAAATCTTTACGTTTTTACCGATGATTGTTGTCTCACCAACTACGATGCCTGTGCCGTGGTCGATGAAGAAATACTCTCCAATTGTTGCGCCTGGGTGAATATCAATTCCTGTATTTGAGTGAGCATACTCAGTCATTATACGAGGAATAATTGGTACTCCCAGAAGATATAACTCGTGAGCTAATCGGTAAATAGTGATAGCTAAAATACCAGGATATGCAAAGATTATTTCATCGATGCTTGTTGCTGCTGGGTCACCATCGTAGGCAGCAGCCAAATCTGTATCAAGAAGTGCTCTAACATGAGGAATGCGCTTCAAGAAAGCAAGTGACATTTCTTCTGCTTTTGAATTGCATGTCTCTTCGCAGCTGTCGCAATAAGCTGGATTGTAGCATAAAACCAATGCAATTTGTTTGTTAAGGTTGTAAACTACATCTTCCATTAAAGTATTGATATTAGTTTCTACGTTGTAGACCTTATACACATGGTCACGATAGTAGCCAGGATATACAATACGCAAAAGCTTCATTGTAATATCAATAATGCTGTCTTTGTTAGGCTGATGATAAGTGTCTAATTTATCTATTGCTCGGTCGGACTTGTAATCCTTCATAAGTTCCTTTGTTATTTCGAGCATTTCCTGCTCGATTTTCTTTCCATCCACAGTTAAAACCCTCCTTATACTAAGGCATTACATATTTCTGCAGTCATCTTAGGCTTGTTCATACAGTATATATGAATGTGCCCCATACCGCATTTACGAAGATCTTGAATTTGCTTTATCGCATATTCGATTCCAGCAGCACGCATATCTTCTGGAGATTCTGCATATTTTGCACAAATATCAGCTAAGGCCTTTGGCACTGAAGAACCAGCAAGAGTAACTGTTGAACCAATCTGCTTAGCAGAAGTGATAGGCATGATACCTGCCACAATAGGGACAGTTATTTCTGCTTTTTCAGCACGCTCTACAAATCGATAAAAATCAGCATTGTCAAAGAATAGCTGAGAAATAAACATCTTTGCGCCCATATCCTGCTTCATTTTCATGAAAGCAATATCTGAATCCATAGAGATTGCTTCAGGATGTTTCTCAGGGTAACAAGAAGCGGAAATATCTAATGTCGTATTTTTATTTAAAAATTGAATCAAATCTGTTGCATGTGGGAAAATTCTCTTCTCAAATTGTTCATCTGACATGTCTCTTGGTTTATCACCACGTAATGCCAAAACATGATTAACACCTACAGTTTTTAAATCATTTGTTACTGATAGTATATCGTCAGCAGTTGAACCTACGCAAGTCATGTGCGCCATTGCATCAATTCCCAAATCATTTTGAATGTAAGAAGCAATTTCAACGGTTTTCTTAGAACGACTGCCACCTGCTCCATATGTAACACTGATGAAATCTGGGTTGAGAGTTGATAGAGATGATAGTACCTTGTAGCAATTTTCGAATTCATCATCTTTTTTTGGAGGAAAGACTTCGAAAGAAAGAGACGAATCACGATTAAACATATCTTTGAACATAGAAATCTCCTAAATTATCTGTAACTTTAACAATTCTATCACAGTTTTGAAATAAAAAAATAGTATCATATTCACTAGCGAAATAAAAGGCTTTATAATGATTTTGGGGAGAAAAATACTTTCGGGAGTTTTTAACGATATGAACATTACTAATCTTAAAAAATTGATCACACAAAACGGTCGCATGCAATTCCCAGAACACAGAGATTTAGTACGAGTATTGGGCGCTGACAGCATGGTATTACTTAAGAATAGTGAGAATTTCCTTCCGATGACTAAGGGAAAGGTAGCACTATTTGGGGCGGGTGCAGTTGACACCTTGTTCTGCGGAATATTTTTTAACTTCGTATTTACGGATAAAAATGTAAACGTAAAAGAAGGTTTATTAAATAATGGCTTTACTCTGACTACAGATAGTTGGCTTGCGAAGATGGATAAAGCTGTAAAGCAAAATGATAAGCATGAAAAGTCTTCAGATAAAGAAAAGTATGCATATGAAGGCAGACGTTGCAATACAGAGGAAATACCAATTTCACAGGCGGATTTGGCAGAGTCTGTTCTTGGAACAAAAACATGTATATATGTACTGCGTCACGGCATAGTTTCATCGGGAGTTGTGACGGAAAAAGAATACCAATTATCTGAAGTGGAAAAAAGTAATATTCAGTTGATTACAGAAGCTTTTGATAATGTGGTTTTGGTGCTTAATTCCAACATGGTTGAATTGGCACAGCTTTCAAAAAGTAAGAAAATCAAATCAATATTATTAATGGGACTTGCCGGAATGGAAGCTGGTAATAGTCTATCCGATGTATTGACAGGAGCAGTAAATCCAAGTGGACATTTAACTGCATCCTGGGCAAAGAAATACAAGGATTATTCTACCTGCTACACACCTGCAGTTGTAAATAAAAATGCTCAGAATAATGAGATAGATTACAAAGAAGGAATATATGTAGGATATAGATATTTTGATTCCTTTGACATATCACCTTTATATCCATTTGGATATGGTTTAAGCTATACGACCTTTGATATGAAATTGGATTATCTTGAGGCAAGCTGGATGTCTGTTGTTATGAGAATAAGGGTAACAAACACTGGCTCCCATGCGGGACGTCAGGTTGTTCAGATTTATTGTTCTCAGCCTAAAGGAAATATAGAAAAGCCATATCAGATACTGGTAGGCTTTGGTAAAACCGGAAAACTTAAGCCTGGTGAGTTTGAAGATGTCACAATAAAAATTCCAGTAATGCCTTTCTGCTCCTTTGATGAGGATACAACAGCCTGGACTATGGAAAAGGGGGATTATCTACTTAGACTGGGAGACAATTCTAGGGATACCACTATTTGTGGCAAGATAGTCCTGGATAGAACTACTATTATTAAGCGTGTTGTAAAGGTTATGGAGCCAACAAAGAAGCTGGAGTTTTTAGCTCCACAGCCTCGAGAGGAAGAGGATCCAGGCTACATTATGGTGGCATCCCTATCTGGTGACGATTACAACTCTGATAATAAGTATGTTGAACTAAAAACTGAAATCGATACATATGTGCCAGAGGGAAGTAACTACATTTCATATGTAAATGATAATTCCTATGCTATGACGGCAAAGACAAAGGAAAAAGTGCACTATGTAAAGCCATGTGGTTTTGCAACATTATTTGACGTAATCAAGGGTACGGTTTCCATTGAAGAATTTGTATCATCTCTTTCACCAGAGATTATGGCAAGAATAGTTGTTGGCTCAGTAAATGAAAGTAAGGTTGAAAATGAGAGTAGATTTAATTTCGACTTTAATCTGGAAAAAAAGAAGTTGGGCATATCTAGTCGCACAACCTCCCAGTTTGCTACAACGCTTGGAATACCAGGGGTAAACATTGCCGATGGTCCATCTGGACTTAGAATAGAATCTGTGCCTTGCACATGTTTCCCTTCGCCGATAAATATGGCTCAAACATGGGACATGGGTTCTATGGTTCGAATGGGTAGAGCATATGGTCGAGAGATGGAATACTACGATATTGATTATTGTCTTGCACCTGCTTTAAATATTCATAGAAATCCTATGAGAAGTCGCGCATACGAGTTTTATTCTGAGGACCCGGCATTATCTGGAATGATGGGTGCTGGATTTATTATGGGCGTAAAGAGATATGAGGGCCGCGATGTAATCTTGAAAAACGTTGCCACCTATAACCAGGAAAGTGGCACAACAGATGTTAATATCTGCGTTTCAAGACAAGCTTTTGGAGAAATATATCTTCGTTCATTTTCAGCATGTCAGTCCGTCATTAAACCTGCTGGACTTCTTAATTCAGGAAATAAAATTAATGGTCTTTATTCATCCTCTCAAAGAGGCTTAGATACAGACATTATACGAAGCGACTGGGAATTTAATGGATTTATAATGTCAGATTGGGGTTCATTATCAGAAAAGGCATATGACTTACACGCTGGCTGCGATTTAATAATGCCAGGTTTTGACCCGGATAAGATATTGGAGGCTATGATGGAAAATCCTCCTACATTTGCCGAGGATGGGTATGTGACTGAGGTTCAGACATCGTTTGCTTATGGCGAGCCTATGATTAGATATGAAAACTGGGGTTCATTCCTTTTAGATAAAAAGGGAAAGGATTTTGTATCTACAACGGTTGCTCCTAGTGTTGAGCTCAATGAAAAGGTGTTAAAGCTTCAAAATAAAGGTTTGTGTAATATTGAAGTAAATGTAGATGGTAGCAAAACTGTGGTTTACAAGGGTATTAACCGCGGTGCTTATCTATCTTTAGGCGATTTGCAGCAGGCAGTTATTCATATCCTTACAGAAATAAAGAACTCGGCTGCAATGAAGAAATTAATAAAAAATGCAAACATCTAAACAAAATGTTTCTTTAAAAATCTACCTCCCTCGTATACAATTATAGTATCTGTAAAAGGAGGTAGTTTTTTATGTTTGCAGAGATTATGGCAATTGTCATTTTTGTGATGATGTTTGTACTCATTGTATGGGACAGATATCCAAAGCACATTGTGACTTTAGGATGCGGAGCACTTACAAGCATCTTTGTATTTGGTGTAGGAATGCGCAGTTTTGAAGCATTTTATAATACATTGGCTATAAGTGGTATTTTTAAAAGTAGTTTTTGGTATGCAGCAGGAGAATCTGCGGAGCAGACTTCTGGTGTAAACTGGGCTACAATCATTTTCCTTTGGGGAATGATGGTTATGGTTGAAGGAATGGCTGAGGCTGGTTTCTTTGATTGGCTTTGCTTGAAAATAGCTAAGCTTGCTCATTATGAGCCTACTAGAATATTTGTGGCATTTATGATTCTTTCAGCAGTGCTTGCAATGTTCATTGATTCAATCACAGTTATTTTATTCTTAGCGGCAGTTACAATTAGACTTGCCCGCACACTTAAGTTCAATCCAGTACCTGTTATCATGGCAGAGATTTTCTGTGCTAATCTAGGTGGAAGTGCAACTATGTGTGGAGATCCACCAAATATTATTATAGGTACTTCTTTAGGATATTCTTTCGCTGATTTTGTACTTAACACAGGTGCAATTGGAGCATTGTCATTAGTAATTATTATCCTTTATTTCTATTTCACTATGAGAAATAGATTACAGGATTCAGCTGATAAGGTTGATGCTGGCGCTATCGATGTTGAAGTTAAAATCGATAACATGAAGGAATTCTTAATTAGCACAATTATCTTCTTGATTGCAGTAGCTCTTTTAGTTACACATGCAATGACAGGACTTACAGTAGCTTTCATTGGTACATTTATTGCAGCTATTACATTAATTACATCAGGCAAAAAGGCTTTAAAGCTTTTAAAAAGAGTAGATTATTTTACACTTTTGTTTTTCATCGGATTATTTATTGTTGTAGGTGGTTTGGAAGAAACAGGAGTATTGGTTGTAATTGCTGAATTCATCGCAAAGGTTTCAGGTGGAAATGCTCATCTTATGATAGCTATTATCCTTTGGGTAAGTGCTATTGCTTCAGCATTTATCGATAATATTCCATTCTCAGCGACAATGATTCCTGTAATAAGAACTCTTGCAGCTACAACAGGTGTAGACCTTTCAACAATGGCATGGACTCTTGCTATCGGAACAGATATCGGTGGAAGCATGACACCAATCGGCGCCAGCGCAAATGTTGTTGGTATTTCTACAGCAGGTAAAGAAGGTTATCCAATTAGCTGGGCAACATACTGTAAGGAACTTGTTCCAGGTACAATAATTGTTCTTGTTGTTTCAATGATTAGTATCTTTGTTAGATATCTATAAGAGATGCATTACGGGTATCTCGACTTATTGATGTTAATTCGATAAAATATAACTATAGATAGGGTACTGAAAGGGGGTAGTTTATGGGGCAGTTTATTATTTCAGTAGGTAGAGAATATGGCAGTGGCGGACATGAAATCGCCACACGATTAGCTGAAAAATTTAATATTCCGTTGTATGATCGTAATATGCTAGATCAAATGGCTGAAAGAAACGGCATAGATGCAGAGGATTTGCATAAGCACGAAGAAATGAAGCGCCAAGGCTTAACACGTACAGTCAGAGGACATTCCTCAAGCGTGCAGGATAATATCGCACAGCTTCAATTCGACTTTATCAGGCAAAAAGCAGAAAGTGGGGAAAGCTTTGTTGTAGTAGGTCGTTGTTCTGAAAATGTATTACGTGATCATCCAGGACTTATCTCCATATTTGTAAGAGGAGATGAGGCTGCAAAGACGGAGCGTATTTGTCGATTATATAGGCTTAATAAATTAGAAGCCAAGGCAAAAATGTATCGTCATGATAAAAAGCGAAAAGCATATCATAATTACTATTCAAAAATGAAATGGGGAGATAGCAGAGGTTACGATTTTTGCGTAAACAGCTCACTTATGGGTGTAGAGGCTACGGCTGACGCTCTCTACAAAATGCTATCAGATTTTTTGAAGAGCAAGGAACAGTAATTAAGTTATAAGGGACGAAGGGAAATAATGTATAGTGTATTTTTAGTTGAGGATGAAATTGTCATCCGAGACGGGTTAAAGGCCAGCTTCCCTTGGGAGCAGTATGGCTTTGCATATGTTGGTGATGCCGCCGATGGAGAGGTGGCATTGCCTCTTATTAGACAAACTAAGCCTGATGTTTTAATTACAGATATTAGAATGCCATTTATGGATGGAATTTCTCTTTCAAAGATGATTAAGAAAGAGTTGCCTAATACTAGAATTATTATCATCAGTGGTTTTGATGATTTCTCATATGCTCAAGAAGCAATTAGCATCGGTGTAGACAATTATCTTCTAAAACCTATTACAAAGGACAAATTAGGGGATGTTATGTCTGATGCTAAGAGCAAATTGGACAAGGAAAATGAGAGAGATAATTATCTAGAGCAATTCACAGCTGAAAGTCAGGAATATGAACAGTTCTCACGAGTTAGATTTTTTAATCAGCTTGTCAGTGGAGCTATGTCAGTTTCTGAGGTCTACGAAAAATCAGAGGAGCTCGGTCTTTCCTTAGATACCACTCATTATAATTTAATATTGTTGGACTTTACTCCGATGACAGAGGCAAATGCTACCCCTGTATATTCAAAGCATATGGCACGACTTTCTGATCAGTTGATGCAATATTTAAAGTGCTGCCCAGAATATATAGTTTTTCATTGGAGCGTGGATACCTATGCAATTATCGTAAAGGGTGATGAATCTACAATCGATACCCACACCAAAAATCTGATTGAAAATATCGAAAGAAGATGCATGGTGTACGATGATGAAATTCATTGGTACTTGGCAGAAAGTGGAGTTATAACCAGATTTTCTGAGTTTGCCAAGGCCTGCCAATTAGCGAAAAAGAAACTTAGCTGTAGATATATGAATCCTAACGGTCATATTTTTACAGATGAAGATATAGAGGCGCTAAAGACATACAATGAAGAAAGTAATGCAACAATCGACCAGCGACTTGTAATGCTTTTTTTGGAAAATGCAGAAGAGTCTGAGGTGCCTGGATTTATTGAGAATATCGTAAATTGCCAGACGAAAAATGCTCTTAACTCTAACCTGTTTTGTAAGTATTTTGCAATGACCATGTACATGTGTGTAAGTGATTATTTGAAAAAATTGGGCGCGGATCCAGACGTAGTGCTTGCAGCAGATTCGAGAAAGAATATCGAAAATGTGGATTGTACCACAGTGTTTCCATTAGTTACTGAAATGTTTTCAACGGCAATTTCAAAACGTAAAAACGAAGTTGGAAAGCAATCAAGGTCTCAGCTTTCAGCGGCAATGAATTATGTGGACGAGCATTATTCAGATTCTGCTTTATGTTTAAATGAGGTAGCCAAGGAAGTTAATATTTCTCCAAGCTACTTGTCAGCAATGTTTTCTAGAGAAACAAAGACTACTTTTGTAGAATATATAACTTCAAAGCGAATGGAAAAAGCAAAGTCTCTGCTTATAAACACTAAAGAAAAGACTCAAAGTATAGCGGAGCAAGTTGGCTATAAAGATCCACATTATTTTAGCTATATATTCAAGAAGACATATGGTGTAAGCCCTAAAGAGTATCGCGTAAAGGGGCAGGGAGAATGAGAATTTTGAATGCCGCAAAAAGACAAAAACCAACAATGAGCGTTTTGCTCCACAGACTTATAGGGGTAATTCTAGTGCCTATGAGTATCGTAATTGCGATACTCATAGGTATATTATGTTGGTATTCTTTTCAATATAGAACTATTCTTCATAATGTTACTGCTGCCTCTGCATTCAACCAAAATTTCAAAAATGACGTAGATTTAAAGATGTTTTATTATGTCAGTGACAGTGCTTATGCTGATGGAAAGCCGGTGGAGGAAGTTGAAAGTGCCAGAGATTTGGCGGAGCAACTTCTTGAGCAAACCACCGAAAGGGATAGCATCGATTCCATTGAGTCAGTTAGAGATTTGTGCCTGACTTTGGAAACTCGAATGGAAGAAATAGATAATGCTGAGAGCTATGATGAGGGAATGACTCAGCTGGAAAATAATATTTACATCCTGACGGATTTGATTCAGACCTATATGTATGACTACCTTTATTATGAGTCAGTACATCTAAGCGAATTGCAGGAGGAGATAACTCAGCAGATTGAATATATTATTATTTCTGTAATCCTGTTATTAATTGCAGTAATTATATTTATTATTGCCTACGTATCAAAGATGACGGAGACAATTACAGCTCCACTTACTATGCTTACAGGGCGAGTTGAGGATATTACACAAGGTGATTTTGAAGCCAAGACTCCTATTGAAGCTGAAGAGATTGAAATACAAAAGCTGTCTGATGGATTCGAGGTAATGGCAGGTAGGCTTAACAATCTCATCAGTGAAAACAAGCGGGCAGAGCGGAGGAAGCGCCATGCTGAGTTAGAACTACTTCAGGCGCAGATAAATCCGCACTTCTTGTACAATACATTGGATACAATCATTTGGCTTATTGAGGCAGATAAGAAGCAGGAAAGCATAAATATGGTAAGTGCCCTTTCTGATTTCTTTAGATTTTGTCTCAGTAGAGGCAAGGATATTATTTCTTTGCAGGAAGAAGAAAAGCATGTATTGAGTTATCTTGCAATCCAAAAAATAAGATACCAGGACAGAATGGATTATGAGGTAAATATTCCAGAAAGCCTATACTCCTATGCAGTGCCAAAGCTGACATTGCAGCCACTGGTAGAAAATAGTATTTATCATGGTATAAAGCTTCAACGAGAGAAGGGTGTAATAAAGGTTGAAGCTGTAGATATGGATGATAGAATCGAGCTCATCGTCCGAGATAACGGCGCAGGAATGAGTGAAGAGAGATTAAAGGAAATGCGCTCAGTTGTGGCCAATGGCGATAAAATTGGATTTGGACTTAGAACGGTTCATGAGCGAATGCAGTTGTTTTTTGGGGAGGAATATGGTCTTACAATCTCCAGTACAGAAGGTGTGGGAACTACAATTACAGTTGTAATTCCAAAACAGAAGCAAGATGAAAAGGGGATAATAAATGCTTAGCTATAAACGATGGATTGGGGCTTTTCTGGTGCTTGTTCTTATTTTGACCTGTTTTGCTTGCGGTAATATAGGAATGCATCAGGACGAGACAGAAGAAAATTCAGATTTAATTGTGGTAGGTTTTTCGCAGCCAGGAGCAGAATCAGCCTGGCGTGTAGCTTTAACAGATTCGGTAAAGGAAGCTTTTACTGAGGAAAAGGGATATAAGCTGATTTATAAGGATGGACAATCTAAACAGGATAACCAGATTAGAGATATCCGTAAATTCATCCAGCAGGGCGTGGATTATATTATACTTTGTCCTATAGTTGAAACAGGTTGGGATACAGTGCTTTCGGAGGCGAAGCAGGCAGGGATTCCGGTAATAATATGCGATCGAAATGTGGTCGTTTCAAATGAATCCTTATATACAGCTTTTGTTGGTTCAGATTTTAAAGCTGAAGGCGAAAAAGCCATTGCTCGTATGGAGGAGCTATATCCTGAAAGCATAGAAGGCGAAGGGCCAGAGGTAAATATTTTACATATCCAGGGTACCCTTGGCTCATCGGCGCAGCTAGGTAGATCCCATGCTTTAGAAAAGGCGTTGGAGGAGCATACTAACTGGCATATCTTAGCACAGGATTGTGGTGAATTTACCAAAGCTAAATCAAGAGAAATAATGAAAAGATTTCTTGAGGAAGTAAATATTCGTGATGTTGATGTAATATATTGCGAAAATGACGAAGAAGCTTTTGGTGCAATGGCAGCCCTTAATGAGGCAGGATTAGGATATGGAAAAGATACGAATTTACGAATAATATCTTTTGACGCTACTGAAAGTGCATTGGAATTTTGCATGAGCGGTCAGATAGATTTGGTGGTAGAATGTAATCCTTTGCAGGGACCATATCTTTATAACATCATTGAAATGCTAAATGATGATAAGACGGTCCCAAAGATTACTTATGTAGATGAAAATTATTTCACGTCGGAAAACTTATCTTCTGAAATAATTCAAAGAAGAAAATACTAAGCATGTTTAAAAGGAATGGTAATTGATTTGAAATTGCCATTCTTTTTTAATTCCAACAAAGCTTTGGCACATTCCTTGCCTAATGGTTTGGTTGGGGATAGATTGGACCTTATTAACGGATGCAATTCTCTGCCGCTAATGTCATTGTCGTCGGTATAAATAGCATGGACCTTTTCATATGCGCTTTTTAAAAATCTGTTTACTACTAGAGTATCGTGACGATTGCACCATAATATACAATCATCATGAATATCTAAATCTGTATCTCTAATGGCATCGATAAAGCCAGAAAATGTTCTAACGGATGCCACATCATTATTTATGAATATTCCACCTAAATCTCGGTGTCCACTATTAATTAGTTGTCTTGCCATAAGATAGCCTTTGTTATAGTGATCTAAGGTAACAACAGTAGGATTGTGTAACTGCTCAGGTGCATTGTTAATGAAAATAATTGGTGTTTGTCTTTTTAACAGGATTTGAAGAATATCTGTATTGGTGGAAGGAAGGTTGGAATTGACCATATTTATTATCAGTCCACCATAAATATCATTTAGTAGAAGCTTAAGATAATCCCTTTCTAATTGATAGCTGTTATTAGTTCCGTGGAATTCCACATTCATACCGTTTTTCATTAGTACTGAACTTATATCTGTAAGTAGACTTTTTTCTTCTGTAGATTTTTCATTTATAAGAAGCACCATAACAGTCTTTGACTTATTGTTGTCTGGCTTGTTAATAATGGTGTTACCGCTTCCCCAATGTTTTGATATGATTCCCTGGTCAGAAAGTAAAGAAAGCGCTTGTCTTACAGTAGAGCGACTAACATCATACATAGAGGCCAATTCTACCTCAGTAGGCAAATTGGAGCCTATAGTGTAGATATTTTTTAATATGTCTTCGTTTATTTTATCTTTTAGCAGTATGTATTTTGGAATCATAAAATTATTCCCCCATTTTTAAAAGAGTTTACACATATATCGATTGAATTTTACCATACATCTACAAAAATTGGTATGTTATTTATCTAATATGAAAACATACCAATCATAAAAATATAGAAAAAATTTTAAAAAATATTTCCCCTAAAAACGAAATTAGGGGAAGAAAATATGAATTGGTATGTATTTTTTACAAGAGATAAAAATTGGTATTATCGCAAAAATAGAATGTGTAAAATTTATGTCTATTTCATTGTTGGCAAATTTTATGAATGCTAAATTGAATATAGAAAATATAAGCCCCAGTCATAACTGGGTTAGGAGAAGGAAGGAGAAACCTTATGAAAAAAAGAATAGTAGCAGGAATGCTCACAGGCCTTATGGCTGCATCTTTAGTAGCATGTGGTGGCGCAGCTGACACAGCAACAACAGATACAGCAGATACAGGCGCAGATGCAGCAACAGAGTCTAGTGACGATGGTGCAGCTAGCGGAGATGCAATCACAGTTGGATTCGCACAGGTTGGACATGAGTCAGATTGGCGTACAGCTTCGACAAACTCAGTTCAGGCAGCTTTCTCAGAGGACAACGGATATGATCTTCAGTTCGTTGACTGTGATAATGATTCTGCAAAGCAGATTGAAGCAGTTAGACAGTTCATCCAGGATGACGTTGATTACATCGTAATCGATCCAATCGTATCAACAGGTTGGGATACAGTTCTTACAGAGTGCGA
>JAILAV010000138.1 GCA_024681435.1 Pseudobutyrivibrio sp. | reverse complement strand
GATTACGAAGTGATAGAAGAAGGTCTTGTTGGTCGTACCACAGTTTTCGAGGATAGCACGCGACTAGGAAGAAATGGCTCGAAGCTTCTTCCTATATTATTAGAAAGTCATGGTCCAGTAGATACAGTAGTGTTGATGCTTGGCACAAACGATTGCAAGACAGTTTACAATGCATCACCAAGGTTGATTGCCAGAGGAGTAGAAATTCTTCTTAAGCAAATCAAAGCTAATAATCCAAATGCAGATATTTTACTTCTATCTCCAATTCATCTAGGCGAGCATGTTTGGAAAGAAGACTTTGACCCGGAATTTGATGAAAAGTCAGTCGTCACATCCAAAGAACTTAAGGCAGTATTTGCCAAGCTCGCAGAGGAGTTTGACTGTATGTTTTTGGCAGCATCTGATGTGGCTAAGCCATCAGAAACGGATCAGGAGCATATGGATTTGGAGAGTCATAGGCTTCTTGCGGGAGCTATATATGAAAAATTGGTTGCATAGGAAATATTTATAGAAGAGAGGACATAAATTATGAAAAACAACTTTGTAAAGAGAATCACAAGCGGACTTTTAGTAACAGGACTTTTAGCAGCATCACTTACAGCATGCGGCTCAAGCGCTTCTACATCTGAGGTTGCAGAGGAAAAAGAAGGAAAGGTTGAGGCAGCAGCAGATGCAGATGCTGGTTTTAGAACAGTAGATGAGATTAAGGAAAGCGGCACAATCAACATCGGCGTATTCTCAGATAAGTCACCATTTGGATATGTAGATGAGAATGGGGAGTATGCAGGATATGATGTTTATTTTGCTGAGAGAATCGGAAAGGACCTTGGGGTAGATATCAACTATGTTTCTACAGAGGCAGCAAACAGAATTGAGTATCTTCAGACTGGAAAGGTTGATATTATCCTTGCAAACTTCACAGTTACTGAGGAGAGAGCACAGGAAGTAGATTTTGCACTTCCATACATGAACGTAGCACTTGGCGTTGTTTCACCATCAGATGCAGTTATTGAAAGCCTTGATGACATCGGTGCTGATGACCAGGTAATCGTTATTTCTGGAACAACAGCAGAGACATATCTTACAAAGAATTATCCAGATATCAAGCTTCAGAAGTATGATGCTTATGCAGAGGCAAAGACAGCATTTGAAAATGGCAACGGCGTTGCATGGGCAAATGATAACACAGAGGTTATCGCATTTGCCATCGAGAACGAAGGTTACGAAGTTGGTATTCCATCACTTGGAGATCAGGACACAATTGCACCAGCTGTAACAAAGGGAAATGAGTCACTTCTTAACTGGCTCAATGATGAGATTGAATCTCTTGGCTCAGAAAACTTCTTCCACGCTGATTATGAAGAGACACTTCTTGATACATACGGTGCAGATTATGAGGATACATTAGTAGTTGAAGGTGGAAAATAAGTAATGAATACAGATATTCTTATTGAATATCTCCCACTATATAAGGATGCACTTTTTCTTACACTTAGAATTGGATGGCAGGGCATTTTCTTGGCCTTTGTAATAGGTCTTATTGGCTCTGCCATTTTACATTTTAAAATCCCAGTGCTTAAATCCATTGTGGGAGTTCACATTGAATTGTTTAGAAATACCCCTCTTTTGGTGCAGCTATTTTTTATATATTTTGCTTTACCAAAGGTGGGAATACAGGTTACAGCAGAAACCTGCGGTAAATTAGGCTTGGGACTTCTTGGAGGGGCATATATGATAGAAACCTTCAGAAGTGGTCTAGAGGCAATACCAACAATCCAGACTGAAAGTGCACTTAGTCTAGGAATGAATGATTTTCAGACTTTGTGGCATGTTATTTTGCCACAGGCAGTATCAATCAGTGTTCCTGGACTTCTTGCAAATGTTATCTTCCTTTTAAAGGAGACATCTGTTTTTTCAACAATCAGTCTGATGGATTTAATGTTTACTGCTAAAGACCTGATTGGAATGTACGCTAAGACAATAGAGTGCTTATTCCTGTTGGTTGTATTCTATTTAATAATGCTTCTTCCTATTTCGATTATAGGAGCGATTGTGGAAAGGAGGATGCGTTATGGCCAGTTTGGGGATTGATGTTCTATTTAAAGGTACAAACTTCCTTCGATTGCTTCAGGGATTATGGGTTTCAATAGAAATCAGTTTGATTTCCGTAATACTTAGTATTGTTCTAGGTCTTGTAATCGGTATGCTGATGACCATACACAATCCTTTATTAAAGGCAGTATTAAAGGTTTATTTAGAGACAGTCAGAATAATGCCACAGATGGTTCTTCTTTTCATAGTGTACTTTGGAACAACAAGAGTATTTGGCTGGGATATGTCAGCAGAATCATCGGCAATATTCGTATTTACGTTTTGGGGAACAGCTGAGATGGGAGATTTGGTAAGAGGTTCAATTAAGAGTATTCCAAATATTCAGTTTGAATCCGCATTTGCGTTAGGCATGGACAAGGTGCAGACATATATTTACATCATTTTGCCACAGACGGTAAGACGTTTGATTCCTTTATCCATCAACCTTATTACCAGAATGATTAAAACCACATCACTTGTTATGATGATAGGAATTGTGGAGGTTTTAAAGGTTGCGCAGCAGATCATCGAAGCCAATAGAAAGGTTTCTCCTAATGCGGCATTTGGAGTTTTTGCAGTTGTATTCTTACTATATTTCATAGTTTGCTGGCCTATTAGCAGGCTTGCAGTATATTTAGAGAAAAGGTGGGCGTAATGAGCGAATTATTAAAGGTTACACATCTATATAAAGAATTTGGAACAAACGTTGTATTAAAGGATTTAAATCTTTCAGTTAACAAGGGAGAGGTAGTTGTAATCATTGGACCATCAGGTTGTGGAAAAAGTACATTTCTTCGTTGCTTAAATGGACTGGAAGAAATTCAAAGCGGTGTAATTACTGTAGATGGACTTCCTGTGGAAGCAGGCAAAAGAGACATAACAAAGCTTAGACAAAAGATTGGAATGGTGTTTCAGTCCTATGAATTATTCCCTCATAAAACGGTGCTGGAAAACTGTATTTTAGCGCCAATAAAGGTACAGAAGAGAGAAAAGGATGATGCAGTTAAAGAAGCATTAGAGCTTCTTGATAAGGTTGGGCTAGCTGATAAGAAGGATTATTATCCAAGGCAGCTTTCTGGAGGACAGAAGCAGCGTGTTGCAATTGTTCGAGCTCTTTTAATGCATCCGGAAATATTATTATTTGATGAGGTCACTGCTGCACTAGACCCTGAGATGGTTCATGAAGTTTTAGAAACAATGCTTGCTCTTGCCAAGGCTGGTTCTACAATGATTATTGTTACTCACGAAATGAGCTTTGCAGAAGCTGTTGCAGATAGAATCATTTTCCTTGATAAAGGCGAAATAGTTGAAGAGACAGATAACGTGTTTGGTTTCTTTGAGCAGCCGAAAACGGAACGAGCAAAAAAATTTTTAAAGACATTTTCATATGAAAAATAAGCGAAAAGCTAGTCATTACATTTTAAATGACTAGCTTTTTCTTATTTTATTCACAGTATTGGCATACTTATATGCTAAATTCAAAGAAATACATGTTAGAGGTAAAGTCGAGAATTATACAATGTCAGAAATAAATATGAGTAATAACACACAGCTGCAACCACTGAGCTTCGTAGCTGTAGAGCTATCTGATATGCAGCGCATATATGTTTATACATCTAAATATGGTGAGGGATCCTGTCAGCATTCCCCTATCAGTATGTGGTCACTTTCTGAAAAGTATGGTGATGAAGCATGTATAGAGGATGATATTTTGTACGTTTGCCGCAAGAATCTGTGTAACGAGCTGTATAGAGTATACTTGGCGCCCCTTGGTGCAAATGCGACCAAAGGATTTGAAAGGATACTTGAGGACGCCAAATATTACGGCAAAAGAGCAAAGTTTGTAACATTAACAAAGGGTTATGCGGACACCTTAGCTAATATTTATCCCGATGAATTTAAGATAGAGGAGGATAGAAACTTAGCGGAATATATGTATCGCACAGAACGTATGGCAAGCTTCTCTGGTAGGTCATTAAAAAAACGAAGATCTGAAGTCAATACTTTTTGGAACATGTATGGTGAACATGCAACTGTTAAGCTGATAAAAATTGAGGACCATGAGGATATTCTTGAGTTTGAAAAAAAATGGCTTAAACAAAACGCTCATACTCATGATGAGAATTCTCTATATAGGGAAGCGAGAATGATAAAAAAACAGCTGGAGCATTTTGATGATTTTGGATTGTCTGGCATCGTTTTAAGAATTGATGGTCAAGTGTACGGCTTTGGTTATGGTGTTAAGCTTAGTGACACATTTTATGATGCCATCATAGAAAAGGGAGATCGCGAAATACCACATATATACAAGGTGCTTCGTCAAGAGTCTGTAAAACAGTGCGCTGCTGACTGCGTATATGTCAACATGGAAGAGGATGTTGGTATAGAGGGATTACGCGCACTTAAATTAGCTTACAAGCCAGAATATATACTTAGCAAATACATCGCAGTACAAAAGAATTGAGGGGTAAATTATATATGAAAATTTCAAATGCTACAAAAGCTACAATAGGATTAATCTTTATTACTTTTCTTGCAGCTATTCAATATGTGTTTCTTTCTAATGTTCCTGATGATATATCTACATTTGCATTTGTATGTATCACCAATTTAATCGGTTTACTAGTACTTGGACTAACATGCTTGAAGCGAGTAATAAATTTGAAAAAAAGCACCTTGAGAAAAGGGGTAATTTTTGCAATAGAATTAACAGGATTTAACTTCTTCGTTTTGCTAGGTTCACGCTCTATGGATGCAGTGATTATATCTAGCGTTGTCAGTATGTATTTTATCTTTGTTACCCCTATTCTTATTATGCTTAAGAAGAAGACCAATCTATCATCTTCTGTGGCTTCAGTTATAGCGGTAATAGCATTGTTGTTGATGTTTGGAGCTGATACAGAAGCCTTATTCTCATCGCTCAATGTAGTATATTTGATTTTGGCGGATATATTCTTTGCTGCATATGTAGTTAGTGTATCAATTCTTGGTAGTGATGAGGATTCCATTCAGCTTACATTTTCACAGATGATTTTCTCGGCAATCTTTGCTTTATTTGGCTGGGTTGTAGAATCACTTATTACAGGCACTAGTATGAAGCTTCCTGGTGATATTGGATTTTGGACTGGCGCATTGTTCATAGGTATATTTATACGTGCCCTCTATGGTTTGATACAGTTATCATGTCAGAAACATGTTACTGCATTAAAGGCATCTTTGATATTTGCATCAGAAATTCTCATTACACTGGTATTTAATCCTTTTATGTGCAGAATTTTTAATATGGAGTACACACCTATGACATTCTTCCAGGTGGCCGGAGGATTTTTCTTCATTATAGCTACCCTTATTATTGATGATAATGTAATGGTGCGTCTTGGATATGAAGCCCAACCTGAAGTTGTTGAGTTGGACGAGAATGGTGAGGAAATCGAGAAGTCATCGGTTTCTAAAAAGGTTATTTTAACAACCCTTACTTTCTCAGTTATTACATTGGTATTAACCACAGTTATTTGTATTGCAGCCATTCAGTTTATCAGAGTATCTGCCATAACTAATTCCGTAGAACTTGGTGAGAGTGCATCGGATGTTAGTTCAACTGCAATGATTGAACAACTTGAGGAAAAAATATCTAATCAAGCTAGAGACAAAACTATGCTCGCTGAACAAAAGTTGTCAGCATATTCTGATGCTGTCCAATCGGCAGTGTCTTACGCAAATACGTTATATTGCCATTCCGGCGAGTATCCAGACAGAGAGGTAGAGCGCCCAATGTCAGAAAATGCAGGCAAATGGGTGATGCAAAGAACTCTGGCTGACAAGTCAATAGATTACGCTGATTTGCAGAGAGAAAGTTTTCTACTTGGAAATATGGAGGATGTTTTTGAACCTATCCATGAAAACAATTTAAACGTATCTACAATTTATCTTGCTACAAAGGATGGTTTGCTAATTAGTTATGATCCTAACTCTGACAATGGAGACAATGTTGGAGAAGGATATTATGAATATAGAGATTCTTCATGGTTCAATATGGCTCACGATTTGTATAAGGAAGGTAAAGCATATGCCTTTACTGATACATATCAAGACAGTTATGGCAGAGGACTTACAATTACATGTGTAGCCCCTATAAAAGGTGAAAATGATGAGTTCGCAGGTTGCGTTTGCATGGATATATTAATGGAGGAAATTAATGAGTCCATGGTAAATGACGGTATTGTAATTCCTAGTATAGCCATACTAATTGATGGCCAAGGAACATATATTGCAGGAAGTGGAATAGCTGAAGATGCAGAGAATATGGCTTCAATCTTCGATGA
Source organism: Pseudobutyrivibrio sp. (assembly GCA_024681435.1). GTDB lineage: Bacteria > Bacillota > Clostridia > Lachnospirales > Lachnospiraceae > Pseudobutyrivibrio. The sequence continues at coordinate 19,160 of JAILAV010000138.1, read as the reverse complement.
AGATGCTGATTTTGCACTTAAAGAAGCGGGTAAAACAATCCTATCAAAGGAAAGCGGTGTAATAGAAGCTGGAAAAGGTGACAATGCCAAATATATTGCATACTCAACTATTAATTCCACCGATTGGAAACTGTGTATCATCAGTCCTGTATCCACTGTAACAGAGCCGGTTTCAATAATTCGTGAATGCATAGAAGAAAATACCGAAACTGTGGTAACAACGGTTCAACAAGGTATTCTTATGATTATCCAAGGATGCTTGACTTTGATAGATATCCTCATGATTCTTGTATTCTTGTTTGTTGGTAAGATTTCTCGACGAATATCAGATCCTCTTAGAGAGTTGGAGAAGGATGTTCGAAACATTAGTGGAGGTAATCTGGAGTATCGAACACAGGTTAATACTGATGATGAGATAGGTACGCTGGCGGTTTCATTTAACAATATGGCGGATTCACTACAGAAATATATTAAAGACTTGACAGAAGTGACAGCTAAAGAGCAGAGAATAGCTGGAGAGTTGGCAATCGCGACCAATATCCAGGCTAGTATGCTTCCAAGAAATTTTGATGAGATAAATGGAGGCAATAATGAGTTTGATCTCTATGCCACAATGACTCCAGCAAAGGAAGTTGGCGGAGATTTCTATGATTTCTTCTTAGTAGATGATGATCATTTGGCTATAGTTATGGCTGATGTATCTGGAAAGGGTGTTCCTGCCGCATTATTTATGATGATATCGAAGATGTTAATCAAAAATAAGGCTGAAATGGGCGGTACACCAGGAGAGATTTTGGCATATGCCAATGATAAGCTTTGCGAAGGTAACGAGGCAGAATATTTTGTAACAGTATGGATAGCTATCATTGAAATTTCTACAGGTAAGGGTATTGCCGCTAACGCAGGTCATGAGCATCCAGCCATAAGACGCGCTAATGGAGAGTGGGAGCTTGTAAAATATCGTCACTCACCAGCAGTGGCAACAATGGAAGGGATTAATTTCAAAGATCATGAATTTGAACTTAATCCTGGTGATAGCATGTATGTGTATACCGACGGTGTTGCTGAAGCAACTGATAAGGATGATGAGCAGTTTGGCACAGATAGGATGTTGGCTGCACTTAATTCAAAAGCTAACGCCACACCAGAAGAACTACTTGCAAATGTGAAAAAAGGTATGGACGATTTCGTTGGCGATGCTGAACAATTTGATGATATTACAATGCTTGCTATAAATTGGCATGGCAAGAAATAAAATGCATTTAGCGTTGGATAGAAATTTATTCTCAGCCTGTTATTCGTGCGTCTAACGGAAAAGTATGCGAGGAGGAATTGTTTGCCCGTTGGGATGATCCTGTTCTTGGAATACTTAATCCTAATGATTTTATACCTGTTCTGGAAAACAGCTGGCTTATTGAAGGGCTTGACCTGTATATAGAATTGGTGGCGATGTGACCATAGCTGGTGGCATAGCCCGTGGAACAAGCAATTCAATTATAAGTGAAGTGTTTGCACAAGCTGATTCCAATATGTATGAAAAAAAGAAGAAAATGAAAGCAGAGAGATTTTCCTAGAACCATAGCGTTCTCTTTTTGAGAAAATCTATCTTGTTTAGTTTATTGACAAACTGAAAAAAATAGGGTAAATTTTATCAGTAGGTTAGAGATAACTAACAATGGATAGATATATCTAATAGAGGAAGTTATGAAAGTATTAAAGGTAAATCCGGTTGTTTTGATAATTATAAATATCATTGCCCCAAGTATGTATGTTTTTCTTAATGGAAAGTATCTGCAAGTCTTTCTGTTAATATTTGCAGGTGCATTACTTGCCTTGATGGGGAGATTTAAAAGCTTGATAGCCATGCTTGCAGTTTATTTTAGTATGATGGCTATATACACAGTTACAGTTGGAAGTGACAAATTTAAATTTATAGCTTTATTTTTTATAGTATTAGTTCAATCTGTTCCATGCCTATCTTTGGCATCTATTTTAGTTCGTAAATACAATTCTGCACAGCTGTTATCAGCCCTAGAAACAATTCATATCCCAAGGGTATTGGTAATAGCAATCACGATCACACTTAAATATATACCCACTTTCAAAAGAGAATTTAGTTATATCTTAGAGTCAATGCGACTTCGAGGTATTAGTTTTACATGGAAGCATCCAATAAAAAGCTTTCAGTATTTTATCGTACCACAATTATTTAGATGCGCAGCATTAGCTGAAGAAGTTACAGCGGCAGGTTACGTAAAAGGCATTGATGTTCCTACTAAAAGAACATCTTTTTTTGAGGAGAAAATACGAATTCTTGATATAGCAGTACTTTTTGTTTTTGTTATCGGATTAGCTGGAGGGTTTTTATGGAAACAAATTTAATTGTAGCCAATAATCTTTCTTTTAATTATGAGGCGTCAAAAGAAGGGATAAGTGATGTGAATTTTACTGTTGGCAAAGGAGAAATTGTGCTTTTAACAGGCAATAGTGGATGCGGAAAATCTACATTGCTTAAGTGCCTAAATGGACTGATTCCTACTGTTACCGAAGGAGAGCTTTCTGGTAAATTGACCATAAAAGGAACTGATTCTACTGATATGAAAATGCATCAATTAAATAAGATTGTTGGTTCGGTTTTTCAGAATCCAAGGTCGCAGTTTTTTACAGAAAATACAACGGCTGAATTGGTTTTTTCTATGGAAAACTATGGCTATGACAAGGCTGATATGCAAAAGCGCTTAAAGGAGCTTTCTGACGCTTTTGGAATTGAGAAATTGATGGATAGAAATATCTTCACCTTATCCAGCGGAGAGCGTCAAATGATTGCACTTGCTTCGGTGGTGACTATGAAACAAAAGATACTGTTGTTTGATGAGCCATCCGCAAATCTTGATTATGGAAACGCTATGCTTCTAGGACAGATAATCCAGAAAATGAAGAATATCGGATATACGATAATTATCGCTGACCACAGATTCTTTTATCTTAACGGGATTATAGATAGGGTGTTGTATTTGGATTCGGGAAAGCTGAAGCTTTTTTGCTCAGAGGCAGATTTTAAAAACTGTAAATACGATACAAGAAGCTTTAATGTTTTCTCACTTGATATACCTTGCCATAAAAATTCTGCATGTAAAAATACAGTCTCCAGCCTGAAAAATGTTAGCTTTAAAAATATTTTAAAGGATATAAATCTCGAACTACATAAGGGTGAGGTTACAGTACTTGTAGGTCCAAATGGAGCAGGCAAAACAACTATTGCAAAACTTTTGTGCAAAACCTATAAACCAGACTCTGGTGTTGTTGATACTGATGACCTGCCATTTTTTATTATGCAAGATCCTGATTATCAACTCTTTGGAACATCGGTAATCAATGAATTAACTCTTGTGAAAGATGATTTGGATAGCATAAAAGCTTGTCTGGATAAGCTTGGATTATTGCCGTACATGCATAAGCATCCCTTTGATTTAAGTGGAGGTCAGAAACAGAGATTGCAGATTGCTATGGCAACTCTTTGTGAGAAGCCGTTAATTATATTTGATGAACCAACCAGCGGCCTTGATGTTTATTCTATGCACAATGTGGTTGAAGAAATCTTAAAGCTGAAGGAAAAAGCTGGGGTTTTGGTAATATCCCATGACTATGAATTCATAAGGCATGTGGCAAACAGGGTAGTATTTTTGGATGAAGGAACCATTAAGGATAATTTCATTTTATCTAAGGATTCTATATCCAATTTAAATAATATATTTATGCATATGCAGGAGGAAAGATGCAATGAAAAAGTTAAAGATTAAAGACGTAATAATGATAGCTTTGCTATCTGCTTTGTACATGATTTTATATATGCTCTCCATGGTACTAATCACACCGCTTGGACCATTCGGACATTCTATTGGTTCTGGACTTTGCGCTCTATTGACAGGTTCGATTTTCTTTTTCATAAGCAGAAAAATCGGTAAATTCGGGCAGTTCACTATTATGCAAGCAATCGTAATGCTTTTGTTTGGAATTATGGGAGCAGGATATTTACCATGGTTTATTACATCTATGATAGGAAGTCTAATCGCAGATTTTATTGGTTCAAGAAACAATAGGACTTCCGTATTTATAATTGCTTTAGCATCTGGCGTATTTCATGTTGGACAGGCGTTAGGAGCGATTATTCCATCAATGTTCTTCATGGAGAGCTATAGAAGCGAGTGGATTTCTAGAGGTCAGACTCCAGAGGCTATGGATGAAATGATTAAGTACACATCAGGTATTATGGGAGTGATTGCTACTATTATCGTATTTGCGTTATCTGTAGCAGGAGTTTATCTGGGATATGCAATTCTTAGAAAACATTTGGATAAGAAAGACGTTGTAATGGCTTAGTTATAGCAAGGAGAATTTGTATGTTAAAAAAGGTAACACCATATATTGGTGAATACAAAAAATACACTATAATCGCGGCTATTTTAGCGGCACTAGGAGTGTTTTTTAGTGTATTACCCTATTACATTTTATATCAGTTTTTAGGACCACTTAGTAGGGGAGAGGTTATTAAAGCTGACTATATTATTCCAAGAGTTATAGGAGTTTTGGTATGTGAAATTTTGTATGCATATCTTTATAACAAAGCTCTTTGTTTTTCACACTTCAGCGCTTATCACGTCCTTAGGAATATTAGAGTTGCGCTTCAGGGAAAATTGGAAAATCAGCCTCTTGGAAATATCGAAGATATTGGCGTTGGGCGAATTAAGAAAGTTTTCAATGATGATATTGAGATGATTGAAATTCTTCTGGCCCATGGTATACCAGAGGGCATTGCCAACATATTTATCCCTATGGTGATTCTAGTATTGATGTTCGTTGGTGACTGGAGATTGGCGTTGCTTACATTTGTTCCAATCATTCTAGGCATATTATCTATGGGAATGATGATGAAACGTGGTATGGCAAAAATGGATTTATATTACAAAGCCGCTTCGGAAATGAATAACAATATTATCGAATATGTAAATGGAATGGAGGTTATCAAAGTCTTTAATAGAGATGGTGAATCCTACATGAACTTTAGAGATAAGGTTACATCTTATAGAGATTTCACCCTTGATTGGTACAAAGAATGCTGGCCGTGGATGGCTTTGTATATGAGCATATTCCCATGTATTTTTATGTTCATCATGCCAGTTGGCTCTTTGATGATTCTAAATGGAGTACTTACACTTGATAAATTTATTTTGGTTCTTTGCATGTCATTTGCAGTGGGACCATCCATTATAAAGGCTATGACTTTGGGCGGAAAATTCCCTGAGTTGAACTACAAGATTGATGAGTTGGAAAAATTGCTTAGCCATGAACCATTAAAGAGTGGAAACAGTGAATTTACAGGCAAGAATCTTGATGTGGAATACAGTAATGTTCATTTTGGCTATGGTGATAAAGAAATTATACACGGCGTTAATCTGTCATTAAAACAAGGCACAACTACAGCACTTGTGGGAGAGTCGGGAAGTGGCAAATCAACTTTGGCCAAGCTATTAGTTCACTACTATGACCTTGACGCAGGTTCAATAAAAATAGGTGGACAGGATATTACAAGCATGCCATTAGAGACTCTTAATAATCAGGTCGCATATGTGGCTCAGGAGCAGTTCCTATTTAATACCAGTATTTATGAAAACATTTTAATTGGTAATCCATCTGCTACAAGACAACAGGTAGAAGATGCGGCTAGAAGAGCACAGTGTATGGACTTTATTGAGAAACTGCCAAATGGTATAGATTCGCAGGCTGGTGATTCTGGAAAAATGCTTTCAGGGGGAGAACGTCAACGTATCGCTCTAGCTAGAGCAATTTTAAAGGACGCTCCAATTATTGTTTTGGACGAAGCTACAGCATTTATGGATCCAGAAAATGAAGAGAAGATGAATGCAGCTATTGCAGAAATATTAAAGGACAAGACGGTTTTAATAATTGCTCACAGACTATCGACCATTAAAAATGCAGATAAGATTTGTGTGATGAAAGAGGGCATATGTATTGCAGCTGATAAACATGAGAATCTAATTGAGAGTTGCCCTGAATACACAAAACTTTGGAAAGCATCTGTATCTGCAAGCGCATGGAAGATTGGAGGTATAGCATGATAGAAATAATGCATAGACTCATTGAATCAACTGGAGTTTATAAAACCCGAATTCGATGGTCGTATCTGACATCAGTAATCAAAGGCGTCTTAATGAGATTGCCAATGTTTATCTGCTTTATCACCATTGATTTCTTTATGGAAGGAATCATGGATGTAAGAAAGTGTTATCTGCTTGGTGGAGCGATTTTGGCAAGTGTATTGCTTCAGGCTCTGTTTGAACACATCACTAATGTGCTCCAGTCTGCAGCAGGTTTTATAGTATTTGCTGATAAACGTTTGGAGCTTGGAGAACATTTAAGAAAGCTTCCAATGGGTTACTTTACCGAGGGAAATATTGGAAAAATTAGCTCTGTTTTATCAACAGATATGTGCTTCATAGAAGAAAATTGCATGACTGTAATGGGAGAGCTTGTGGCTTTTATTGTTTCGCAAGCTGTTATGACATGCATGATGTTTTACATCGATTATAGGATTGGAATACTGACGGTAATCTTTGTGGGATTGCACATTTTAGTTGGAAGAATGATGCTAAAAAACACTTTGGATCATTCAGCAGTAAGACAGGAATGTTCACAGAGGCAGGCCGAAGCAGTAATCGATTTTGCGGAGGGAATTGGAATCATCAAGTCTTATAACATGCTTGGTGAAAAATCCAAAGATCTTACAGCTAGCTTTGAGAGAAATTGCGAGGAGAATCTAAAATTTGAATTTGACTATGCCCCATGGAATTTAACATGCTCATTGACATATGGAATTGGAACCTCGGCAATATTAGGTTTGGCTTGTTATTTGTATCTTAAGGGAAGTCTTTCAGGTATATATCTTTTGGGCGTCATTATGTTTATGTTTGATGTTCTGATTGCAATGAAGTCATTCTATGGGCAGATAGCAAGACTTACAGTTACTAATGCATCACTGGACAGAATAGATTCTATATTTGCAGAGCTTGAAATGGCTGACAATGGCAACAAAACCATTCCAGATACATACAATGGAAATGAAATAGAGTACGACAATGTAACATTTGCATATGATGATAATGAGGTTATTCAAAACGTTTCCTTTACTGTTAATAAGGATGAAATGGTAGCTTTAGTTGGACCATCAGGTGGAGGAAAATCCACAATTGCAAGCCTTCTTGCAAGACTATGGGATGTAAAATCCGGCAGTATCAAAATCAGGGGTGTGGATATTAGAGACGTACCAATATCAGACTTGATGAATCACATCAGTATGGTATTCCAGCGAGTATATCTTTTCCAGGATACGGTCTACAACAATATTGCTATTGGTCGCCCGACAGCTACAAAAGAAGAGATAATCGAAGCGGCTAAAAAAGCGAGATGTTTGGAATTTATCGAGAAGTTACCAAATGGATTTGACACTGTTTTAGGAGAAGGGGGAGCATCTCTTTCAGGGGGCGAAAAGCAGCGTATTTCTATAGCGCGATGCTTGCTTAAGGATGCACCTATTGTAATTCTTGATGAGGCCACAGCATCTGTTGATGCTGACAATGAAAAGGCAATTCAAGAAGCTATAAATGAGTTAGTTACAGGAAAAACACTTATTGTTATTGCTCACAGATTAAAGACAATAAGAAATGCTAACCAGATTTTCCTGATTGATAATCATGGAATTTCCGAATATGGAACTCATGAGAAGCTTATGGAAACTGCTGGAAAGTATTCAAAGATGTGGGAGATGAGCAATATCTCTTAATGAAAAATAATTTTTAAGGAGATAAATAATGAAACAGCAAAATAATAAAGGGGTAATAAAGAAATTATTTGTATATGCGAAGAATCACAAATACCTTACTATTGCTTCGTGGATTTTAGCAGCTATATCAGCAATTTTAGCATTGGCTCCATTCTATTACATATGGGCAATTATTAAAGAGGTAATAGAGGTAAGACCTGATTTTTCTCAGGCCACACACATCAAAGCATATGGTTGGTCTGCAGTTGGAATGGCACTTCTTTCAATGCTTGTATATATAGCATCATTGATGTGCTCTCATATCGCAGCATTTAGAGTGCAGGTAAATATGAGAATTGCAATGATGGAACACATCATGAAGCTTCCTATGGGATATATTGAGGCGGAAGGAAGTGGAAAAATCAGAAAAATAGTGGCCGATTCCAGTGCTGCCACAGAGACATTTTTGGCACATTCACTTCCTGACAAGTCAGTAAGCTACGTTACTCCAATCGGTTTAATTGGAATGCTTTTGTATTTTGACTGGAGAATAGGACTGATTTGCTTGATACCAGCAGCTTTGGCTTTCATTTGCATGGGGTCTATGATGGGCGAAAAGATGAAAACAGCTATGGCAGAATATCAGGATGCATTAGACGAAATGAGTGCAGAAGCTGTTGAGTATGTACGTGGAATCCCTGTAGTAAAGACTTTTGGACAATCAGTATTTTCTTTCAAGCGCTTCAAAGAGGCTATTGATAAATATGAAAGATGGACAATTGGCTACACTACAGTAATGAGAATACCAATGACATGCTTTGTAGTCTTCGCAAATGCGGTTTTTGCAGCAATCGTAGCATGTTCATTTATCTTTGGTGGAGATAGTATCGCAAATACGTTTTTATTTAACATTCTTTTCTACATAATAATCACACCAATTCTTACTGTCACTCTTATGAAAGTAGCGTACTCAGGTGAGAGCGAGATGATAGTAATGGATGCGTTGAATAGAATGGATTCAATTCTTGACGTTGAACCATTACCTGAGGCAAGTAGTCCAAAATCACCTGTGGATGCTGGAATAGTTCTTGATAATGTTAATTTCTCTTATGGAGAAAATAAAGGAAATGCCATTGATGGAATAACCCTTTCAATCAATCCTGGTGAGCATATTGCTTTCGTAGGGCCATCAGGTGGTGGAAAGACTACACTAGCATCTCTTATTGCAAGATTCTGGGATGTAAATAGTGGCTCAATTAAAATCGGCGGCGTGGACGTAAAGGACATTGCAACCCCTGAATTGATGAAGCAGGTATCCTATGTATTTCAGGACAGCAAGCTGTTAAAGATGTCAATTTTAGAAAACGTACGAATGGGAAATCCTAATGCCAGCAACGAGGAAGTTATTCAGGCTCTCAAGGATGCTCAGTGTATGGATATTATCGAGAAATTTCCTGAGGGCGTAAACACAATGATTGGTAAAGAAGGTGTTTATGTATCAGGTGGAGAAGCCCAGAGGCTTTCAATTGCTAGAGCATTTTTGAAGAATGCTCCGATTCTCATCCTTGATGAAGCTACCGCATTTGCGGATCCAGATAATGAAGCTAAAGTGCAGCAGGCATTTGCAAATCTATCTAAGGACAAGACTGTAATCATGATTGCCCACAGACTTTCTACTGTTGTGGATGCAGATAAGATTTGCGTTCTCTCAGGTGGAAAAATCGTAGAAACAGGAACACATGAAAGTCTTATTAAAGAGGCTGGTATATATAATCACATGTGGTCGGAGTATAACAAGTCAATCAATTGGAAGGTAGGTAAGGGTGCATGAGTATAGAAGAGAAGTTACAACACAAATATGCGCTTTCTGAAAAAGGCGCAAAGGATATGATAACAGCATTTGTGGCTTGTACTGTTGGAAATCTTGCCCAGATGTTGCCAGTAGGAGTGTTATTTTCATTTTCATCAGATTTGTTAAATGGAAAATCTCCTAAGGACAGACCTGTATTTTATATTGTTGGAATTTTAGTATGTTTGGCAGCCGTGGCAATTTCACAGTATTTCCAGTATGGCGCCACATTTTATTCTACATATGTGGAAAGCGGCGTGCGAAGACGAGGCCTGGCAGAAAAGCTTAGAAGAATTCCTTTATCATTTTTCGGTAAGAAGGATTTGGCTGATTTAACAAACACAATTATGGCGGACTGCGCCATTATTGAAACTGCATCATCTCACTGGTTACCCGAGTTAATCGGTGCAATGATTTCTACAACTATTATTGTAATCAGTTTGTTCTTCTTTGATTGGAGAATGGCTCTTGCAGCAGTGTGGGTGGTTCCAATTTCCTTTTTCATTGTTTTTTATTCAAGAACAATGATGCACAAGCTTAACAGAAAAGGAAGCAAATACAAAGTCGCTTGTCTTGATGGAATACAGGAAGCGCTTGAGACAGTTAGAGATTTGAGAGCCTATAATGCCCAGAAAGAGTACATGGTTGGCCTTAAGAAAAAGATTAAGGCAGTTGAGACTCACAATATAGTTGCCGAGTTTTCAAATGCAGCTTTTGTCTGTAGTGCCCAGATGATTCTGAAGTTTGGAATTGGAACTGTAGCTGTTGTAGGTTCTGGCCTTCTTGTAAATGGCGAGATTAACGTAATTACGTTTTTCATGTATTTGCTTGTAGTATCAAGAATGTATGAACCACTTCAGATTTCTTTACAGAATTTTGCAGCTCTTATTGCTACAGATACACAGTGCGAGCGTATGGATGAAATTCTTTCTCATCCTGAACAAACTGGAATAGCCAAGCTTTCAAATAATGGATATGACATTGAGTTTAAGAATGTAAAGTTCTCTTATGAGGATGGCGAGGCTGTCCTTCGTGATGTAAGCTTCGTTGCTAAGCAGGGTGAGGTAACAGCCCTTATTGGACCATCAGGTGGTGGCAAGACCACGGTTTCCCGTCTTGCTGCTAGATTCTGGGATATTGATGATGGACAGATTACAGTTGGAGGAATGGATGTTTCAAAGATTGACCCTGAGACACTTTTATCTATGTATTCTATCGTCTTCCAGGATGTAACTCTATTTAACAATTCAGTTCTAGAGAACATCAGAATTGGTAACAAGAACGCAACAGACGAGCAAGTGAAGGCCGCAGCCAAGCTTGCAAATTGTGATCAGTTCATCTCAAAGTTACCTCAGGGCTACGATACTATTATTGGCGAAAATGGCTCAGAGCTTTCTGGTGGAGAACGTCAGCGTATTTCAATAGCCAGAGCATTCCTTAAGGATGCTCCAATTATCCTTATGGATGAGGCTACAGCTTCACTTGATGTTGATAATGAATCACTTATTCAAGAAGCTCTTTCGGCACTTATTAAAGATAAGACAGTTCTTGTTATTGCACACCGTATGCGTACAGTAGATGGAGCAGACAAGATAGTAGTTCTTAAAGATGGAATAGTAGTGGAACAGGGCTCTCCAGAACAGCTTCACGGAACAAAGGGAGTATATGCTCACATGATTAATAAGCAAATGGTTACAGATGAATGGAAATTAGCATAATGTAGATTTTGGAGGATATGGTATGAAAGCGGATTATAAGAATTGGATGCCACAGGGAATGATAAATGGATTCGCAGCTGCGGCAGTTATTTGCTGGGTGGTATTTTGGTGCGTTAATACTTTTAGTGGAGTTAGCCTTCAAACAGTAAGCAAGGTGGTGTGCACAGCATTGTTTGTACTTGGTGTATTACTATTATGTATGACTGTTTGGATGTTTCTCATGCACAGAGCATTTTCATACACTGGTAAACGTCAAATGTCTAAACAGATTATAGATGGCATAGCAGAGTATGTAACTGTTCCTGATGGAGGAAAAGGTCTTGATGTAGGTTGTGGAAGTGGCGCACTTACAATTGCTTGCGCTAAAAGAAATGCTACTGCATCATTTGTAGGAATCGACAGATGGGGCAAGGAATATGCTTCATTTAATAGAAATCTCTGTGAGAACAATGCTCAGGCGGAAGGCGTGAAAAATGTCAGCTTCAAACAGGGAGATGCAACTAAACTTCCATTTGAAGATGGGGCTTTTGATATGGTCACAAGTAATTATGTTTATCACAACATCCCAAGCAAAGATAGACAGGCTATCCTTTTAGAGACTCTTAGAACTTTGAAAAAAGGTGGAAAATTTGCCATTCATGACATCATGTCTAAAGGAAAATATGGTGATATGAAAGAGTTTGAAAAGAAGCTTAAAGAGCTGGGTTATGAGGAAGTGCAGTTGATTGATACGACCGATGGAAAATTTATGAGTAAATGGGAAGCTACCTGGATGGGATTGTCTGGCTCGACGTTGTTGGTGGGTAGGAAATAGTTGAAACTTAAAGGAGTTGTGCAGTTATGATGAAATATACTAGTAAATATTATAATGTGCTCACGCTTCTGCTTCGTAAACATTTGAAAGAGCAATTTGGTAGTGAAGTAACAAAGAAAGCTTTAAAAGGTGCAAGGCCCATATATAAAGAGATGCTTAAGCAGTGTGAGGATATAGGATATGACAATCCTATGGCAAGCAACATATATATGTGTTTTGTATTCCTTTCAATATGGAAGGCTGCTGATGGTGACATAGATTATGAAGGATATAGAAAAGTAATTAAAAACTTCATGACTAAGCCACCGGTTGGTATATTCATGAGTGCAGGGGATTTGAATAATCCAAAAACACTTGAGAAGGGAAAAGCTAAATTTCATGAAATGCAGGATTGGGCAGATGCTCATCCTGAATATAAAGATAAAACCTGGGATTTTAATTTTGATGAAACAAAACATAAAGATGGTAGTTATTATCATTTTACACGCTGCCCATTAAATGATTATGCTAGAGAAAATGGGTATCTTGAGATTCTCCCTGTTTGTTGCGAGATGGATCACTATATGACAGAGGCTAAACATGGGGTACTTCATAGAGATTACACATTAGCTACAGGGGGAGCTATCTGCGATTACTGGATTGTACCTGATAAGATTGAGAATCCGAGATAATAGGAGGTTATAAAATGGGATTATTTAAAAATTTTGTTAGTCAGACAAGAAAGCCAGAGGGGTTTTTTGGAAAAATGATGGTAAATGGAATGAATAATGGACACGCTAAAGTTGCTGATTGGGGAATGTCTAAGTTAACTACAGTAGAACCAGAAGACATTCTTGAGGTAGGTTGTGGCGGTGGAAGAAATGCCCACGAGCTCCTCTTGAAGTATCCTGATTCGAAGTTGACAGCCATTGATTATTCTGAGGTTTCTTTGGAACAGACAAAGGCATACAATTCAGAAATGATTAGCAAAGGTCGATGTGAAGTAGAACAGGGAGACGTTTCCAACCTTAAATATCAGAATCAGTATGATTTGGCTACAGCTTTTGAAACAATTTATTTTTGGCCAGGATTAGAGAAATGTTTTGCTGAGGTTAATAAAGCCTTAAAGCCAGGTGGAAAATTTATGATTTGCAATGAATCCGATGGAACGGATAAGGCAGGTCTTCAGTTTGAAAACATAATTGATGGTATGAAATGTCATACAGTTGAGGAAATAGAAGTTGCTCTTATTAAAGCAGGTTTTTCTAAGGTCAATACTAATCATCATGAAACAAAACCTTGGATAGCAGTAATTGCGGAGAAGTAAAAGACCAGCGGACACTTGAATCGTAATGTACGAAGAATTAGGAACTCAAATATTTTATTCTTCCAAAACAAAGGAGAGAATAATGTCAATAAAATATGAGCTAATAAAATTTATCGCAAGAGCTTGCGGATTTAAAAACTGGGGTAACAAGAGCCCAAAGGAATTAATCAAATGCATGAAGGGATATAATGCTAAAAACACTATCCCTGATATACAAGACAGCGAATTTGATATCGACAGAATCGAAATCATGGGATGTCCTGTAATTAGGATGATTCATAAGCATAAAACGGACAAGGCTAATTTATTTTTGATAGGCGGTGGCATGGTGAGAGCACCAAGACCCGCATCAATAAAAAAAGCTTTGAAAATTGCAAAAGAATCTGGGGTGGATTTATATATTCCGTATTATCCCCTTTGTACTGATTACCCAATTTCAAAAGCATATGAAATGGTATTTGCAACATATAAAAAAATGCTTGAGAATTATGATGCTAATAACATTTCTTTTCTTGGAACATCTTCTGGAGGAAGTCTTGCTCTTGGACTTATTGCTTATATCAATGCTGGGCATGAGGTTCCAATGCCAAGGCATATAATTGCCATCTCGCCAGGCACATGTGTGGTGGCTAATGAGGAATGGAAGCGTATGCAGGAGCTAGATCAAAAAGATTTATTGGTTTCTGCAAATTATATGAAAACGGCAGCTGATATTTTAAGACATGGTGATTCTTCAGTGCCCGATTATATGATTTATACACAGACTGGAGATTTTACAGGATGCCCAAAGGTTACATTTATGTATGGAACGGATGAAACTCTCTTTGCGGTTGCACCTTCTTTTGCAACAGCGATGAATAAATATGGCGTGGCCTATGACATGATAATAGGAGAGGGCTTGTTCCACTGTTATCCTGTATTTCCTATCGTGAAGGAAGCAATAGAAGGTTACAACCAAATGATAGAGTTGCTTAAGGCTTGATGTATTTATAGCTGGCTATCAATCAGTTTGATAACCAGCTATAATTTTTGTCTATTGTAAAACCTATTGACCTAGTAGGTAATAACGTTTAATATAACATCATCAACAAAAACGAACGAGCCGGCAGCTTTAAATTGAAAGGAGATTATGATTATGAGCAACTATAGATTTGAAACATTAGCACTTCACGTAGGCCAGGAAAATCCAGATCCAGCATCTGATGCAAGAGCAGTACCTATTTACCAGACAACTTCATATGTATTTAGAGATTCACAGCATGCAGCAGACAGATTTGGTCTTGCAGATGCAGGTAACATTTACGGAAGACTTACAAACTCAACACAGGGTGTTTTAGAGCAGAGAGTTGCAGCTCTTGAAGGTGGTTCAGCTGCACTTGCAGTTGCATCTGGAGCAGCAGCAATTACATATACAATCGAGGCACTTGCAGCAGGCGGCGGACACATAGTAGCGCAGAAGACAATCTACGGTGGTAGCTACAATCTTTTAGCACATACACTTCCACAGTATGGTGTTACAGCAACATTTGTAGATGCTCACAATCTTAAAGAGGTTGAGGATGCAATCAAAGAAGACACAAAGGCAATCTACATCGAGACACTCGGAAATCCAAATTCAGATATTCCTGATATCGATGCACTTGCAGAAATTGCTCATAGACATGATCTTCCACTTGTAGTTGATAACACATTTGGAGCAGCATACTGGGTACGTCCAATTGAGCACGGTGCAGACATCGTAGTTCACTCAGCAACAAAGTTCTTCGGTGGACACGGAACAACACTTGGCGGTGTTATCGTAGAGGCTGGTACATATGATTGGAAGAAGAGCGGAAAGTTCCCTGCAATTGCAGAGCCTAACCCAAGCTACCACGGAATTTCATTTGCAGATGCAACAGCACCAGCAGCATTTGTAACATACATTAGAGCAATCCTTCTTCGTGATACAGGAGCTACAATTTCACCATTCAATGCATTCCTTCTTCTTCAGGGAATCGAGACATTACCACTTCGTCTCGACAGACATGCAGAGAATACAACAAAGGTTGTTGAGTTCCTTAAGAATCATCCTAAGGTTGCAAAGGTTAATCATCCTTCACTTGAGGATCATCCAGATCACGAAGTATATAAGAAGTACTTCCCTAAGAATGGCGGTAGCATCTTTACATTCGAAATCAAGGGCGGCAAGGACGCAGCTTACAAGTTTATCGATAATCTTCAGATTTTCTCTATCCTTGCAAACGTAGCTGATGTAAAGAGCTTGGTTATTCACCCAGCCACAACAACACATTCACAGCTCACAGAAGAGGAACTTTTAGATCAGGGAATCACACAGTCTACAATCAGACTTTCAATTGGAACAGAGCACATCGATGATATTATTGAAGATCTTGAGAAGGGCTTTGCAGCTATCGATGGAATTCAGGGCTCAGTTTCAGAATCAAAATCAGATTCAGCTGCAGTTTAAATAGCAGTTACGCCACATTAGTTGTATACTAAGACATAGTTAATTATTGAGACAGGAAAATGGAGGTTAATGTTATGTCACAGATTTATAAGAGTGCATCAGAACTCATCGGTAACACACCACTTGTAGAGGTAACAAATATTGAAAAAGAACTTGGCCTCGAGGCAACAGTTCTTGTAAAGCTTGAGTACTTTAATCCAGCCGGATCTGTAAAGGACAGAGTAGCTCTTGCTATGATCGAAGATGCAGAGCAGAAGGGAATCTTAAAGGAAGGTTCAGTAATCATTGAGCCAACTTCAGGAAATACAGGTATCGGTCTCGCAGCTATTGCAGCAGCAAAGGGCTACAGAGCAATCCTTACAATGCCTGAGACAATGTCAGTAGAGCGTAGAAACATCCTTAAGGCTTACGGTGCAGAAATCGTTCTTACAGAGGGTGCTAAGGGTATGAAGGGTGCAATCGCTAAGGCTGAGGAGCTTGCAGCTGAAATCGATGGCAGCTGGATTCCAGGTCAGTTTGTTAACCCAGCAAACTCAGCAGCACATCGTGCTACAACAGGTCCTGAGATTTGGAAGGACACAGATGGAAAGGTTGACATCTTCATTGCAGGTGTTGGTACAGGCGGAACAGTTACAGGTGTTGGTGAGTACTTAAAGTCTCAGAATCCTGATGTAAAGGTTGTAGCACTTGAGCCAAAGGATTCTCCAGTACTTTCAGAGGGCCGTGCAGGCGCTCACAAAATCCAGGGTATCGGTGCAGGATTCGTTCCAGATGTACTTAATACAAAAGTCTATGATGAAATCTTTGTAGCAGACAGCGATGACGCTTTCGCAGCAGCAAAGCTTCTTGCAAAGAAGGAAGGTATCTCAGTTGGTATCTCTTCTGGCGCAGCTCTTCACGGTGCCATCGAGCTTGCTAAGAAGCCAGAAAACAAGGGTAAGACAATCGTAGCCCTTCTTCCTGACTCAGGTGACAGATACTATTCAACACCACTTTTCACAGAGTAATATTCTAAAAGCGCAATCTCAGTTTGAGACTGCGCTTTTTTTATGTTGCAATCTATATGTTTCACACCCATACTGGCAAGATAATTAATTGGAGGCTACAGATATGGGGCGCCATTCGTATGAAAAATATGGCTTTATTAAAATGGAGTCGGAAATGGAGCTAGTTTAGGAAATCATTAATGAAAATATGATTGAAGTATTAAATAAGGCTATTTTTGTGATTTAATACTATTTTGCCCACTTAAACAGCAATTTTTGGGATAGAAAGTATTAAATATTAGGCTCTTGTAATTTTAATACAAAAAAAATGATTATTTTAGTATTAAAAAAGAAAATGACGTTGTTTTAATACTTCGTGCCCTAAATTCAGCCCGAAAACCTACATTTTCAGTATTAAAACTCAAAAAGTAACATATATAATACGCAGACACTAATTCACAAAAAAAATTCAAAAAGTCACACAATAATAAGGCTATCAGGGCAAATATATCAATACATACATCAACAATTCAACTAGAATCAGTCTATAATATGTGGTATATTTTCCATAGATTTTGGGCATGGAGCCGAGATGTTTAGGAGGAACAACAATGATTAAAATAGGTATTCTAGGATATGGAAACTTAGGACGAGGAGTAGAGGCTGCTGTATCTCTTAGTGAGGATATGGAGCTTGTTGCAATCTATACAAGAAGAGACCCAAAGACAGTAACAGTAAAGACAAACACACCAGTTAAGTCTACAGCTGATTTGGATACAGGAAAGGAAGACATCGATGTGCTTATTATTTGTGGTGGTAGCGCTACAGATTTGCCAGAGATGACTCCAAAGTATGCAAAGCTTTATAACGTAATCGATTCATTTGATACACATGCAAGAATTCCAGAGCACTTTGCAAATGTTGAAAAGGCATCAAAGGCAGCTGGAAAAATTGGTTTAATCTCATGCGGTTGGGACCCAGGAATGTTCTCATTAAACAGACTATATGCAACATCTATTTTACCAAAGGGTGAGGCTTATACATTCTGGGGCAAGGGCGTTAGCCAGGGACATTCAGATGCTATTCGTCGAATTGAAGGCGTCATTGATGCAAGACAGTACACAGTTCCTGTTCCAGCAGCTTTAGAGCGCGTTAGAAATGGTGAGAACCCTACTCTTACAACAAGAGAAAAGCATACAAGAGAGTGTTATGTTGTAGTGGAAGATGGTGCAGATAAAGCACGTATCGAAAAAGAAATCAAAGAGATGCCAAATTACTTTGCTGATTACGATACAACTGTAAACTTCATTTCAGAAGAAGAATTAAAGAAAAATCATAGCGGTTTACCTCACGGTGGAAGCGTTATTTACACAGGTGAGACAGGATTTGATGGCAATAAGCATGTCATTGAATATAGCTTGAATTTAGATTCAAACCCAGAATTTACAGGAGCAGTTTTAACTGCATATGCAAGAGCTATTTCAAGACTTAACAGTGAAGGTGTTACTGGCGCAAAGACTGTATTTGACATTGCACCAGCATATCTTTCACCTGTAAATGCTGATGAGCTTAGAGCTCACTTCTTATAATTAGTGACGCTGGTCAGTGTTTTCAAAAGTTTCGCAGAATCTTGCAGAAAATGAAGGCTCTTCTTTTCCAATAGATAAATGGCTAATATCGCCGGCGCGAAGAGTTCTAAAAATGCCGATGCCTTTTTGTCTTTCTTCAGTTACTACTTCAGTGATTGAAGTAGGAGCCAAAGCTGTTACCTGAAGTGGAACGAAAGGTGAGACATTCCAAAGACGAGATAATAAAACACTTGTAATTCCATAATGACAGAAGAAAGCAATGGTTTTTTCATTGCTTTTTTCTACATTATAGGTTAAGCCATTTCTCACATAACCGTGGTTAGCAATGAATTTATCAAAATTCGCAATTACGTTATCATATACCTTTACAGAATCTCCGCCTTCAAATAGAGGGGACTTTCTCCAATCATTTACATCAAATAATTCAGGATGGCTTCCATAATAAGATGGCAGCATATCCCACATAATTCTTGTTTTATATAAGCCTGTAGCTTCATCTTTTTCTAATTCTGTTTCGTAAGCTTTTCGTACGTCTTCTGACACATTGGCATCAACGATTCCAGGAAATTCTCTTAACCAATCTAGTGTTGTTCC
>JAILAV010000137.1 GCA_024681435.1 Pseudobutyrivibrio sp. | reverse complement strand
TTAAGTATCAATCTATCATATATTTCGGAGAAAACTGAAATACATTTAGATGCTAAATTGTATGCATTTTGGAACTTAATTAAGTCCAATGCCTCGTCATCTTCATCAACGCCAGATACTGACATTCTCTGCTGTGAAATTGATGACTGGATATTTGTAAAGTTAGTGGTAAAAATATCACATTCCTGGGCATCTACGGTAATATCTGCGTAGATACACTGTAGGAAGGCATCACCGCCACCGCCTCTAAACATCTTTTCTTTGCTTTGCAATTTTTGAAGCTGAACAACCAAATCTGCTGCATCAACACCTGAGGTATAATTCTTCTGTGTTGTTGTGGCAAACTTGTGCGAATCCTTATCTGAATCTGCTGCTATAGATACATTTCCAGCTGTCAACAAATAATATGTCTCTGATTCGCTTGTTAAACCAGTTCTATTTGATGTTGCTTCATCCATGTTATGCTCAAGTTTTAAGTTAAGTTTATCTTTAGAGATGAAAAATGCATCCATCTGATTTCCATCTAAATCAACTCCACTTTCTTCAATGTGGTTGAATTTCTCAGTGAAGTTTCTAAGGAAAAGATTCATCTGATTCTGATAATATGGGATACCCATGTAATCAACATCATCACCAACCTGGAAGGTCTTTCCAACAAGGGAATTTGAAACATCTAAGCTGATTCCTTCTTTAAGATTGAATGTAATGGATGTAATCTTGCCCTTATCATCTGTGTCGAATGTGAAACCATCATAGCTAAAGTGCAGATTGTTTGTGGTTACCTGTCCGGTTAATGGCATGTTAAGCTCATTGATATCAGTGATGCTGAGATTATTTACCGTAATAGTATTTCCAGTGCTTGCTGAAACTGTTGCATGTAAATTCTCGTTATTATTACCATCACGGCACTCAAACATAGCCTTTAACTGACCGCCATTTGAGCTTGGAGTAGCATTAAATCTATCTCCATCCTTTGACCAAACAATATCATACAAACCATCAATATCTGACTGGTTGTACATCTGGTCTGTATCTCTTGAAACAACTGAAAGTGTGTTGTAATCATATGTGTCTACAAGCTGCTGGCCGTTGATGTACACTTGGTAGTATGTTGCACCAGTATGCATATCTGGATAGTTAGAGTTTGCAACTTCTACTTCCTTAACATTAACGTCAACAATCTCTGAAAGCTGATCGATTAAAAGAGCTCTCTGGTCTCTAAGTTCGTTAGCATGTCCGCCGCCCTGCTCGATAACGTTAATCTGCTTATTTAAAATAGCAACCTTTTCTGAAATTGAATTGATTGTATCAACAGCGGTCTTAATTTCATCGTTGACAGAGTTCTGCAAATCCTTAAGCTTTGTGGACAACTGATTGAAATAATCTGTAAGCTGCTTTGCATTTGAAATAAACTGCTTTCTAACTGTCTCATCACCAGGATTACCCTGCATAGTACTCATGGCGTTAAACATCTTTGTATAGATAGTTGTGAATCCAGCTTTATTTGAATTTTCATTGTAATAATCTTGAATCTGATTCATGTAGTACTGCTTCTTCTGGTAGAAACCAAGGGCAGACTCATTATTCCAATATTTCTCATCGTAATATAAATCTCTTCGTTGGGTAACAGATTCTGCTTCGACACCAGTACCTGTAGTACCATAGCTCTGATATACACGCAAAGCCGAAGAAGCCACAGTATTTACCACCTGTCTGCTGTATCCCTTTGTATTAACATTAGAGATATTGTTTGCAGTGGTGTTAATCTGTGCCTGAGATGTGTTAAGTCCCGATGATGCAATTGTCAATCCAAAAAATGTTGATGACATACGCTATTCCTTTCCTGCTACGCCTATAGGCTTGTAAGCAGATGTTCAATCATTTCATTTACTACATTTATATATCGACTAGCTGCGTTATAAGCTGACTGATATTTAATCATTGTTGTTAATTCTTCGTCTGAAGAAACACCAATAGCACCCTGTCTACTGAATTCGATTTCTTCCTTTGTGCCTTCAAGTGACTGCTCTGTTGTCTTGTAGACGTTACCTGTATTTCCGATTTCACCAATCCACTTAACATAGAATCCTGTGTATCCACAAGGTGTTGTGTCACTTGGATTCAAATTGAAATCCTGTCTTGACCAGATGGCACTTAAGTTTTGGCCAAGCTGATAATCTGTAGATGTCTGATCAGTGTATTTTAAATGTGGAAGATATGATTCCTGCTTTACCAAATCCTCGTTGATAGTTAATGATTTAAGTGTGTAGCATTTTGCTGTATCATTGATATCTTCCTCGTTGTATACATAAATGCTTTGGGTAGATGAAGTTCCATCAGCTAGTGTTATTTTTGCCTCTACCTTTCTGAATCTTTCGCAACCATTTCTTACAAACAGCTCTCTTGGTGGAAGTTCACCATCTGTACCAACAGAACAATTCTTCTCATCAAGAATTTTTAAATCAGAGCCTGCAACAACTGGTTGTCCATTTTCATCTTCATATTCAATTCGAAGAACATTTTCATAGACTTTGCTAGCTTCTGTTGTTGGGCTGTAAATATCATTAATGGCTGTAACAAGCTGATGAACCAATGTATCCAACTCAGCCTCTGAATTCATCATGATGGAGTTGGCTATACCACTTTCGTAATCTTCGCTTGAAATTGGCTGGCCTTTGTCATCATAGTAAGCTAAATAATTAGTCCAACCGCTACCTCTTGCCATAAGAAGAGCTTTGATTTCACCAATATCATTACCTTTTGATGCATCAATATTATTTACATTAAATACTGGATAATATGTATTAAGTGAATCATCCTGCTCATCTACTATCTCTGAAAGCTGTGTCCAGTATGGAGAAACATAGCCTGTACGCTTGTCTTCAAAGGAACCAATTCTATAGAAATTTACATCATCGATAAATTCAACGCCTTCTATTTCAACCTTAACTACTCCGTTTGGTTCCTCGTTATAAGATATTCTTGCCAGGCCTGAAAGCTTATCTAAGAGTAAGTCTCTTGTATCGCGAAGATCCATGGCCTTCTCAACGCCTGCAGCCTCAATGGACTGAATTCTTTTATTAAGGTCAACAATCTTTTCGCCGATTTCGTTAACCTTAGCTATATCCTCTTTGATTTTGGAATTGATGATTTTCTGGTAATCCTCAAGTCCATCTTCAACAGCTAATGCTCTAGACAAAAAAAGACTAGCCTTTTGCAATACGAGGTTTTGATTAACAGTGTTTGATGGTTCTTTTGCAAATTCTTCGAATGCTCCGGAAAAATCCTTGATTGCATCCTTAAATGCTACTCCATCAACTTCCTGAAGATGAGTGTATACCTCTTGTACCGCTTCTGAGCTAGCACTATAAAAAGAATATCGCCCATTCTCCTGACGATATGCTTTATCTAAAAAGATATCGCGATTGTGGACGATAGTTCCTACCTGCACACCAAGGCCAGCATATTGTGTGCCGACCGCTGCAGTTCCTATTTTTCTGTAATTTCTATCTTCATAAACAACCTGCTCACGAACGTATCCTTCTGTGTTTACGTTAGTAAGGTTGTTTGCAGTTGTATTTAATCCGTGTGATGCTGACTGCAGGCCTGATGCCCCAACATATAAGCTTCCAAAACTATTAGCCATAAGTCAATCCTCCAAAGCTTTTCACTAAAACTTTAAGGACATCCTTTTCCTACTGTTTAGCATCAAATCCTGTTATTCCTAATAAATTTCCCGTAGTTTCAGCGTTTCTGCCATAGTTGGATGTCTCTGGTGCCTGCTTCGCACTTTTCAAAAGTGTGATATCAAATTCCACCATTTCCAAGGCTTGCTTTAATAAGTTCTGAGTCTGAAAGTTCAATATCTGAACATCATCCGCAGCTTTAACAAGCTTCTCTTTTGCAGTAATTAACTGTTTTTGTTCTACAGGTTGGTTAGACAGATTATCAATCATCCATGATACGGTAACCTGCTCCCCATCATGTCCCATCACTGTCGCAATACTTTGCAACACACTAAGACGTTTTTTCTCTAGTGAGCGCAAGGTGTCAGCTATGGCCTGCTCTTCTACAGTAATAGCTTCCAGTACGTCAAGTTTCTTATGGATAATAGAATCCTTCTTTTCTCCATGAAGACTGATTATCTTTTCATACTGCTCTGTTTCACCATCCATAGTTAAGAGCAATTCATCCATTAAACTAGCCACGCTAATCCCTCACAAAACTAAAATATTGATTCTACCTGAGATAATAATTTGTCAGCAAAATCATCTGCACTTACATCATATGTGCCGTTCTTAATTCTAGCTTTGATGTCAGCAACGAGATCTTCTCGAATGTCCTTGCTCTCAGATACTGCTGCTTTTGCAACATTAAAATCACGACCAGTAGATGAAATCTGCACCTCGTCGCGACCCATCTGGTTCGACTTAGCTGCCTGTGATACGTTTTTCGTGTTTGATGTTTGATAGAGCTGAGCTACCTGGTTGTAAGCCTCTATACGCATATCGCCACACTCCTTTCCTCCCTATTAGTTACGTGGATTTATGTCACATTTTCTAGTTCTACTTTTCTTTACACTTCATTTATCGGTGCTCTCTAAGAAAACTTTATATGTTTTTTCAAAAATTTTCAAATTTTTTTCGATTTTTGCGTTATATAATAGGAAGTAATTATTTCAGGGTGCTTTTTCTTAACAAAACTTAATCGATTAAGTGTTGACAAATGTCATATTCCATGTTACATTATCGCTTGTAAAAATTTTTGTGAAGTATGTAACTTTAAGTAGGCATAAACGACACAAGACGCTAGGGGCGTTTTGTTTTTTTATGCCTACTTTTTTGTTGCGTAAAATTCAATTGCCTCTAAGATAACTATTTTATTTATAGGAGGTCTTTATCGTGAAAGACAAAATTTTTGCAGTATTGCAGCGAGTTGGACGTTCATTCATGCTTCCAATCGCAATTCTTCCAGTAGCAGGTTTGCTTCTCGGAATCGGTGGTTCATTTACTAACACAACAATGCTTGAGACATACCACCTTACATCAGTGTTAGGTCCTGGTACAGTAGGTAACGCTATTCTTACTGTTATGAACGACGCTGGTAACATTGTATTTGGTAACTTACCAATCATCTTTGCAATCGGTGTAGCAATCGGTATGGCAAAGAAGGAAAAGGAAGTTGCAGCTCTTGCAGCAGCTATCGCTTTCCTTATCATGCACGCTTCAATCGGCGCTATGATCACAATCAACGGCGGTGTTGAGAAGATGCTTGATGGTGCAACAACATCAGTTTGCGGTATCACATCACTCCAGATGGGTGTATTCGGTGGTATGATCGTTGGTCTTGGTGTTGCTTCACTTCACAACAAGTACTATAAGATTCAGCTTCCACAGGTATTATCATTCTTCGGTGGTACAAGATTCGTTCCTATCATCTCTGGTTTG
>JAILAV010000123.1 GCA_024681435.1 Pseudobutyrivibrio sp. | reverse complement strand
AATTAAGAAACCTTTAATTTGAATTTCTGTAATTCGTGGTCTGAATCCACCTCGGCAATAGTAGCACCAAGCTTTGAGAACTTTCCTACTATGTCTTCATATCCACGCTGAATGTACTTGATATCATCGATAACAGTAAATCCATCAGCTGCAAGTCCTGCAATAATAAGTGCTGCTCCAGCTCTAAGATCTGAAGCCTGTACCTGTGCTCCTGTGTATCTTGAAACACCTGATACAATAGCAACAGTGCTTTCTACCTTAATATTAGCTCCCATACGTGCCAACTCATCAACGTACTTAAATCTATTCTCAAAAATAGACTCTGTAACTGTACTTGTTCCCTCTGCGATAGCAAGAACCGCTGTGATTTCTGGCTGCATATCTGTTGGGAAGCCTGGATATGGAAGTGTAGTTACATGAGTGCTTGTAAGCTTACGGCCTTTGCCAATAACTCTAACAGCATCATCGTACTCCTCGATTACACATCCTGCCTCGATAAGCTTTGCTGATGTAGCCTCTAAATGCTTAGGGATTACGTTCTTAATAAGAACATCACCGTGTGTTGCAGCTGCAGCACACATATAAGTACCAGCCTCAATCTGATCTGGGATAACTGCATAAGTAGTGCCGTGAAGAGCTGGAACACCAACGATACGGATAACATCTGTACCTGCTCCACGGATATTTGCGCCCATTGAGTTAAGGAATGATGCCACGTCTACTACGTGTGGCTCCTTAGCTGCGTTCTCAATAGTAGTCTTGCCCTCTGCCAAAACTGCTGCCAACATAATGTTGATAGTAGCACCTACAGAAACCTTATCAAGATAGATATGATTTCCTGCAAGCTTGTCAGCACGAGCTGACCAAAGTCCATAAGAAACATCTACATTTGCACCAAGGGCCTTAAGACCTTTTACGTGCAAATCGATAGGACGTGAACCAATGAGGCATCCTCCTGGAAGAGCTACCTCTGCGCTTTTATATTTACCTAGTAATGCTCCCATTAAATAATAGGAAGCTCTAATCTTTTTAATATACTCGTAATCTACCGATAAGCGGTTAATTGTTGAACCATTAATCTTAACTGTGTGGTCATCTACACGATCTACAGTTGCTCCAATATCCTCTATAGCACCAATTAAAACATTGATATCTTTAACATTTGGCAGATTTTCAATTGTAACATTCTCATTGGCCATTATAGCTCCAGCCAAAATGCCTAAGGCCGCATTCTTGGCACCACTAATTTCCACTTCACCTGAAAGTGGGGTGCCACCTTTAATTACATACTGCTCCATTTCTACTCCTAATTCCACTCTATAAAATAGCATAGCAAAATGCTATGCCGATTTATCGTCCCACTGACTCTGATATAATTTAGCATAAAAGCCATTTTTCTGCAACAATTCCTTATGGCTTCCCTGCTCTACTATACTTCCGTCTTTCACAAACAAAATCACGTCTGCTTCCCTAATTGTAGACAATCTGTGGGCAACAATAAATGTTGTTCTTCCCTTCATCATTTTATTAAATGCTGATTGAATTTCCTGCTCAGTTCTTGTATCAATCGAACTTGTAGCTTCATCTAAGATTAACATTGGAGGAATATTTAGCATTACTCGTGTTATACACAAAAGTTGCATCTGGCCCTGAGATAATGACCCACCAACTGAAGATAGAATAGTGTCATATCCGTATGGCATCCTCTTTATGAAACTGTGGGCGTGGGTAGCCTTGGCAGCCTCTATTATTTCCTGGTCTGTGGCATTTGGATTTGCCATCTTGAGATTTTCTTTTATGGATGTATCCTTTAACCATGTTTCCTGAAGAACCATACCAAAGTTTCTTCGAAGCTCCTCAAGTGGAATATCCTTAATGTCAATTCCATCAATTAGAATCTGACCTACATCAATATCATAAAATCTCATTAATAGATTAATTATGGTGCTTTTTCCAGCTCCGGTAGGGCCAACAATTGCTATGCGCTGTCCACTCTTCACCGAAAGATTAAGATGTTCTATCAACTTTTTGCTCTTATCATAAGAGAAAAATACATCTTTAAATTCGATATCACCTTTTACCTCTGAAATATCTCTTGTGCCATTATCCTCTTCCACTTCAGCATCTATCATTTCAAATAGTCTTGCTGAACAAGCCAAAGCATTCTGGAACTCTGTGATCACACCAGATATTTCATTAAATGGCTTGGCATATGTGCTGGCGTAAGATAAAAAGCTTACTAGCCCACCAACGGTAATACCTCCTTCGATAGCCATAATGGCGCCATATACTCCCACCGCTGCATAAATCAAGTTGTTAATCAGGCGAGTGCTAGGATTGACTGTAGAAGAATAAAAGGTGGCTTTCATTGAAGCTTCTTTTAATTTCTCATTCATGTCCTCAAATTTCTCTAGCGCTGTCTTTTCATAATCCATCTGTCGGACAATGTTTTTACCTGTAATCATCTCTTCTATGAAGGATGTTTCTGTTCCGCGAAGTTTAGCCTGTTCACTAAAGAACTTGTAGGTTCTTTCTGAGATAAACTTTGCAAGTAGCAACGAAAATGGTGTTGCAATAATTACAATAAGTGCAATCTTCCATGAAATCATTACCATAAAATAGATTGTTCCAAGTATCGTAAGGACTCCAGTGAAAAACTGAGTAAAGCCCATCAAAAGTCCATCTGCAAAAGTATCTGCATCTGAAACAATTCTGCTGACAAAATCCCCGTGAGGATGTGAATCGATTGCAGAAAGCTTCATATTCTGCAGCTTTGCAAATGCTCTATCTCTAAGGCTTTTTGTAATATTGTAGGTAATCCTATTGTTGATCCTATTCATAATCCACTGGCTAAAGAATGTGGCAACAATAGTTACTGACATGCTTTTAAGGATAGAGATTAACAAATCGTAATCAATCTCTCCTGGGCTAACGATGCAATCCACCGCTCTACCTGTAAGAATAGGAATTCTAAGTGTGAAATATACCGTAGCAAGAGCGCAGATAATTGATACAAATATCTCTATTCCATAGCTTTTTAATTCTATTAAAACTCGATTTAATATACTTGCTTGAGATTTTTTATTCATTTGCTGCCTCCTCTCTAGGATATTGGCAGTAATATATTTCCTCGTAGACTGGGCATGTCTTAAGTAAATCCGCATGTG
>JAILAV010000077.1 GCA_024681435.1 Pseudobutyrivibrio sp. | reverse complement strand
AAAAATGATATGGATAGCCATCGCCTACAACTTGTACTATTCGGTGGCTTATCCTATTTACAACACAGCCAATTCCACACTGGTTCCTGTATCTACCAGAGATTCATCACAGCGAGGAGCCATAGCTTCATTTACCAACGTGGCAGGTCTTGGTGTAATGGGCGCTGGCTCCATGGTATTTCCTATTCTTGCATCAAACGTGTTGAAGGGTGAGCAGAATAGATGGTTTGTAGTGATGGTTTGTGTTGCGATATTTACAGCACTTACAATATTGCTTCAATACAAATATACAAGAGAGCGTGTTACAGAGGAAAATTTCTTAAATAATACAAATGATTCCTCTGCAAATAATGAAACAGTATCAATAAAAGCACAGCTAAAGGCAGTTACCTCGGAAAAATGGTGGTGGATTATCATCATTTTTTACATGTTCTTCCAGTGGTCAGGTGCCATCAAAAATGGTTCCATGACACAGTTCTGTGAGTGGGTGCTTAACCTTGACATGGTTAATAACGACTGGGGAATAGCTCAGACAGTGCTTTCCATTGCAGGTGCTGTTCCGATGGCTGTTGCAGCAGTGTTTGTGGTTCCACTCACTAATAAATTCGGAAAAGCGAAAGTTACATTTGCAGGACTTGTTTTAGGAGTGATGGGCGGTGTGCTTGCAGGTCTTTTCAGCGATAATATTGTTATGGTTGGAATCGGTGTTGCTATTAAGTGTCTTGGCTCATCGCCAGCATGCTATATGATTTTGGCCATGCTTGCGGATGTTATTGACCATGTGGAATATAAATCCGGTATTAGAACAGATGGACTTACAATGTCCATATATTCATCCCTCATGGTAGCAGCATCTCCAATTGGAACTGCAGTTATGAACGCCCTTCTTTCAATTGGTGGCTTTGATCAGAATTTGATTTTTGGAGCAGGTGCTCAATCGTTATCTGCAAAAAATGCTCTTGTTACTTCCTATATATGGGTTGAAACATTCGCTTATGCAGCCTGTGCTATTTTGATTTTCTTCTTCACAGTTGAAAAGAATCTCAAAAAAGAGCAGGAAGAAATTGCAAAGCGTAAGGGTTTGAAATAACACCAAAACCGTTTATGCATGTTTTTTGACTGTTGAGGTAACATCAGAAAATAGCCCATATTTCAGTGTTAATATTACACTCAGAAAAGGGAAAGTACCCATGAAATACTAGGAGGGATTTTTATGAGAACTAAGAAATTGGTTCCGGTTATGAGAGGTGTCTCTGCTCTTGCAGCTTCTACTCTTGTACTAGCATCTTTAGGTTCAGATATTGCGGAAACATATCGTAAGAACCTTGATGATGTATTGGGAACAACCAGTTATGTAACATCTACGGATAAGGATTCAGCAAGATTTGTTTCTGATTATGAAACAGTTGAAGATATGGCAGCGGCTGCCAAGGACATCTCTATCCGTGAGGGACAGGAAGGTACAGTTATCATGAAAAATGATAATAATGTGCTTCCATTAGCTGATGCTTCTGAGGTTGCATTGTTTGGACTGGCTGCGTATGCACCATACCCTTATAATGCAGGAGATTTCAGAGGTGGAAACGAAGATTCTGTTGAATTGGTTCAGGCTCTTGAGGATGCCGGAATTAAAGTCAATTCCACAATGAAAGACTTCTATGTAAATGATCTGTTAAACAAGCACGAAGTAATCACACAGAATATGTGGACAGGCGCTGATGAAACTTCTATTGGTTTTGATTATATCTACAACACAACAGTTGGTGATATGAATGAATTCCAGATTACAGAAGTACCAGTAAGCGAATATGAAAACCTTGGTCTTGAAAGTGACTGGAAGTCAAAAATAGATAAGGAAAACACAACAGGTATTTGCGTATTTGCCCGTCCAGGCGGAGAGTCAAATACTTATGGAGTAGATACCGCTGTTAATTATGCAGGGGAAGCAACAGGCAAGGATCCACTTGCGCTTTCAGAGGATGAGCTTTCCGTAATCGACGCAGCTAAGGAAACCTGCTCAAAGGTTGTTGTACTTTTGAACACAGGAAATGCAATGCTTATTTCT
>JAILAV010000011.1 GCA_024681435.1 Pseudobutyrivibrio sp. | reverse complement strand
GCCCCAGAATATCCTCTATGAGCCACTATTTGAACCACTATATCTTCGTCAGCGTTGGCTGGCAAATACTCGAAATAATTTAGGAGTATATAAGAACAAAGCAAGGCTACCATGCTGACTGCGACGGTTCTCCCTACTTTGAAAAAGTGTTTCTTACTCATACGCAGGCCCCCTTTTTCTAGCTATTATCATTTTATCACTAATCCGATAAGCTGACACATCTTTGGCAATAAAAAAATACCCGAAATCCTCGAGTATTTTTTGTAAAATTTAGCTTTTGGGTCATGTTAAAGCGCATCAGCGAATTGTGGCTGAAGTTTTCTGAATACATGAGCTCCTAGCAAATAAACAACTAATGTGAAGCACCAGAAATAAATTGTAAGGATTGGTCTCTCCCAAAATCCTGTGCATGAAATAAAACTATCTCTATATCCGCTGGTAATATAATACATAGGATTAAGCTTAAGAATAATGCTCAACCAGTTTGGAATCTTATCAACCATTGTGTCAAAGTTCCACATAATTGGCGTAGCCCAAATTCCTACCTGAAGAAAAATATTTATCAGCTGAGCCATATCCTTAAAAAATACGCAAAGCGCACTTGTAAGATAAATCATTCCGATAACAAGAATCATCATTGCAATCGAATAATATAATACCTGCAAAATGTATGGTGATACTGAAAAGCCATATAGCAAGTAAACAACCAATGTAAATAACACAAAAAAACCGTGGACAAACAACGACGATACAGCCTTAACTACAGGGAGCACATTAATAGGGAATACTACCTTTTTTACCAAGTAATTGTACTCATGCAAAACAACTGTACCAGCCGAAAGAACCTCGCTAAAGTAGAACCAAGGTACAATACCAGCTGAAAGCCAAAGTACAAAAGGTGCATTAATTCCGGCTTTTGTTCCCTGTGTACCCTGATTAAGAGCCTTATCAAAAACAATCCAGTATACAAGCACTGTAATTACAGGCTGAACAAAGGCCCATATTACTCCTAATGTTGAACCTGCAAATTTCTGTTTAAAATCATTTTTAGCAAGCTTTGTAATAAGTTTTTTATTTGCGATAATATCTTTAATCATAATTCGTTAACCGCAATCAGTCCTCCGTTTGAATAAAATTGATAAATATCAACTTCGTCATTTGTATAAACTAGTTTTAATTTTAAGCTAGTCTTTTTATAATCTGGATGTCCCATCTTTGTAACCACTAGATAGTCGATTCCATTCATATCCATTGCTGTCTCAGCCTCATATGTATCTGAGCTGTAGAACTTTTCATTAATAGACATCATTGCATCAATTTGACTATCAGTTACATCAGAATAATCATATCCCTCAAGGTAACACTGTCTCTCAGAAAAAGCTCCGCAATAGAAATATATGTTTCTATAATCAGTCTCCTCCGACAATCTGTCAACGGCAATCTTTGCATCTACTGCAGTATTGTCTCTAAGCCATAGATAAGCATCCAAAGTCTCCTTAGAAACCAGATCAGGTCTGCCAGTAGAATCTTCAGAAAAAACCGCATTTTGTTTAATGTCAGCGTAGCAATAATATACAGAGTCACACAGTAGAAATAGTGTTCCAATTGCGAAAAAGCAGCAAGTAAAGCGTGCCAAAAGTTTATTTCTGTTTTCAATGACGTATTTCATAGTGCCATAGAAAATAAGACCAGCATTTGTTATTACAAAATACCCCTGAGACATGCCAGGAACACTAATAAAGCAAAAGCCGATAATTCCCATGATAATCAAGCCTATTACGAACCAATCAAAGATATCGCCAATAGTCTGCTCTTTAAATAGCACCTTGAATTTACCTGATGTAAATGCACAAAATGCAAGGATACATGGTCCAATAATACAAATAGCGCAAAGAATCACACCGATTATAACCCAAGGAAAAGCCATATAATCAAGGCCAAGCTTTGATAAGATTTGTCCCACACGACCAGCTTCAAGTGTGCCGGCTGGAGTAATTTCCATAGCTCTATTATTTGCTCCAGATGGATGAAGTCCAACTGTAACAGTCAGATATGTAATCACAAATCCAATCGTAACGCTGATAGCATAAAACAGTCTAGTCCAATGAAAGCTCTTTGTGATGATTGCCTCAATACAAAATACAGACCAAGTAATGGCAACAAGTAATATACCTGTAGTTCCTTTAAAACCTGTAGCTGTAGCCTCAAGAAGACATAGGGCAACAAGGACTTTAAAATCAAATTTGTCATACCAAATCTCTGCCAAAACATCTACAAGCAAGATAGTAAGGGCAACTGCCACACCCATGGCATTGGCATTGCTAAACAAATGATTATTAAGCCAAGAAAATGGAAGCTTTACTCCCACTATATTAACAGGGAACAAGCAAATGCAAGAAACCAAAGTACCTGCACTATAGAAGAAATAGTTAAATCCATGGATTGTTCTAGCCCCTCTA
>JAILAV010000184.1 GCA_024681435.1 Pseudobutyrivibrio sp. | reverse complement strand
ATGGCTAGAATTAGTGTGATTGGTGCAGGTAGCTGGGGTATTGCTCTGGCTGTTATGCTTAATAAGAATGGTCATGAGGTAAAAGTTTGGTCCCACAGACAGTCACAGGTGGACCAGATGAATGACACTCATACCAGCGATAAAATAAAAGGTGTTAAGCTGCCAGAGAGTATGACATTTACTGCTGATATTGAGGATGCAGCAAGTAATGCAGATGTAATTTTAATGGCAGTTCCTTCAAAGGCAACTAGAGAAACTGCTGAGAAGCTTAAGCAGTTTATTAATAATCAGATTATTATTACTGTTACAAAGGGTATTGAAGAGGAGACTCTTTATACTCAGACTGAAATCCTAGAGGATGTTTTTGGCGAAGATAAACAGATTTGTGTACTTTCAGGGCCAAGTCATGCAGAGGAGGTTGTGGTATTTAAACCAACTCTTGTGGTGGCAGGTTCTAAGAATAGACAGACTGCTTTGTTTGTTCAAAATCTTTTTATGAATAAATATTTTAGAGTTTATTCATCACCTGATGTTAAGGGCATTGAGGTTGGCGCAGCGCTTAAAAATGTCATTGCGCTTGCTGCAGGTATGTCAGACGGTTTAGGTTTTGGTGATAATGCTAAGGCCGCTCTTATTACTAGAGGAATTAAAGAGATTTCAGAGCTTGCTGTCGCTATGGGGGCTCAAGCTGAGACATTGTCAGGACTTACTGGTGTAGGTGATTTGATTGTTACATGTTCATCTATGCATTCAAGAAATAGAATGGCTGGTTTTTATATGGGCCAGGGCATGTCTAAGGATGAGGCAATGGATAAGGTTGCCATGGTAGTTGAAGGCGTTTATTCTGCAAAGGCTGCAAATAAGCTTGCAGAAAAATATAATGTTGAAATGCCTATTGTTAATGTTGTAAATGCAGTATTATTTGATGGAATGGCTACAAAAGATGCTGTTCTTGAATTAATGACAAGATCTAAGAAGGATGAGACATCTGATTTAGATTGGTAAATTATGATTTTACTGTACCCTTTGAGTGTTTACTCGAAGGGTTTTTGTTTTATATGTATATATAATATGTCTGAATTGTGAAACTTTATTTTGTGGTCTTCATATCTATTGACTACAAGATAGTGTGGTGGTACTATAATTTCATCAACACAATATCTAGTAGTTTTGATTTGTATGTTTACTAAATATTGACTGAATTTTATATACAATATTTATATAGATAACTCGGAGGTTATTATGGAAAGATTTGTTGTAAAAAAAGACGGCGCATTAGAGCCTTTTAACGTTCAAAAGGTAGTTGATGCCGTAGGAAAGTCTGCAACAAGAGTACTTGTTAAATTTACACCAGAGCAGGAGCAATTCATTTGTCAATTTGTTGAAGAGAGAGTGGAGGAGCTTGGTCTTGAAAAAATTGAGATTGCGCAAATGCATAATATTGTTGAGGGTGCTTTGGAACGTGTTAATCCTATGGTGGCGAAGTCTTACAGAGATTATCGAAACTATAAGCAGGATTTCGTACAGATGTTGGATGATGTGTATAAGAAGTCTCAAAATATCATGTATATCGGTGATAAGGAGAATTCGAATACTGATTCTGCGCTTGTTTCCACAAAGCGTTCATTAATTTTTAATGAATTAAATCGTGAGCTTTATAAGAAATTTTTCCTTACAACAGAAGAAATTCAGGCCATTCGAGATGGATATATCTATATTCATGATATGAACGCAAGACGTGATACAATGAACTGCTGTTTATTTGATGTTAAGAGCGTTCTTGAGGGCGGCTTTGAGATGGGAAACATCTTCTATAATGAGCCAAAGAGCTTAGATGTTGCCTTTGACGTTATAGGTGATATTGTCCTTTCGGCAGCTAGCCAGCAGTACGGTGGATTTACTATCCCTCAGGCTGATCAGATTCTTGAGAAGTATGCTCAGAAATCCTTTGATAAGTATATGGAGAAATACTTAAGCCTGGGTATTGAAGAAGATAAGGCTCATGAGGTTTCAATGGCTGAGGTTCAGCGTGAAATGGAACAGGGCTTCCAGGGATGGGAATATAAGTTTAATACAGTTGCATCTTCTAGAGGTGATTATCCATTTATTACAGTTACTATTGGTCTTGGCACATCTACATTTGCAAAGATGGCTTCAAAGGCATGTCTTAAGGTTCGCTCAATTGGACAGGGTAAGCCAGGCTTTAAAAAGCCGGTTCTTTTCCCTAAGGTTGTGTTCCTTTATGATGAGAACCTTCACGGACCAGGTGGCGAATTAGAAGATGTATTTGAAGCTGGTATCGATTGTTCTAGAAAGACAATGTATCCTGATTGGCTTTCACTTACAGGTGAAGGATATATTGCCAGCATGTATAAGAAATATGGCAAAGTAATTTCACCTATGGGATGTCGTGCGTTCCTTTCACCTTGGTATGAAAGAGGTGGTATGAAGCCTGCTGATGATAAGGATGAACCAGTATTTATTGGTCGTTTCAACATCGGTGCAGTTTCACTTCATTTACCTATGATTCTTGCTAAGGCTCGTCAGGAATCTAGAGATTTCTATGAAGTTTTAGATTACTATTTGGAGATGATTAGAAAGCTCCATATTCGTACTTATGCTTATCTTGGAGAGATGCGTGCATCTACAAACCCACTTGCATACTGCGAGGGCGGTTTCTATGGCGGACATCTTGGATTTCACGATAAGATTAAGCCTTTACTTAAGGCAGCGACAGCTTCATTTGGTATTACAGCTTTCAATGAGCTTCAGGAATTATACAATGGCAAGTCATTAGTAGAAGACGGTGAATTTGCCCTTGAAGTATTAAAGCACATCAATGAAAAAGTAAATCAATTTAAGGAAGAGGACGGCAATCTTTACGCTATTTATGGCACACCTGCTGAGAATCTTTGTGGTTTACAGATTAAACAGTTTAGAAATAAATATGGTTTGATTGAAAATGTTTCTGACAGACAGTATGTTTCAAACTCATTCCATTGCCACGTTACAGAGGATATTACACCAATTCAGAAGCAGGATTTAGAGGGACGTTTCTGGGAACTTTCAAATGGTGGTAAGATTCAGTACGTTCGATATCCAATTAACTACAACCGCGAAGCCGTTAAGACATTGGTTCGTAGAGCCATGGCTAAGGGATTTTATGAAGGTGTAAACCTATCACTTTCATACTGTGATGACTGCGGTCATGAGGAGCTTGAAATGGATGTTTGCCCAGTTTGCGGTAGCAAGAATCTCACCAAAATTGACAGAATGAACGGATATTTATCATATTCACGAGTAAAAGGCGATACACGTCTAAACGAAGCAAAGATGGCTGAAATTGCTGATCGTAAATCCATGTAAATATAGAAGAGCAATTTATAGTTATCAAGCTATTATTGTTCTGAATGAGACATGTTAGTCGAATGAAGAATAATAATGCTTGTTAACGTAATAAATTGCGGACTAGGGAGAATAGACATAATGAATTACCATAATATTACTAAAGATGACATGCTAAATGGAGATGGCCTGCGAGTTGTTTTATGGGTTGCAGGCTGTGATCATGAATGTAAGGGCTGCCAAAATCCAATTACTTGGGACCCAAATGGCGGTTTAAAATTTGATCAGGCTGCTAAAGATGAGTTGTACGAGGTTTTATCTCGCGACTATATATCAGGCATAACATTTAGTGGAGGAGATCCACTTTTTCCTGGCAATAGACAGGAAGTGACGGAGCTTGCACGGGAAATTAGGGAGAGATTTCCCGGCAAGACCGTCTGGCTGTACACCGGTTTTACTTATGAACAGATTAAAGATTTAGAAATTATGAATTTGGTTGATGTTCTGGTTGACGGAGAATTTGAAATTGATAAGATAGATTTGCAGGCAAAATGGAGAGGCAGCATCAATCAGCGTGTAATTGATGTCCCACAGACTAGAAAATTAAATCAGATTGTACTAGCTTGCGATTAGAAAAGGGAGATGTATCTAAATGAATATTAATATTTTGCGCATGACTGATTCTGCAAAGCTTCCAGAGAGAGGTTCAGTATCAGCTGCAGGTTATGATTTGTTTGCTGATGTAGCTGAGGATACTACAATCCAGCCGCATGAGACAAAGATGATTGGAACTGGTCTTGCTATGGAAATTCCAGAAGGTTATTTCGGAGGTATTTTTGCCAGATCAGGATTGTCTGCTAAAGAGGGATTACGTCCTGCCAATTGTGTAGGCGTTGTTGATTCTGATTACAGGGGAGAGATTAAGGTTGCACTTCACAATGATGGAGGGCAGGCTAGAGTTATTACACCAGCTGAAAAGATTGCACAGTTAGTTGTTGTTCCATTTCTTTCAGTTGATTTCAATGAAGTATCAAATCTTTCTGATACCGCCAGAGGTGAAGGCGGATTTGGTTCCACTGGAAAACATTAGAATTTAAGCTATGGCGCCTGGTTATTTACCAGACGCCTTTAAGCGTTTTTTTAATAATATTTGAAAGAGAGTATTTTTTATGGCAAATAAGGTTACATATGATGCTACCAGCATTTCAGTGTTAGAGGGACTTGAAGCTGTTAGAAAAAGACCTGGAATGTACATTGGTTCTACTTCTCGAAAAGGTCTAAATCATCTTATATACGAAATAGTCGACAATTCTGTTGATGAGCATTTAGCAGGAGAGTGTGACACTATTTTCGTTACTCTTGAAAAGGATGGAAGCTGTACTGTTGAAGATAATGGTCGTGGTATTCCTGTTGGTATGCATGCAAAAGGTATTCCAGCTGCACGTCTTGTATTCTCTACACTTCATGCAGGTGGTAAGTTTGATGACAGTGTATATAAGACATCTGGTGGTCTTCACGGTGTAGGTTCTTCTGTTGTTAACGCACTCAGTGTATATATGACAGTTGATATTTCTCGTGAGGGATATGTACATCACGATAGATATGAAAGAGGTGTTCCAACAGAAAAGCTTGTTGATGGACTTCTTCCAAAGATAGCTAAAACAACAAAGCATGGTACAAAGATTAACTTTTTACCTGACCCAGAGATATTTGAAAAGACTTATTTCAAAGAGGATGATATTAAGTCTCGTTTGCATGAGACTGCCTATCTAAATCCAGGTCTTACAATTAACTATGCAGATTTACGTGGCGAAGAGCCAGAATATCATACATTTCACGAGCCAGATGGAATAAAGGGTTTTGTTAAGGAAATTAATAAGACAGCTGAGGCTCTTCACGATGTAATTTACTTTAGTGGCAGTGCAGATGGAATTGAGCTAGAGGTTGCCTTCCAGTATTGTAACGAATTCAAAGAGAATATACTTGGCTTCTGTAATAATATTTACAACTCAGAGGGCGGTACTCACATTACAGGTTTTAAGACCGTTCTTACAACTGTAATTAATAACTACGCAAGAGAGCTAGGTATTTTAAAGGATAAGGATGCTAACTTTACAGGTGCGGATGTTAGAAATGGTATTACTGCAATTGTTTCTATTAAGCACCCAGATCCACGTTTTGAAGGCCAGACTAAGACAAAGCTTGATAATCCTGATGCTTCTAAGGCTACAACAAAGATTTGCCAGGATGAGTTTGTTCTTTACTTTGATAGAAACCTTGAGACTTTAAAGGCTATTATTTCGTGTGCTGAGAAGTCTGCTAAGATTCGTAAATCCGAAGAAAAGGCAAAGACTAACCTTCTTACAAAGCAAAAGTTCTCTTTTGATCAAAATGGTAAGCTTTCTAACTGTGAGTCAAGAGATGCTAGTAAGTGCGAAATATTTATCGTAGAGGGAGATTCAGCTGGTGGTTCAGCAAAAAAAGCGCGTAATCGTATGTATCAAGCTATTATGCCTATCAGAGGTAAAATCCTTAACGTTGAAAAAGCATCAATGGATAAGGTTTTAGCTAATGCTGAAATAAAAACTCTTATCAATGCTTTTGGTTGCGGCTTTTCAGAGGGTTACGGTAATGATTTTGATATATCAAAGCTTCGTTACGACAAAATCGTTATTATGGCCGATGCCGACGTAGATGGCGCCCATATCTGTACATTGCTTTTGACATTCTTCTATAGATTTATGCCAGAGTTAATTAAAGAGGGACATGTATATATTGCTATGCCACCACTTTATAAGGCGATTCCATTAAAGGGTGAGGAAGAATATCTTTACGATGATGTTGCCCTTGAAAAGTATCGTAAGAAAATGAACGGTAAGTCTTTTACTCTTCAGCGATACAAAGGTCTTGGTGAGATGGATGCTGAGCAGCTTTGGGAGACAACTCTTGATCCTGAAAGAAGAAAGCTTAAACTTGTTGAAATCGAAGATGCCCTTATGGCTTCTGAGGTTACTGAACTTCTTATGGGAAGTGATGTTGCTCCTAGAAAGGAATTTATTTACAAACATGCTAAGGAGGCTGAAATAGATGCCTAGTGAAATAATCAGAACTGAGTATTCAGAGATAATGCAAAAATCCTTTATTGACTATTCAATGTCTGTAATACTTGCCCGTGCAGTACCAGATGTTAGAGATGGTCTAAAGCCTGTACAGCGTCGTACTCTTTATGACATGTACGAGTTAAAGGTTGATTATAATAAGCCATATAAGAAATCTGCCCGTATCGTTGGTGATACAATGGGTAAATATCATCCACATGGTGATAGCTCTATTTACGAGGCTCTTGTTGTAATGAGTCAGGACTTTAAAAAGAGCCTTCCTCTTGTAGATGGTCACGGTAACTTTGGTTCCATCGAAGGTGATGGAGCTGCTGCAATGCGATACACTGAAGCACGCCTTGCAAAGGTTGCTCAGGAAGTATATTTAGGGGACCTGGACAAAAATGTCGTTGATTTTGTTCCTAACTACGACGAGACAGAAAAAGAGCCTGAGGTTCTTCCTGTTCGAGTACCTAATATTCTTATCAATGGTTCAGATGGTATTGCTGTAGGTATGGTTACATCTATTCCTCAACATAACCTTGGGGAAGTGGTTGATGGTGTTATTGCCTATATGAAGGATCCGGATATTAACACTGCCCAGATGATGAAAATCATTCCTGGTCCAGATTTCCCAACCGGCGGTATTATCACAAACAAAGACGACTTGCTTGAGATTTATTCAACAGGTGTTGGTAAGATTAAAATTCGTGGTAAGGCTGAAATTGAAAAGATTAAAGGTGGTAAGGAACAAATCGTAATTACTGAGATTCCATACCCAATGATTGGTGCAAACATCGGTAAATTTCTTAACGATATTTATTCATTGGTTGAATCAAAGAAAACTAATGATATTACTGATATTTCAAATCAGTCTAAGGGTGAGCAGATGAAGATTGTTGTTGAGTTGAGAAAGGGTGCTGATGCCCAGAATGTACTCAACCTTCTTTACAAGAAGACTCGTCTTGAGGATACTTTTGGTGTAAACATGCTTGCTGTTGCTGATGGTAAGCCAGAGACACTTGGTATAGTTCCAATCATCAGACATCATGTTAATTTCCAGTATGAGTTATGTACTAGAAAGTACACACATTTACTTGGCAAAGAGCGTGAAAAGAAAGAGATTCAGGAAGGTCTCATTAAGGCATGCGATGTTATTGATTTAATTATCGAGATTCTTCGTGGTTCTAAAGATGTAAAACAGGCAAAGGCTTGTCTTGTTGAAGGAATTACAGATGGAATAAAGTTTAAGTCAGAACAGTCAAGAAAAGATGCAGCCCTTCTTAAGTTTACAGAGCGTCAGGCTCAGGCTATTCTTGATATGCGTTTACATCGTTTGATTGGCTTGGAAATCGAAGCGTTACGTGGCGATTATGCTGAAACAATGCAGAAGATTTCTGATTACACAAAGATTCTTGAAAGCCGCGCAGAAATGGCAAAGGTTATTATCAAGGATTTGCAGGCAATCAAAAAGGAATATGCAAGAGAAAGACGTACAGTAATTGACAATGTAGAAGAGGCTGTTGTAGAAGAGAAGCCTATCGAGGTTATTGATGTAGCTGTTCTTATTGATAGATTTGCATATGCACGTGTAGTTGATATGCCTACATTCGAAAGAAATAAAGAAGCTGCAGAGGCAGAATCCAAGAAAATTGTATTCTGTAAAAACACAGATAAGATTTGTCTATTTACTGAAACAGGAGATATGCATGCTATTAAGGTTCTAAGTCTTCCATTCGGAAAATTTAGAGATAAGGGTCAGCCTATTGATACAGCTGAAAAAGGTTCAAAGATTGATCTTACAAAAGAAACTCTGTTGCTTGCAGATTCTATGGAAAATATCATTAAATCTAAGCTGATATTTGGTACAAAACAATCTATGATTAAGGTTGTAGAAGGTACAGAATTTGATGTTTCTCGAAAAGTAATTGCGGCTACAAAGCTTGCTGATGGTGATGCTCTTGTTTGTGTTAGCTTAATAAAGTCTGGTGACACAGTTGTTATGCAATCAGCGAAGGATATGTTCCTTCGCATTGAAGGTGATACTATCCCAGAAAAGAAAAAGACCGCTGTAGGTGTACGTGGTATGAAGCTCGGTAAAGGTGATGAATTAACAAATATCTATGTACTTTCAGAAGGTGAGAATAGGGATGTTAAGGTTAAGGATAAGAACATTGCTATAGGAAGATTACACGTTGCCAGTCGAGACACAAAAGGTGTAAAGAAATGATAAAAAATGTTTATTTTGATTTAGATGGAACATTGGTAGATTCAGCCCCTGGAATTATTCAGGGGCTAAAGATTGCCCTTACAAAATATGGTTATGACATTCCAGATTACGCTACACTTCGTAAATGCGTAGGGCCACCATTTAAATATTCTTTTCCTAATATATTACATATTAAGGACGAAGATTTTGATGGTATGGTTAAAACTTATCGTCATTTTTATGATGAAGAAAACGGAATGTTTGATGCAAAGGTTTATGCGGGAATAGAATCATTATTAGATTCTTTGGTTAAGCGCGGCTATTGCTTGTTTGTATGCACATCAAAGCCTGAGCCTACTGCCAAAAAACTTTTACATAAATTAGGCATTGACCATTATTTTACAGAGATATGCGGAGCAACTCTTGATGCCAAAATAGATACAAAATCACAGGTTATTGATTTGTGCTTTAGTAGAGCTCCTTGGCATCAAAAGGACGAGACTGTCCTTATTGGAGATACTAAATTCGATGCCCAAGGCGCTTCAAATATGGGCATTAGATGCATCGGTGTTAGTTGGGGCTTTGGCTCTAAATGGGATTTAGAAGATTACGGAGCAGAAGTTATTCTTGATAATCCAAGTGAGGTTTTAGATTATATTGAGTCAAATTAAGTCAAACCGAATAATTCAAATTGTATATCCGCTGCTTGTTTACTTTTTTGTTTATCAGCTTGGCGTCAGCGCGCTGATAGATTTAATTGGCGATAAATACGGAAGATTGTCATGTCTTTTGATTGCAGGTATAGTATGCTTAATTCCAATTTATCAGATATTTAAAAGCGTCCCAAAGCTAATTCCTGAGAATACCCTTAGTCGAAAGCTTGTAATTCAGTATGCTTTATGGGTTGTTTTTACTATTTTTCTTGGACTTTTGGTAAATATAGCATTATCGCATAGCCCGCTTATTACTGAATCATCTGGCTTTGCAAAATCTTCAGCTATTTTGTCGGATGGAAGTTTACTACTTAAAATACTATGTAATTGTTTAGTAATTCCAATTTTAGAAGAGCTATTGATGCGTGGAATAATTGTAGGACAACTATATTTATGGCATGGCCTATTGCCTGCTATTATCTTTTCCTCAATTTGTTTTGGTATTCTACACAATAATATAGTACAATTCTTATATGCAATGATTATTGGAATAGCACTAGGATTGATGTACGTTAAGACAAAACGTTTATCCTTGTGTATAATTGCTCATTGCCTTATGAATTTAATTGTAATTATATTTAGCTAAAATAGGAGAATTATCATGGAACAAATTAAAGAATCAAAAGCTAGTCTGGTTGCAAATATTTTAGGTGCCCTTGCTTTTTTGGCTACAGGCATTTGTTTAATTACATTAAACGCTGAATTAATCGCAAAGATTGTATATTCATTTTCTGTATTGGCACTTGGAATTCTTTTTATATGTTTTGGTACCTTTAATATGATTAAATTCTTTTTTAATCATGAGTATAAGAGAATTACAAACTATGGTTTTACAATGGGTGTTATTCTTGTAATTATTGGTGCCGTGTTTATTATGAATGCCAATTATGTAGCAGCTTTCATTGATAGCTTAGTTTGTTTGATTGGTGTCATTTTTGGTGCGATTATGCTTCAGCAGTCATTTGCCCTATTTCATATTCAAAGAGGCACATGGTTTTTATGCTTAGTTTTTGGAGCAGCTACTGTTGCAGGAAGCATTTATATTTTGCTTAATTCATATAAGATATTTGATGGTTTCATTTATACAAGTGTTTATCTTATTCTTGTTGGAGCATTTTCATTGTTTTCACTTCTTCTTATGGCAATCGGATTAAAAGACCATAAGAAAGATTCTGATAGACTGTATAATCGAAACATGGAAGAGTCACCATTATCTGGAAAGAAAAAGGTTGATGAGTCTATTTTTGAGGAAGAACCTGTTGTAGAAATTAATGACCCAAAGGTTGAGGAGCCTGAAGCTGGTTCAGATGCTTTATTCGAGGAATAGAAGCTTATTAAAAATCTAATAATAAGAAAATAAGAGAAAAAATGAGAATATAAGAGTATTATGTAGGATTCTATTGATATTTGCCAAAGAGTTTTGCTTGCAACAATTCCAATAGAATCCTATTATACTTTTTGAAGTTAGCACTCGGATGATAAGAGTGCTAACAATTATAATTCGATTTATAATTTAGGAGGTAATATAAAATGAAATTGGTTCCATTAACAGATCGCGTTGTTTTAAAGCAGTGCGAGGCAGAGGAGACTACAAAGTCAGGTATTATTCTTGCTTCAGCAGCACAGGAAAAGCCACAGGAAGCTATGGTCATCGCAGTTGGTCCTGGTGGGGTTGTTGACGGAAAAGAGATAACAATGCAGGTAAAAGAAGGCCAGAAGGTTATTTATTCTAAATATGCTGGTACAGAAGTTAAGCTTGAGGGCGAGGAATACATCATTGTTCGTCAGAATGATATTCTTGCAGTAGTTGAATAAGTTTATTTCAAAATAAAGAAAAGAGGTAAATTAAAATGGCAAAAGAGATTAAGTACGGCGCTGAGGCTAGACAGGCTTTAGAGGCAGGCGTAGATAAATTAGCAAATACAGTTAGAGTAACTATTGGTCCTAAGGGACGTAATGTTGTTCTTGCAAAGGCTTATGGTGCTCCACTTATCACAAATGATGGTGTTACTATTGCTAAGGATGTTGAGCTTGAAGATCCATTCGAGAATATGGGTGCTCAGCTTGTAAAAGAAGTTGCTACAAAGACAAATGATGTTGCCGGTGATGGTACTACAACAGCAACAGTTTTAGCTCAGGCAATGGTTAAGGAAGGTATGAAGAACCTTGCTGCAGGAGCTAACCCTATCGTTCTTAGAAAGGGTATTAAGAAGGCTGTTGATTGCGCTACAGAAGCAATTTCAGCAATGTCTAAAGCCGTTGATGGCAAAGAGCAGATTGCAAGAGTTGCTGCTATTTCAGCTGGTGATGATGAAGTAGGTCAGATGGTAGCCGATGCTATGGAAAAGGTTTCTAACGATGGTGTTATCACAATCGAGGAATCAAAGACAATGCAGACTGAGCTTGACCTTGTAGAAGGTATGCAGTTTGATAGAGGTTATATCTCAGCTTACATGTGCACAGATATGGATAAGATGGAAGCTAACCTTGATGATCCATACATCCTTATTACAGATAAAAAGATTTCTAA
The DNA here is from genome assembly GCA_024681435.1 of Pseudobutyrivibrio sp. GTDB lineage: Bacteria > Bacillota > Clostridia > Lachnospirales > Lachnospiraceae > Pseudobutyrivibrio. The sequence continues at coordinate 30,060 of JAILAV010000184.1, read as the reverse complement.
TATCCAGGATCTTCTTCCAGTACTTGAGCAGATCGTTCAGTCTGGTGCTAGACTTCTTATCATTGCAGAAGATATTGAGGGCGAGGCTCTTACAACACTTATTCTTAACAAACTTCGTGGTACATTCAATGTAGTAGCTGTTAAGGCTCCAGGTTATGGTGATAGACGTAAGGAAATGCTTCAGGATATCGCAATCCTTACAGGCGGACAGGTTATCTCAGAAGAGGTTGGCCTTGAGCTTAAGGATGCTACACTTGATCAGCTTGGCCGTGCTAAGTCTGTAAAGGTTAATAAAGAGAACACAACTATCGTTGATGGTATGGGTGATAAGGAAGCTATCGAGTCACGTGTTGCTCAGATTCGTGGTCAGATTGATGAGACTACATCAGAGTTTGATAAAGAAAAGCTTCAGGAAAGACTTGCAAAGCTTGCAGGTGGTGTTGCAGTTATCCGCGTAGGTGCTGCTACAGAAACAGAGATGAAGGAAGCTAAGCTTCGTATGGAAGATGCTCTTAATGCTACAAGAGCTGCTGTTGAGGAAGGTATTATCTCAGGTGGTGGTTCTGCATATATCCACGTTCAGAAGAAGGTTGCAGAGCTTGCTGAAACACTTTCAGGTGATGAGAAGACAGGTGCAAACGTAATCGTTAAGGCTCTTGAGGCTCCACTTTTCTACATCGCAGCAAATGCTGGTCTTGAGGGTTCAGTTATCATTAATAAGGTTCGTGAATCAGAGGATGCTGTAGGTTTTGATGCTTACAATGAGGAGTATGTAAATATGGTAAAGGCTGGTATTCTTGATCCTGTTAAGGTTACAAGAACAGCTCTTCAGAATGCTGCTTCTGTTGCCTCAACACTTCTTACAACAGAATCGGTTGTTGCTGATATTAAGGATCCAGCTGCTGATGCAGCCGCTGCAGCTGCTGCCGCAGGCGGAATGGGTGGTATGTACTAAACAATTTAGTTCATTTATTAAAGCCAGTGTGTTACACTGGCTTTATTTATGTTATGCTTATAATGACTCAAAATTTTGAATTGAGAGGTTTAATTATGCATGAACTAGCTGTAACAGAATATGTTTTTAATCTTGTAAACAAACAAGTAGAAGCAAATAACTTAAAAAAGGTTGAAAAAATTCATTTATTGATAGGTGATCAGTGTGATTATGTGCCTGAAATTATAGAAGAATATTTGCAGGTTATGAGTGATAATACTGCACTTGAAGGTGTTAAGGTAGACGCCACGGTAAAAGAATCCACCATAGAATGTAAGGATTGTGGTACTCAATTTACTAGGCACGAATATGCAGGTAAATGTCCAAAGTGTGGTAGTGAGAATCTAAAACTTAATCGTTGTACAGATTTTATAGTGAAGAATATTGAAGCTATTTAGCTTTTAAAATAAAAAAATGGAGAACATGTATGGAAAAATTATTTAACTCGCCAGAAGAAGTGGTTGAAGGAAACATTTGTGGAGGGGAGAAAAAAGTTAGCTTACCTCTTTTCAAGATGATTTTATTAGGTATTATGGCTGGTGCTTTTATTGCTTTAGGAGGCGCTACAAGTTCAACAGCTGCACATGCAGTTGAAAATGTTGGGATTTCAAGATTTGTTGCAGGTGCAATATTCCCAGTTGGCTTGATGCTAATTACATTTATCGGCGGAGAGCTATTTACAGGTAATTGTCTTACAGCAATGGGGGCAATGGACCACAGATTTTCATGGTCAAAGGTAGCAAGAGATTTATGTATTATTTGGATTTCTAATTTAATTGGAGCTTTAATCATTGTAGAGCTTACTTATTATTCTGGAAATCTTGATTATTCAGGTGGTTTACTTGGTGCGTATTCAATTAAAGTTGCTCTTTCAAAAGCTACAATTACTCCCATAAAAGGAATTACATCCGGGATTCTTTGTAATATCCTGGTATGTGCAGCTATTCTTATGGGAGCTGCATCAAAGGATATTAGTGGTAAGGTTTGGGCTATATTTTTCCCAATTATGGCATTTGTAGTTGGTGGATTTGAGCACTGTGTTGCAAATATGTTTTACATTCCAATGGGAATTTTAGCTTCTACTAATGAAAGCTATGTTTCAAAGGCTACCGAAGCTTATGGTATTACTGCTGAACAATTGGCCAATCTATCAGTTGGCGGATTCTTTACTAATCAAATTCCTGTTACAATTGGAAATATCCTTGGAGGAATGGTTTTTGTTGGATTGCCATGCTATATGGCTCATTGCAAAAAGAATAAATAATTATTCATAGGGGGTGGCACATTTTATGATTAGAGATGGAAAGATTTGGGTTGCAAACACCGAAGAAGGTACACCGGTTTATTTATTACCTCAGATGGCTAATAGACATGGTCTTATAGCTGGAGCTACGGGTTCTGGAAAGACAATTACATTAAAGGTGCTTGCAGAATCATTTTCAGACATGGGAGTTCCTGTATTTCTTGCAGACGTCAAAGGCGATTTGGCCGGTATGCTTGAAGTTGGTGAAGATACCAGCGATATGCAAGAAAGAATCAAGAAATTTGAACTTGATAAGAATGGCTTCGGTTATCAGAAATATCCGACAACTCTTTGGGATGTGTTTGGAAAAAATGGTATACAGGTTCGTACTTCTATCTCAGATATGGGGCCGCTTCTTCTTGGAAGAATTCTTGGATTAACAGATATTCAAAAAGATATTCTTAGTATTGTATTTAAAATAGCAGACGAAAATGGCTGGTTCCTTTATGATACAAAGGATTTAAAGGCTATGCTTAACGAGGTGGCTGAAAACAATAAAGAATATGCTGCTGAATATGGAAATATTACAAAGCAAAGTGTTGGGGCTATCCAAAGATCGGTTGTCGCTCTTGAAATGGCCGGCGGAGAACATTTTTTTGGCAAGCCTGAACTTGATATAAGAGATTGGTTTACAACAGATTCATCTGGTAAAGGTATGATTCATGTTCTTGATAGCCAAAGTCTTATTAATAACGGAATTTTGTATTCGACATTCCTACTTTGGTTACTTTCAGAGCTCTTTGAGTTATTGCCAGAGGTTGGTGATTTAGAAAAGCCGAAAATGGTATTTTTCTTTGATGAAGCCCACTTGCTATTCAAAGACACCCCAAAGATTCTTCTTGATAAAATAGAGCAGGTAATTAAACTTATTCGATCTAAGGGTGTGGGAGTATATTTTGTCACCCAAAATCCTAGAGATATTAGTGAAGGTGTTTTAGCTCAGCTTGGGAATAAGATTCAGCATGCGTTGCGTGCATATACACCTTCTGAGCAAAAGGCTGTTAAGGTTGCTGCAGATTCCTTTAGAGAAAATCCTGCCTTTAATACTGCCGAGGTAATTGAAGCTCTCGGTACAGGAAAAGCAGTAATTTCTTTGTTACAGGTAGATGGTACTCCAGGAATAGTAGAGAAGGTATCTATACTTCCTCCTCAGTCAAAAATGGGTGGAGTTGATACAGGTGTTAGGGATAATGCTATTAAATCTAGCACTCTTTACTCAAAATATGCATTAGATGAAGATCCTGATTCTGCTTATGAAATGCTTGGAAGAAAGAACGAGCTAGAGGAAAAAGAAGCAGCTTTGGCTAAAGAAACAGAGCTTGCTGCTAAACAACAAGCAAAGGATGAAGCAGCTGCGGCAAAGGCAGAAGCTAGAGAAAAAGAAAAGGAAGCTAATCGCAAGAAACGTGCTGTAAAATCGGTTGGTACTACAGTAGCTGGAACAGTTGGACGAGAGGTTGGAAAAAAGATTGGAAAACAAGTTGGAGGAAAGTTTGGACAAACTCTTGGTGGCAACACTGGAGCCCAGCTATTTAGAGGATTGTTAAATACATTAATAAAATAAATAAAGTAAAACACCGAATGATTTATAGCCTTTAAATTATTTACCTCTTATGGTATTATATCTTTCGGTGTTTTTTATTAATTTTAGAGGTGACGTATGAGCAAAGTAGCAATACTTACAGATAGCAATAGTGGCATTACTCAAGCAGAATCCAATGAACTTGGTATTTTTGTTGAGCCAATGCCTTTTTATATTGATGGCGAATTATATTACGAAGATATAGATTTATCCCAAGAAGAGTTTTACAAGAAGCTTACACAGGGCGGAGAAATTACAACTTCAATGCCTATAACAGGTAATCTTATGGATACTTGGGAAAAAATCCTTAAAGATTATGATGAGCTTGTTTACATTCCAATGTCTTCAGGTCTATCTTCATCTTGTGCAACAGCTAAAATGCTTGCAGAAGATTACGATGGTAGAGTTGTAGTTGTTGATAATCAGCGTATATCTGTTACTCAAAAGCTTTCGGCTATGGAGGCTAAAAAGCTTGCCGATATGGGTAAGAACGCACAGGAAATTTGTGACGCTTTAATGGAGATTAAGTCTTTATCTACAATTTACATTACTGTAGATACCTTGGAATACCTTAAAAAAGGTGGTAGACTTACGCCTGCCGTTGCAGCAATTGGATCATTGTTAAAAATCAAGCCTGTTCTTTCAATTTATGGTGAGAAGCTTGATAAGTTTGCAATGGCTAGAACAATTAAAGCTGCTAAGCAGATAATGATAGACGCATTAAAGAAAGATATGGAAAATGTTATTCATACAAATAATATGGATGAAGTGATGATTTCCATTGCCCATACACAGAATCAAGAAGCAGCAGAAAAATTTAAAGAAGAGCTACTTGCTGAGTTTCCAGGCCAAGATATTTGGATTGATCCGTTATCACTTTCAGTTTCATGTCACATTGGACCAGGCGCACTTGCTTGCACAGTGACTAAGAAATTGATTGATATAAATTAAATAATTGTAATTTAGGAGGATTGTTATGGTTAAAGCAGTTGTAGGTGCCAATTGGGGCGACGAAGGAAAAGGAAAAATAACAGATATGATGGCAGCAGATGCTGATATCATCGTTCGTTTTCAAGGTGGCGCAAATGCAGGACATACCATTGTAAACAATTATGGAAAGTTTGCGTTACACACATTACCTTCTGGTGTATTTTATAATCACACCACAAGTATTATTGGTAATGGTGTGGCGCTTAATATCCCTGTTCTATTTAACGAGATTAAATCTATTGAAGAGAAGGGAGTGCCAGCACCTCACATTCTTGTTTCTGATAGAGCACAGATTGTAATGCCATATCATATCCTTTTTGATCAATATGAAGAGGAGCGTCTTGGAAAAGCATCCTTTGGTTCAACAAAGAGTGGTATCGCTCCATTTTATTCTGATAAATATGCTAAGATTGGTTATCAGGTTCAGGAACTTTTCGATGAGGAGCTTTTAAAAGAAAAGGTTGTTCGTACATGTGAGCAGAAGAATGTTCTTTTAGAGCATTTATATCACAAGCCTTTACTTCAGCCAGAAGATCTTCTTAAGACTTTACATGAGTACAGAGACATGATTGCACCATATGTATGCGACACATCTGCATACCTTTGGAATGCACTTAAAGAAAATAAGACAATTCTTCTTGAAGGTCAGCTTGGTACATTAAAGGATCCAGACCATGGTATCTATCCCATGGTTACATCTTCATCAACACTTGCTCCTTATGGTTGCATCGGTGCTGGTATTCCAGCGCAGGAGTTAAAGCAGGTTGTTACTGTATGTAAGGCTTATTCATCAGCAGTAGGTGCAGGCGCATTTGTTTCTGAGATTTTCGGCGATGAGGCTGATGAACTTAGACGTCGCGGTGGTGACGGTGGTGAGTTTGGTGCCACAACAGGTCGTCCACGTCGTATGGGTTGGTTCGACTGTGTTGCATCAAAATATGGATGCAGAATGCAGGGTACAACTGATGTTGCATTTACAGTAGTTGATGTTTTAGGATATCTTGATGAAATTCCTGTCTGTGTTGGTTATGAAATTGATGGAGAAGTTACAACAGACTTCCCTGTTACAAGCAAGCTTGAGAAGGCTAAGCCAGTTCTTAAGACTTTACCAGGTTGGAAGACAGATATCAGAGGTATTAAGAAATATGAAGATCTTCCAGAAAACTGCCGTAATTACATCGAATTCATTGAAAAGGAAATTGGATTCCCTATCACAATGGTTTCAAATGGCCCAGGTAGAGAAGATATTATTTATAGATAATTCATATTAAACATTAAAGTGTTCTATGAAATCATAGCATTTCATGGAACGCTTTTTTTATTTTGAGGATTTATTATGAAAAATATGTGAAATATACTGAGGCGACAAAATACTCATGTTAAAATTAGAAATAATATATAACTAAGAAGGTAATTACTTATGAAATTTAAATACTGCAGAATTCAAGGAAAAGAACTAGCAGCAAATACTAGAACTGGCAAAGGCATTTTTAGTATGCTTAATAAAATGGTAGAAGATAATGTGATGGACGAGGAAGATTATGGTTTATTTAAAGAAATTGATGAATGGTTTGCTGAAGAACTACCATGGCCACCTCAATGTAAAAAACAGGAAAAGGTTATTTGCTATTTTAAAGTTGAAAATAGTGAAATGATGATGAAGATGATTAATCCTTTGCTTTGGTTACTTGAAAGATATAAGCATCCGTATTATGTGGTTTATACGAACTTTCCTGGTGAAATAGTTTATGAAGATGAATTCCAAATAGTTGTTAAAGTTGATGATAATGTTGTTGTTGAAGATTTGCAGGCAAGCTGGTCGCCGGATAGCTTCGATAGGGGGTTACATGAGTAAATTAGAACTTGATGCAACAGTTGAAAACCTTCCAAAGGTTCTTGAATTTATTGATTCAAAACTTGAAGAATTAGAGTGTAGCATGAAAATTCAAATGCAGATTGATGTATCTGTAGAGGAGTTATTTGTAAACATTGCTCATTACGCATATACGGATTCTATTGGTAAAGCTGAAATAGTATTTGATGTGCATGACGATCCACGAACAATAAAAATTTCTTTTATTGATTCTGGTGTTCCTTACGACCCTTTGGCAAAGGACGATCCAGATATTAGCCTTTCCGCTGAAGAGCGATCAATCGGTGGATTGGGTATATTTATGGTCAAGAAAAATATGGATGACATTAAGTATGAATATACTAATGGATGTAACATTACTAGTATATTTAAATTAATTTAATGGCTTTTTGAAATTTTTGTGAAACATTACGTAAATTGTGTATATTAAAAGCTTTAAATAGTATAATTTTCTTACAATATAATGTAAAGGGGGTAACTAGATGCAATCTGAGCATGTTAGACTTTCCAATTTACAAGAGCAATACGATAGAGTAGATGGTTTACTAGAAGATTATCTGTTTCGACTTAATATCAAAGGAAAAAATGCCATAAGATTTTCTCTATTAGTTGAAGAAGCCTTGAGGTTGGCTAAATCTATTACAAAAGATGAGTCAGTAGTTGAGATATGGTTCGAAGGTAATTCAAGAGTTTCTCATATTTGTTTGCAGCTTGAAAGTAATATTGACCCAGATAAACAAGAACAATTTATTTCAATTTCAACAAACAAAGAAAACAGCGCTGGGAAAACGTTCTTTGACGAGTTGAGGGCTTTCTTTATTAAGCCTGACGCTGCTACATGGACGTTATCTAATTATGAAGCAGAACTCCTTTTAAAAAGAGCTAATGACAAATATGCTCAAGAATCTTGGGATAATCTGGAACGATCTGTTTTAGCTAGTCTTGCTGATGATATTAATGTTAGTGTTAAACATAATAATGTTTTAATGGTTATTACTAAAGATTTTACAGAATCATTAGTAACAGTAAAAAACAAAAAGCCTATATTTATTTCGGAACAGCTATTCCTTACAGCTGAAGAAACTGCTTTGAATAAAGCATATGAAAATGTTGATGGCTTGATAAATTCTCTGAATTTAACCAAAAAAGATTCACTACACGTTAAGCTTTTAGTGGAAGAAACCATAGGAATGGTCAAAGAAATGACGGGTCATTTCAAAGGCTTGTTATGGGTTGAAAAGTTTGAAACTCAGTGTAGTGTAAAAATGATAAGCAAAACTATTATGAATGCTGATATTAAGCATGATATGCTGGCGATGTCTTCTACTGGGGCAAATGAATTGGCTAAGGGCACCATGGGTAAAATAAAAGACATTATTGAAACCGGATTGCTTAACTATGAAAGTGTTATGAAACTTCAGCAGGAATATAACGGAGTTTCCATTGGATTTGGTGGCCTGGGTGTTTATAACGATATCGGTTTAGCCAATAATCCTGGAGCATTTTCGGGATTTATGTGGTCTATGTCAGACTATCAAAAGCAATTAGGCAAAGGAAAGGATTCAAACGAGGGTATGCAGGCTGCATGGGATGAATTAGAAAAATCTATTGTAGCCGGATTAGCAAAGGATGTTATTGTTGGTATAAAAGGAAATAACGTTGAGTTGACAATAGTATATGATTATAAGGAGGACTAAATTATGCTTAACATTAATAACTCAAAAAATGGTACAGATTTAACTTTTGTGCTTGAAGGTCGTTTAGATACAACCACAGCTCCACAGCTTGAAGAGCAGGTTAATAGCTTAATAAGTGATGTAAAGAATTTAGCTTTCGATATGACTAAGCTTGAGTATATTTCCAGTGCTGGTCTTCGAGTTTTACTTGCTGCTCAAAAGACTATGAATAAGCAGGGCAATATGGTTGTGAAAAACGTTTCTGAGGAAGTTCAGGAAATATTTGAAGTTACAGGATTTAGTGATATTCTTACAATAGAATAAATTTTGGATTCTAATCAAGGAGGAAGGATTATCTTTCCTCCTTTTTATTGATGTATATATTTACCTACAGAAAATATTCGTATAAAATATAGGTTGACCACAAAAATTAGGAGAGACATATGAAAAATACATCTAATATTTTTAAAATTGTATTAATTATACTCGCGGTTATTCTTTTAGGCTTAATTTTATTTTTTACTTTAAGAAAAACCAGAGAAGAAGAGCTTATTAGCCCTACTTCCAAAATAGAAAAGACAGCGGAAGTCCTTGATGAGGCTAGTGAGATTGAAGAAGAAGGAGAACGAATACTTTTAATTCCAAAGGAAGAAGTGTACAGTTTTTCGATGACAGATGCCCACGGTATTGTTCTTGATTTTCAGCTTATAGATGACAAATGGGTTTACGTGAATGATGACAGCTTTGAAATAAATCAGGATAGAATCGATAAGCTTTTAAATTACATTACAGACATTAGATTTATTGATGTTATTAGTGCTGATGATGGCGAGAAATATGGCTTGAATCAGGAATCACCAATTTATGAGATAAGTGACGCTAATAATAATTCGACAATTATATCAATTGGAAAAGTCAACAAAGAAGAGGGAACTGTTTATTTTGCTATAAATTACGATTTCACTAAAATATATGTGAACCAAGGTAAGTTATACAATATAGGAGCTTACACTATCCAAGAACTTATTCAATAGGTACAATCTGGTATTTACGGAGTTTACATATAGCATTTGCTGTGATATTATATATCGGTACAAATTTTACTGTGACTCAGGTTTAGGACACTCCGACCTTTGCCTTAGTTACGGCATATTTAATATTTAGGAGGTAGTTATAATGATTACAAAAGAAAAGAAGCAGTCAATTATCAATGAGTATGCTAGAACAGCTGGTGATACAGGTTCTCCAGAGGTTCAGATTGCAGTTCTTACAGCTCGTATTTCAGAGCTTACAGAGCACCTTAAGGCTAACCCAGGTGATCATCATTCTCGTAGAGGTATGATGAAGATGGTTGGTAAGAGAAGAAACCTTCTTGCTTACCTTAAGAATACAGATATTGAAAGATATCGTTCAATCATTGAGCGTCTTGGCTTAAGAAAGTAATCTATAAGAGCGGAGTTGTATTACTCCGCTCATTTTTCTTGTTTTAAACAGTTTAAAAGCGTAATCCGAAGCCACTGAATTGGGAGAGTATATCTCTTCGTTTTCAGTAGTTTCGGGTTGATGCTTAATATATTTTTAAGGAGAAAATCATGAAGACATTTACAATGGATTTAGCTGGTAGAACACTTCGTGTTGATATCGGCAGAGTTGCTGCACAGGCTAACGGAGCTGCATTTATTCAGTATGGTGATACAACAGTTCTTTCTACAGCAACAGCATCAGATAAGCCACGTGATGGCATCGATTTCTTCCCTCTTTCAGTTGAGTTTGAGGAGAAGACATACTCAGTAGGTAAAATCCCTGGAGGATTTAACAAGAGAGAGGGAAAGGCTTCTGAGAATTCAGTTCTTACAGCTCGTGTTATTGATAGACCAATGCGTCCACTTTTCCCTAAGGATTATCGTAACGACGTTACACTTAACAATATGGTTATGGCTGTTGATCCACAGTGCCGTCCAGAGCTTGTTGCTATGCTTGGTGCTGCAATTTCAACATGTATTTCAGATATCCCATTTGATGGCCCTTGCGCTATGACACAGATGGGTATGATTGATGGAGAGTTCATCGTTAACCCTTCACAGGAGCAGTGGGATAAGGGTGACCTTAAGCTTACAGTTGCTTCTACAAGAGAAAAGGTTATCATGATCGAGGCTGGTGCTAACATCATCCCTGAGGATAAGATGATTGAGGCTATTTACAAGTGCCACGATGTTAACCAGACAATTATTGCATTTATCGATGAGATGGTTAAAGAGTGCGGTAAGCCAAAGCATGAGTACACGTCATGCGCTATTCCAGAAGAGCTTTTTGCTAAGATGAAGGAAATCGTTCCTCCTACAGAGATGGAAGAGGCTGTATTTACAGATGAGAAGCAGGTTCGTGAGGAGAACATCCGTCAGATTACAGAGCGTCTTGAAGAGGCATTTGCTGATAATGAGGAATGGCTTGCTGTTCTTAGCGAGGCTATTTATCAGTACGAAAAGAAGACAGTACGTAAGATGATTCTTAAGGATCATAAGCGTCCAGATGGTCGTGAGATTAATCAGATTCGTCCACTTGCTGCAGAAGTTGATATTATTCCACGTGTTCATGGTTCATCTATGTTCACTCGTGGTCAAACACAGATTTGTGATGTAGTTACACTTGCTCCTCTTTCTGAGGCACAGAAGATTGATGGTTTAGATGCATTTGTTACTGAAAAGAGATACATGCACCACTATAATTTCCCTGCATACTCTGTAGGCGAGACAAAGCCATCACGTGGTCCAGGACGTCGTGAAATCGGTCACGGCGCACTTGCAGAAAGAGCACTTCTTCCAGTACTTCCTACTCCAGAAGAGTTTCCATATGCAATTCGTGCCGTATCTGAGACTTTTGAGTCAAACGGATCTACATCAATGGCATCTACTTGTGCATCATGTATGTCGCTTATGGCTGCTGGTGTTCCAATTAAGGCAATGGTTGCAGGTATTTCTTGCGGTCTTGTTACAGGCGATACAGATGATGATTTTGTACTTCTTACAGATATCCAGGGTCTTGAGGATTTCTTCGGAGATATGGACTTCAAGGTTACAGGTACAAAAGAAGGTATCACAGCTATCCAGATGGATATTAAGATTCACGGTCTTACACGTCCAATTGTTGAAGGTGCTATTGCTCGTTGCCGTGAAGCTAGATTCTTCATCATGGACAACTGCATGAGCAAGGCTATCGCTGAGCCACGTCCACAGGTTGGCGAGTATGCTCCAAAGATTATCCAGCTTTCAATTGATCCAGAGAAGATTGGTGATGTTGTTGGCCAGCGTGGAAAGACAATCAACGAAATCATTGCAAGATGCGATGTTAAGATTGATATTACAGATGATGGCAACGTATCTATCTGCGGTACAGATGCTGCAAAAATGGATGAAGCTAAGAAGATGATTGAAATCATCACAACAGATTTTGAAAAAGACCAGATTCTTACTGGTAAGGTTGTCAGCATAAAAGAATTCGGTGCATTCATCGAGTTCGCTCCTGGTAAAGAAGGAATGGTTCACATTTCTAAGATTGCTAAGGAGAGAATTGATAGAGTAGAGGATGTTCTAACACTTGGTGATACTGTTAAGGTTGTTTGCCTTGGCAAGGATAAGATGGGACGTATTAGCTTCTCTATCAAGGATGTTCAGTAAACTAGATTTAATGTGGCGCCTGGCATTATTGTCAGGCGCATTTTTTAAGGTATAGGTATGTTATTAAATGTTTCACACATATATAAGTCCTTTGGTGAAGATAGGGTAATAAGTGATGCTACATTCACAGTGGAAGAGCATTCAAAAGTTGCCATAGTTGGAAATAATGGTACTGGTAAATCTACTTTGCTAAAGATTATTATAGGTGAGTTACCAGCTGACGAAGGTGAAGTTACTCTTAAAAAAGATGCTACCTTTGGATACTTAGCCCAGTATCAGGAAGACTATTATGGGACTAATATCTTAGATACTGTTTTAAATGCAAGAGAAGATTTATTATCCATGGAAAGACGTTTGGCAGAAATGGAAGCGCTTATGAGCTCTATTTCTTCTGATGATATGGCATCATTTATGGATAATTACCATAAACTTCAGCATCAGTTTGATTTAAATGGTGGTTATACATTTCGTTCTGAAGCCATTGGTATTCTTAAGGGCTTAGGTTTTTCCGAAAGTGAATTTAATAAAAGCATGAATGAGCTTTCAGGTGGTCAAAAAACACGTGTTAGCTTAGGTAGATTATTGGCTTCTTCGCCAGATTTATTACTTCTTGATGAGCCTATAAATCATTTGGACTTAAATTCTATTGTTTGGTTAGAAGGATATTTGTCTTCTTATAAGGGTGCAGTTGTTATTGTTGCCCATGATAGATATTTCCTAGATAAAATCGTAGATCATGTAGTGGATTTATCTTATGGAAAGACAAATGTATACACTGGAAATTATTCTGCCTTTGTGGAACAAAAAGCTATATATCAACTTTCTTATGAGCGTTCTTATGAAAAGCAACAAAAAGAAATTGAGCACCAGAAAGCAGTAATAGATAAATTGCAGTCTTTTAATAGAGAAAAATCTATTAAAAGAGCAGAAAGCCGCAAGAAGCTTCTTGATAAAATGGAAGTTATGGATGCGCCTGATAAAGATAGAGAAGGAATGCGCCTTACACTTGAAGTTGAAAAGGAAAGTGGCAAGGATGTACTTGATTTTTCCCATGTAACTAAGTCATACCAGGATAAAAATATATTCACTGATTTGTCTTTTGAGGTTCATAAAGGTGATAGAATTGCTATTCTTGGTGATAATGGTACTGGTAAAACAACAATCCTTAAGTGTATAAACGGATTAACTGATTTTGAATCAGGTGAAATTAGATTTGGTGCTAATGTTACTGTTGGCTACTACGATCAGGAACAGCAAGGTCTTACAGAAAGCAACACCGTATTTAGCGAATTACATGATTCATATCCATTCCTTACTGAAACTAAGGTTAGAAATACTTTGGCTGCTTTTATGTTCACTGAAGATGATGTGTTTAAAAGAATCAGTGAGCTTTCCGGTGGTGAAAGAGGAAGAGTTTCTCTTGCTAAGCTTATGCTTTCAAAATCTAATTTCTTGATTTTGGATGAGCCAACAAACCATTTGGATATGGATTCTAAAGAACGATTAGAAGATGCGCTTAATGAATATGATGGTACACTTTTATATGTTAGTCATGACAGATATTTTGTTAATAGAACTGCGAACATCATTTTAGAGCTTACAGATGGTAAATTTGTAAAGTATCTTGGGAATTATGATGACTATCTTAAAAAAAAAGAGCAGTTTTTTGGCAATGAGTTATCTATTTCTGGGGCATCTCAAAGCTCAAATGAATCAGCAGCAAAGCTTGATTTCAAAGAGCAAAAAAGAATTGAAGCTGAAAAGCGTAAACTTCAAAACAAAATTAACAAGGTTGAAGAAGAAATAGAAAAGCTTGAAAACGAAAAAGCTAAGACAGACGAAGAGTTCTTAAAGCCAGAGAACATGACTAATTCGGCAAAGCTTAACGAGCTTACTGCTAAGCAGAAAGAAATTGATGATAAGCTTGCAAAGTTATATGAAAATTGGGAAGAGCTAAATTTGTAATATAAACAGATGTTTGTTAAAATCTTGACATAGTTTTATAGGGATTTTATAATTAACTTACGATTTCAATTAGGAGGCACTTAGTTTGGATAAACAGATTTCACAAGCAGTTATCAGAAGACTTCCTAGATATTATAGATATTTAGGTGAGCTTTTAGATGATGGCGTTGAAAGAATTTCATCAAATGATTTGAGTAAACGTATGCACGTTACAGCATCTCAGATTAGACAGGATTTAAATAATTTTGGTGGCTTTGGTCAACAGGGTTACGGTTACAATGTTGCATATTTACATGACGAAATCGGCAATATTTTAGGTGTTAATGACACTCATAATGTCATTGTAATTGGTGCCGGGAATTTAGGACAGGCTATCGCTGGATATGTTAAATTTGAGCGTGTAGGTTTCAAGATTATCGGACTTTTTGATGTTAATCCAGAATTAAAGGGCAAAATGGTTAGAGATTTGCCGGTTCAGATGCTAGAGGAGCTTCCGGATTTTATTAAAAATAATGATGTGGAAATTGCAGCACTTACACTTCCTAAGCAAAATGCTAAGTCTACAGCTTTAAAGCTTGTGAGCTTAGGAGTTCATGCTATTTGGAATTTTGCTCATGTAGATTTAGATGATATACCTGATGTTGTCATTGAAAATGTTCATCTATCAGATAGTTTAATGCAGTTATCTTATAATATTTCACAGCATAAAAAGTAGGTGAGTATATGGCTGAAAAGGATTTTTCTGCTGCGCTTTCAAAAATAAAGGTTCCTATGCTTATCTTAGACCAGAAATGGCACAGACTCTTTGCTCTTGGCGGAAAGCCTGAAGAAGTGAAAAGTCTTGAAGCAAAGGAAAACGAATTACTTAAGCGAGAGGCTGAATTAAAGCAAGAGCTAAAAGATTTAAAGAAGGTTAAGGAAAATCTAATGTCCTCTGTTATGTCTAATATGGAGGGTACATCAGACCTTGTCTCTAAGAAGTTAGATGACGATAAGCGCTTGCTTGAAGAGTGTAACGAAAGAATCGCTCAAGACGAGGACGAACTATTAGAGGTTCCAAAGCAAACTGAAGAAGTAAATCGCGAACTTATGCTTGCGACAATGGACTTTTGCTACGGAAAGCTTCGTACAAATTCCTCAGAAGCTGAGGAAATCACTTCTTGGATTAAGGACGTTCGAGTACAGCTTAAGAAAAATGTTATTAGAAAACATAATCGTGAAATTAACAATAAAGAAATCTATTCTTATATGCATGATGTATTTGGAATGGAAGTTCTTAATCTTTTTGATATGCAAAATGGAGAGTTTTATATTGGTACTGCTGATGATAAAACAGAACCAGCTAAAGCTCAAAAAGACAAAGACGAACCAAAGGACTTATCAAATATTGATTTAGAAGAAGTTGATTTAGACGCTGTTTCAAAGGAAACTAAGGAATCGGATGAAACAGGAGAATCACAAGAATCAACTGAATCAAAAGGTGAAGAGTAAAGACTAAACACTATATTGTTTAGTCTTTTTTCTTTAGGTATAATATATAGTGTAATACGTAGAAGGAAACATCGAAAGGAGTTTTTATGGAAGACGGGGCGAATCCCTATATTTTGGCATTATTTGTAATTGTAGCTATTATTGAGTTTGTTATTGTCCCTATTGTTATTTATAGGCGTTCAAAACAGGAGAATATTACTGAAGAAGATGTTATTTCTTTGGTAAATGAAGGTCATGAAGATGGCAATATTTTGGCTTCGGAAGCAGCAATGATTCAAAATATTTTTGAATTTTCTGATACTGATGCTAAAGATATAATGACTCATCGCAAAAATATCGTTGCAATCAATGGAGAATCAACTGTTAGAGAGGCTATAAGCTTTATTAATGAGAATAATATGAGCCGTTATCCGGTTTATATTGAGGAATTAGATAATATAATCGGTATTCTCCATATCAAAGATATCCTTATGTTTTACGACAAGGATATTGATAATTTAAAGGTTAAGGATTTGCAAGGTCTACTTTCTGTTGCAGAGTTTATTCCAGAGACTCATGGAATCAACACGTTATTTGCGAAGATGCAATCTAAAAAGCGTCATATGGTAATTGTTGTTGATGAGTATGGTCAGGTTTCCGGCTTACTATCTTTGGAGGATATTTTAGAGGAAATTGTTGGAAATATTGAGGATGAGCATGATGAAGAGGAAAACTCCATCGAAGTTAAAACAGAAGATTCATTCTTAATGGAAGGTAGCACCACTTTAGAAGATGTTTATGAAATCTTGGGAACTATGCTTTCGGAGGATTATGAGACATTAAACGGATATTTAATATCTTTATATGGAAAGATACCTGAAGATGGTACATCTTTTACTTTGGAGGATGATAATTTTATATTTTACATTAAAAATGTTGAGGATAAAGTTATCGGAAGCGTTTACGTTAGAAGGAAAAGGCACGTTGAATAAAAGGGCGTGATTTGATATAATTTCTTAGATTCAGAATAGAAAAGAGGTAATAATTTTTATGTCAGGACATTCAAAATTTGCTAATATTAAGCACAAAAAAGAAAAGAATGATGCTGCAAAGGGAAAGATTTTTACAATAATTGGTCGTGAGATCGCTGTAGCAGTTAAGGAGGGTGGTCCAGACCCTAACAATAACTCAAAACTTCGTGATGTTATCGCTAAAGCTAAGGCTAATAACGTTCCAAATGCCACAATCGAAAGTGGTATTAAGAAGGCAGCTGGTAACGCAGATGCTGTAAATTATGAGATAGTTACATATGAAGGCTATGGTCCTAATGGAACAGCTATCATTGTAGATTGCCTTACAGATAATAGAAATAGAACAGCAGCTAACGTACGTAACGCTTTCACAAAGGGTGGCGGAAGCATTGGTACACCTGGTTGCGTATCTTTCATGTTTGACAATAAGGGGCAGATTATCATTTCTAAAGAAGAATGCTCTATAGATGCAGATGATTTGATGATGATTGCTCTTGATGCAGGCGCAGAAGATTTTGCTGAAGAAGATGATTGCTTCGAGATTTACACTGCTCCAGATGATTTTTCAGCTGTAAGAGAGGCTCTTGAGGCTGAAAAGATTCCTATGGCAAACGCTGAGGTTACAATGATTCCTCAGACATATGTTGAGCTTTCAGATGAGCAGGATTTGTATAAGATTAATAAGATTCTTGATCTTCTAGATGAAGATGATGACGTTCAGAACGTATATCACAACTGGGACGAGTAAGACAAAATAATTGAGGGGTTGAAAATTATGAATAAGATACTTTTCGCTGCTAGCGAATGCGTGCCTTTTGTTAAAACTGGCGGTCTAGCAGACGTATGTGGGGCACTTCCGAAAGAGTTTTGTAAGGACTATTTTGATGTAAGAGTGGTATTACCATACTATTCTTTTATCCCTGAAAAATATAAGAAAGATTTCAAGTTTTTAACTAGTTTCCAAATGAACATGGGTCCACTTGTTGGAGCTAAATATGTTGGTGTCTTTGAGTATGAATTAGATGGAGTTATTTTTTATTTCATCGATAATCAGGAATATTTCGACTGTTTTTATCCATACTCGGAAGATAGATGGGATCTTGAAAAGTTTATCTATTTTGATAAAGCAGTTCTTTCAATGCTTCCACTTATAGGTTTTCAGCCTAATCTTATTCATTGTCACGACTGGCAAACTGGCTTTATTCCTGTTTACCTTAAGAATGATTTTCAGGGTGACCAGTTCTTCTGGGGAATGAAGTCTGTTATGACAATCCACAACCTTAAATTCCAAGGTATGTGGGATATAAAGACTGTTGCAGGTATTTCAGGTTTATCTATGAATTTATTTACAACCGATAAGCTTGAATACAAAAAATGCGGAAATATGCTTAAGGGTGGTTTGGTTTACGCTGATTACATCACTACAGTTTCAGCAAAGTACTGTGATGAAATTCAGATGCCATATTATGGCGAAGGTTTAGATGGATTATTACGTTCTCGTCATTATGATATGCAAGGAATTGTTAATGGTATAGATAATAATGTCTATGATCCAGCTACCGACAAAAAGATTTACAAGAATTTTGATGTATCCAATTTCCGTAAATTTAAA
The DNA here is from genome assembly GCA_024681435.1 of Pseudobutyrivibrio sp. Classification (GTDB taxonomy): domain Bacteria; phylum Bacillota; class Clostridia; order Lachnospirales; family Lachnospiraceae; genus Pseudobutyrivibrio. The sequence continues at coordinate 11,890 of JAILAV010000184.1, read as the reverse complement.
AAGATTAATAAGACAAAAATACAGGCAGATTTAGGCTTAGAAGTAGATGCTAAAAAGTATATGATTGGTTTGATTTCACGTCTAACTGATCAAAAAGGCCTGGATTTAATTAATTATTGCATTGAAGGCATTGTTGATGATTTTACGCAGCTTGTTGTCATTGGTACAGGCGAGTCTAAATATGAAAATATGTTTAGACATTATGCTTGGAAATATCCAGAAAAGATTTCAGCAAATATTTGTTATGATGACAATTTAGCACATAAGCTTTACGCAGCTGCCGATGCTTTCTTGATGCCATCAAGATTTGAACCATGTGGTTTGACACAGCTTATTTCATTTAGATACGGCACTGTTCCGATTGTGCGTGAGACTGGTGGTCTTAGTGATACAGTTGAAGCCTATAATGAATATATGAAAACTGGTGATGGCTTCTCATTTGCTAATTATAATGGCGATGAACTGCTTAATACTGTCAACTACAGTAAATACATTTATTTTGAAAAGAAAGCTCAATGGAATAAGATAATCGAAAGAGGAATGAACAAGAACTATTCTTGGTCTGTCCAAAAAGAAAAATACGAAAATATTTATAACTATTTAATAGGTTAATAAATAGAATTTTACAAAAGAGAATAGTATAATCTATTCTCTTTTGAATGTATGAGGTTATAACTTGGCAACAAAAGGGACGAATAATTCTAAAAGAAAATCAAATACAAAAAAATCCCAAAACAATACTACAAAAAAGAGCTCTACTAAAAACAGTAGAACTAAAACTACAACTGAAATAGAATTTGAGGATCCATTTTTTGAAGATTCTTCAAAGGAGATTATCCTTTGGGGTTCTTTAGTTGTATGCATTTTACTTTGCATAAGTAATTTTGGATTCGGTGGAATGGTTGGCAATGGAATTGCGAACCTTCTTTTTGGTGTTTTTGGAATAATTCAGTATGTACTACCTTTTATGGTTGTATTTTCTGCATTTTTCATTATTTCTAACTACGGTAATAAAGTGGCAATTGCAAAGGTTGTTGCTGGCGCTGTATTATTAATTTTTATTGGAGTTTTTGTTGAATTAATAATACATGGACAGGAAATATTATCACCTTTAGATGCTTTTGAGTATGCAAAGGAGAGTCATACAGGTGGAGGCTTGATTGGTGCTGCCATTGTTTTTGCCATATTTGATAGTTTTGGACTCCTAGGAGCATATTTAATAGACATTATTATAATGGTTGTATGCGTTATTATAATAATCGAAAGATTTGCTTTTGATAGAGTTCAGCAGTCTTCAAGAATTCATGCTGATAGAGCGGCTGCAAAGCGTCGTGCAAGAAGAGAACGACAATTATTAGAACGCGAGGCTAATCAGACAAGATATAATTCTGATAGACAGGCTATTTTAGATAAAATAAGTGAAGATAAAGCTCTTGAATTAGAGCAAATTAATGCTACTGATGGCAATAGAAGAGATAGAAAACGTACTGGTATCACTAGTGACACTACACTTATACCTAATTATACAGAGACTTCTACATCAAATGATGGTGTAAATGAAATTAAATTTAACATTGCTGAAGGTGATTCAGACGTTGAGGTTACTAATACTAGTCGTCACAGATTACGTTCTGGTGAGAAAAAGTCTAAGAGTACTCATGCTTTTAAGAATGTTGAGACTCCAGTAGCACCTGTTGAAGAGAAACCTGTGGTTGAGCCTATTAGGGTTGCTCCTGTAATTAATACTCCAGAACCAGTTATAGAGCCAGTTGTTCCACCAACTCCAGAGGTTGAAACTGAGCCTGTTTCTCGTAGAGCTAAACCATCTGCATCGTCTGCAGATGAGATTGAGAAGTCATCAGAATCACTTAGAGCAACTATTGATGCTGATAAAAAGAAATCTAATAAACCTTATAAATTCCCACCTCTTTCCCTTCTTAAGGATGCAAAGAAAAATGGTGGAGATTCAAAGGATTACTTACAGGAGATGGCTGGTAAGTTACAGCGAACTCTTGGAAATTTTGGCGTTCAGGCCAATGTAACAGAAGTTACTTTAGGACCTTCTGTTACTAGATATGAGCTAGAAATTGCCGAAGGTACACGTGTATCTAAGGTTGTTAATTTATCAGATGATATTAAGCTTAATATGGCAGTTACTGATGTTAGAATAGAAGCTCCAATTCCTGGAAAATCAGCCATTGGTATCGAGGTACCAAATAAAGTTAAATCAATGGTTGGCTTTAAGGAACTTGTATCTTCTAAAGAATTCAAGAATGCCAAATCTAAGATATCATTCTGTGTTGGTAAAGATATTTCAGGTAGTGTTATCGTTGGAAATATTGAAAAAATGCCACATTTACTTATTGCCGGTGCTACTGGCTCAGGTAAATCAGTTTGTATAAATACTATAATCATGAGTATTTTATATCATGCTTCTCCAGAGGAAGTTAAAATGATTATGGTTGACCCTAAAATGGTAGAGCTTTCAGTTTATAATGGCATTCCACATTTATTATTGCCAGTTATTACTGATGCAAAGAAAGCTGCTGGAGCTCTTCATTGGGCAGTTAAAGAAATGACAGATAGATACGAGTTATTAGCAAAAGCTGGTGTTCGTAATATCGAGGGCTTTAATGAAAAAGTTGAAAGTAACACTTTGCCAGAGGACATTCCTGAAGAAAAACGTAATAGAATGTCTCAGCTTGTAATCATACTTGACGAGGTTGCGGATTTGATGATGGTTGCTGCTGCGGATGTAGAGGATTCTATTGTTCGTTTGGCACAGCTTGCCAGAGCTGCTGGTATTCACTTAATCATTGCAACTCAAAAGCCTACTGTTAATGTAATTACAGGTTTAATTAAAGCAAATGTTCCTTCTCGAATTGCCTTTTCAGTTTCATCAGGTAATGATTCGAGAGTTATTCTTGATATGAATGGTGCAGAAGATTTACTTGGTAATGGTGATATGTTGTATGCGCCTCAAAATCTTTCAAAACCAGTTCGTATCCAAGGCGCATTTGTTAGCGATGAGGAAGTTAGCGCTGTTGTTGATTTCTTAAAAAATAATAATGAAGCTGCCGATTATAATTCAGATATAGAGACTCAAATTCAAAACTCTGAGAGCGCTTCTGGTTCAATATCGATTTCTGGAGAACCTGACAATTCTAGAGATCAGTTATTTGTTGAAGCAGGACGCCTTGTTATAGAAAACCAAAAAGGTTCTATTGGCTATTTGCAAAGAAACTTTAGAATTGGCTTTAATAGGGCTGCACGAATTATGGACCAACTTGCTGAAGCAGGTGTTGTAGGTCCTGAGATGGGTACTAAACCTAGAGAAATTCGTATGTCCATCTCGGAGTTTGAAGAACTAATAAACGCACAATAAAAGGGAGTCATTTAAATGAAGACAGACATTCAAATCGCTCAAGAAGCAAAAATGGCACATATCAAGGATGTTGCTGCATCACTTGGTATTACAGAGGATGATTTAGAGTATTACGGAAAGTATAAGGCTAAATTATCCGATGAATTACTGGCAAGAGTTGAAAGTAATCCTGATGGAAAACTTGTTTTAGTAACTGCCATTAATCCTACACCAGCTGGAGAGGGAAAGACTACAACATCAGTTGGCTTGGGACAAGCCATGGGTGTACTTGGTAAAAAGGCTTGTTTAGCTCTTAGAGAGCCATCCTTAGGACCTTGCTTCGGTATTAAAGGTGGTGCTGCAGGAGGCGGATACGCCCAGGTTGTACCGATGGAGGATTTAAATCTTCATTTTACAGGTGATTTTCATGCAATTACTTCGGCTAATAATTTACTTGCTGCAATGCTTGATAATCATATTCAACAGGGTAACACTCTAGGAATCGACCCTAGACAGATTGTTTGGAAGAGATGTCTAGACATGAACGATAGAGTACTTCGTAATGTGGTTGTTGGATTAGGTGCAAAAGCAGACGGAATGGTTAGAGAAGATCATTTTGTTATTACAGTTGCATCTGAGATTATGGCAATTCTTTGTCTCGCAGATGATATGCAGGATTTAAAGAAGAGATTGGGTCGAATTATTGTTGGATATACATTTGATAATAAACCAGTTACAGCTGATGATTTGCAGGCGACTGGTGCAATGGCTGCACTTCTTAAGGACGCATTAAAGCCAAACTTAATTCAGACATTAGAGCATACCCCAGCAATTGTTCACGGTGGTCCATTTGCTAATATTGCACACGGATGTAACTCTGTTCGCGCAACTAAAGCATCTATGAAACTTGCTGACATTACAATTACTGAAGCTGGATTTGGTGCAGATTTAGGAGCAGAAAAATTCTTCGATATCAAATGTAGAATGGCTGGCTTAAAGCCGGATGCAGTTGTGCTTGTAGCAACTGTCAGAGCCCTTAAATATAATGGTGGTGTAGCAAAAACAGATTTAACTACAGAAAACCTTGATGCTTTAAAGAAAGGTATTGTGAATCTTGAAAAGCACATTGAGAACTTACAAAAGTATAATGTTCCAGTTGTAGTAACACTTAATTCTTTTGTTACTGATTCAGAAGCTGAAACAAACTATGTTAAGGAATTTTGTGAATCTAGAGGATGTGAGTTTGCTCTTTCTGAAGTATGGGAAAAAGGTGGCGAAGGCGGCGTTGCCCTTGCTAAGAAGGTACTTCAGGTATTAGATGAAAAAGAAAGTAACTTCAAGCCTCTATACGATGATTCATTATCTTTAAAAGATAAAATTAAGACTATTGCAACCGAAATTTACGGAGCAAAAGATGTAACATATTCAGCAGCGGCTGAGAGAGAATTAAAGAGAATTACAGAGCTTGGAATGTCTGATTTCCCAGTATGTATGGCGAAAACTCAGTACTCTTTATCAGATGATGCTACATTACTTGGTAGACCAGAAGGCTTTACTTTAAATGTTCGTGAAGTATATGCTTCTGCAGGCGCTGGATTTGTTGTTGCTGTAACAGGAAATATCATGACTATGCCAGGCCTTCCTAAGGCTCCAGCAGCTAATAATATCGATGTTACAGATGAAGGAATAATAACAGGACTATTCTAAAATGATTTGTAAAAAATGTGGCGAAGAAATTGAAAATGGATTAATGTACTGCCCAAAATGTGGGGAGTCTATTCAGCTTGTGCCAGATTACAATGTTTTTGAAGAAGAGTTATTAATTAAAGTCGTTGAGGATAAGGACAAAGCTAAAGATGACAAGTTTGCTTCAGGCGTTTATAAAATGACTGAAGCGCCTGTCATTTTGCAGGAGACTAAAACTCAAACTAAGCCAACAAATAAATACATAGAACTACTAAAGACCGTTTTTACTAAAAAAATCTGTATTATTATTTTTTGTGCTGTAGTTTGTATAGCTATTATTGCATCGTGTATGATTCTTCCTTACTTGGGGACACATAATTACGATTATGCAATGAATAAGGCTGTAGATGCAGAAAATCAATTTCAGTATGCAAAAGCATTAGGTTATTATGAAGAGGCTTATTCATTAGATGAATCATCATTTGAGGCTATTTACGGTCTTGGAAGGATGTATTATCGAATCAAAGATTACGATAATGCAGTTTTGATGCTAAAAAAAGCTATTGAATTAGATTCTACTAACAAAAAGATTTATTCATATCTTTTAAGCGTTTATGATGAGTCTGGAGATACAGAAAGTATTAAAGAATTAGCTAAGAATCCTCCAAATGACGAAATCGCACAGCTTATTAGTGCTTATATTATGTTACCACCTGGTTTTAGCTATGAATCAGGAGAATATGATGAAGATTTGTTAGTTCAGCTTACAACAAATGGAGACTATCAGATTTTTTACACTCTAAACGGTAAAAATCCTGTTACATCAGGAAAGCTATACAATAAACCTATTGAGCTTACTGAAGGAACCACTACTATAAAGGCTGCTACTCAAAATAAAGATGGAGAATACTCTGAAATTGCAACTGCTGAATACACAATCAAGCATCATGAGCTTTCTATGCCAGTTGTATCTCCAACTGATGGCGTATATTCAGAGAAGATAATGATTACAATTGATGTACCAGAGGGTTGCACGGCTTTCTATACATGGGATGGAAGCGATCCGGTGGAAAATGGTATTCAATATATGGATCCGTTTCCAATTCTAGAAGGGGCCAGTGTATTATCCGTGGCAATTGTTGATGAAAATGGCAATGCCAGTCCTGTTTATAGGGGCAATTATATTTACCAGCCATAAAATTTAACAGAATTTTCACATTTAATACTCTAATTGTACATAATTAATTAGTATCATATCATCATCTCATTAAGAGATACATTTTTCATAACATTATTCTCCCTTTGAAAGACACGTCACCGCAGGCGTGTCTTTTAGTTTATTCTTTTATTGTTTAAATCTAATAAATGGTCTAAAATATATCTCATGAATGTTAAAATTCTATGTGTAGGTAAAATAAAAGAAAAGTTCTATAGAGATGCCATTTCAGAGTACTCTAAAAGACTTTCAAAATACTGTTCTTTAGATATTATCGAAGTTGCTGATGAGAAGACTTCCGAAAACTGTTCAGATACAGAAATTAATATAGTCAAGGATAAAGAGGGCGAACGTCTCCTTAAACATGTAAAAGACAGAGATTATGTCATTGCCCTTGCTATTCTTGGAAAGCAACATGATTCTGTGGCTTTTTCCAAATATATTGAAAATCTTAGTGTAGCTGGTAATAGTAGTTTCGTTTTTGTTATTGGAGGATCACTTGGCCTGTCTGACTCAGTGATGGCTCGCAGTAATTCTCAAATTTCATTTTCGAAAATGACCTTTCCACATCAGCTTATGCGTGTAATTTTACTAGAACAGATTTATCGCAGTATGCGAATTATGAATAACGAGCCTTACCACAAATAGAAAATAAGTTATAAAGAGGTTTTCTTTCTATGAGAATGTATGATGTTATTGAGAAGAAAAAGTTAGGCCAGGAGCTTACTACGGAAGAGATTTATGAGGTAATCGAGGGCTACACACATGGTGAAATTCCTGATTATCAAATTTCCGCTTTGCTTATGGCTATTTATTTTAAAGGAATGAACGTTAGAGAGCGATTGGATTTAACAATGGCTATGAGTTATTCCGGAGATATTTTGGATTTATCATCAATAGATGGTGTAAAAATTGATAAGCATTCAACTGGAGGTGTAGGTGATAAGGTTACACTTGTTCTTGGACCTATTGTTGCTTCTATAGGAGTTCCTGTAGCTAAAATGAGCGGTAGAGGACTTGGCCATACAGGTGGTACTATTGATAAGCTTGAAGCTTTTCCAGGTTTTAATGTTTCTCTTTCTGAGGAGGAGTTTACAAGACAGGTTAATGACATCAAAATAGCTGTTACAGGTCAGTCAAAGAATCTTGCACCTGCAGATAAGAAGCTTTATGCGCTTCGCGATGTTACAGCTACTGTTGACGAGATTTCTTTAATTACAAGTTCTATTATGTCAAAGAAGCTTGCTGCAGGAACAGATGCAATTGTTCTTGATGTTACAGTGGGTGATGGCGCATTTATGAAGAATAAGGAAAATGCTCTTGAGCTTGCAAAATCAATGGTTGATATCGGAAAAAGAGCTAAAAAGAAGATAGCTGCAATACTTACAAATATGGATGAGCCTTTAGGTTATGCTGTTGGAAATGATCTCGAGGTAATCGAAGCTATCAATGCACTTAAAGGTAATGGGCCTGAGGATTTAATGGAAGTTGTATATGAGCTTGGCTCACAGATGATAGTCTTTTCTGAAATTGAGACAGATAAAGCAAAGGCTCGTAAACTTATGGAAGATGCTGTTTCTTCAGGAAGAGCTTTTAATAAGTTCATTGAGTTTATTGAGGCTCAAGGAGGTAATTCAAATTACGCTAAGGATTTATCAAACTTCAAACCAGCTTCTATTATAGTACCTGTAGAAGCTAAAGAAGATGGTTATGTTCATGCATTAAAGGCGGAATCATTTGGTCTTGCTTCTATGTCTCTTGGCGGCGGAAGAGAAACATTTGATGATGTTATCGACATGGCTGTTGGTATTGTTCTTAATAAAAAAGTTGGTGATACAGTAAAGAAAGGTGAGCCAATTTGTTATATTCATGCAAACGATAAAAATAAAATCGAAAATGCAAAAGAGTTAATTGAGAAAGCCACAGTTATTTCTCCAGATAAATGCGACCACATGAAACTTATAATTGATATTGTTGAATAAAATGAGTGATTTTTCTTTAAGTATTACGATTCCTGCGGAACATATTGACAACATATTTGGTCAATTTGATAAAAATATTAAAGCCATTGAAAAAGGGATGGATATTTCATTTATTCCTAGAGATGACTCTATAAAAGTTATAGGCGAAAAAGATCACGTAGAACATGCAGTGATTATCGTTGATGAACTTTTATCCCTTTCTAAAAAAGGCAATACTATTACAATACAGGATGTTAATTATATTATGTCAATCGAACAAGAAAAAATAGAAAGCCATGATGTTTCTGAAGCAAGAGGCGAAATAATCTGTCATACAACTACAGGAAAGCCTGTTGCTCCTAAAACACTTGGTCAGAAAAAATATGTTGATGCAATCACAAATAATATGATTGTATTTGGCGTAGGCCCTGCCGGTACTGGTAAGACATATCTTGCTATGGCAAAGGCAATTACAGCTTTTAAAAATGAAGAGGTTTCAAGGATTATTCTTACTCGTCCTGCAATTGAAGCAGGAGAGAAGTTAGGTTTTCTTCCGGGAGATTTGCAAAGTAAAGTAGATCCATATCTTCGTCCTCTTTATGATGCTTTGTATCAGATTATGGGTGCAGAATCATTCCAGAGAAATATGGAAAAGGGGCTTATCGAAGTTGCGCCTCTTGCATATATGAGAGGACGTACTTTAGATAATGCATTTATTATTCTTGATGAGGCTCAAAATACTACACCAGCTCAAATGAAGATGTTTTTGACTAGAATAGGTTTTGGTTCAAAGGCAGTTATTACAGGAGATAAAACCCAAAAAGATCTTCCTACTGGAGTGAAATCCGGTCTTGATGATGCTATGTCAGTTCTTAAAAATATCGAGGATATTAAAATTTGTACTTTGGATTCAAAGGACGTTGTTAGACATCCATTAGTACAAAAAATTGTTAATGCTTACGAAAAGCATGAGAAAAGAAGTGAGAATAAAAATAAAAGGGCAAAATAATGAGACAAACAAATAGATTTTCCACAATACGGATTGTTTATATTTTGATCATGGCATTGATTTTTATATTATCTAACACTTTGCTATGTTCATTAGCTTCAGTATTAATTGATAAATATATTTGTATTAATGCCATCAACATCGTCTTCTTTTGCCATTTTATTTTACTTTTAATCAGGAGAAGATTAGAAAATAAACTACCTGAATACAACTACATTTCTTATGGTAAGATTACTTTTGTAGTGCTGTTAGAATGGGCTATTACAATCCTTTGTAGCAACTTTGCTCCAAACTTTTTTGCACCTCTAATAGTTTTACCTATTATTGCAAGTGCAGTATTTGATGATAGTTTAACTAATTCATTAAGTCTCTATTTAGTTATTATTACATCATTATGTTGGGATTACAGCGTATACATGGTTTTATGTTACGTTACAATGGTTTTATTTGGCGGACTTATTTCACATTTTTTGAAAGAGGGAGAGGTTCTTCAGAAACTCTATGGCATGGTTCTTTTATTTTCGGTAACCACGCTAATTTCAATTATTTTCTATTATTTTAATTACTTAGAGCTTACATTTTCTGTATTTGTATATGGCCTTGGTGCTGGTGTTATTGCATGTGTAGTAGCAGTTTGTACATTGCCATTTTTATACAAGTCGGTTCAAATGTCGCAAGCAATTGCTTACGAAGACTTCCTAGATGAAGAGTATGTGTTGTATAATGAAATTCGTAAGTTTTCTTCAATAGAATTTAAGCATGCCTCACGCTTATCTAGACTATCTAAAAAATGCGCACTTGCTATTAATGCTAATGCAGATTTAGCTGCTTGCGCAGGATATTATTACAGATTAGGTAAAATCGAAGGGGAACCAATGATCGACAATGCAATAAAAATTGCTAATAATCACTGTTTTCCGTATGATGTAATCCAAATTCTTTCTGAATATGGTGGAATCGTGTCTTTACCTAGTTCCAAAGAATCAGCTATTGTTCATATGGTTGATTCTGTAGTTACAAAGGTTGAGTTATTTGATTCAGATTCCATGAGTAGCTCCTGGAATCAAAATATGGTTATTTACCAAACTATTAATGAGCTTTCACAAAAAGGATTTTATGATAATTCAGGACTTACTATGAATCAGTTCCTTACAATTCGTGAAATACTTGCAAACGAGGACATATTAGCATGACAATATATATTGAAAGTGAATATGATGTAAAATTTGACTTTGACTATGAGAAGATAGCAAAGGATGTTGTTAATACAGCTATAGATTATATGGAGTTCCCTTTTGAAGCAGAAGTCAGTATTACATTAACTGATGATGAGGGCATCCAAACTATCAATAAAGAGTTTAGAGAAATAGATTCACCTACTGACGTTCTTTCATTCCCTATGATAGAATATAAAGAACCTGGTGATTTTTCTTCAATTGAAGAAAATGATGATTTATTTAATCCTGAGACTGGAGAAGTAATTCTTGGAGATATAGTTTTGAACATTCCTCGAATCTACAAACAAGCAGAGGAATATGGTCATTCTAATCTAAGGGAATATGCTTTTCTTATAGCCCATAGTATGTTACATTTATTTGGGTTTGATCACATGACAGATACTGATGCATCTATCATGGAAGAAAAACAAAGAGAGATTTTAGAGATACTAAATATCTCTCGAAACTAATAAGAAGGAGACACTAATCTATGAAAAAACAATTAGTATCCGCTTTACTTGTGCTTACAATGGCCACATCATTAATTGCTTGTGGCAAGAAGGATGCGGCTGAAGATACAGCTGATAATAGTACACAAGCAGTAGAGCAAGAAGACGTTGAGCCTGTTGATGATTCTGCTGATTTTTGGGAGCAGACATCAGAGGATGGAAAGGTACGCAGCTATTTAACAGGTGAGTTCACAGATGCTAAATATGCTAGACAGCGTCCAGTGGCTGTAATGATCGAAAACACAAAGGCATGCTTACCACAGTATGGTATTGAAAATGCTGGAATTATCTATGAGTGTGTTGTTGAGGGTGGTATTACACGTATGATGGCTATCTTTGATGATTACACAGGATTAGATCAGATTGGTAACATTCGTAGCTCACGTCCATATTATGTATATTTTGCAAGTGAGTACGATGCAATTTATATGCATGCAGGTGGTAACCCAGCAGCTTTCGAACTTATTGATGATAAGAATCTTGTAGATAACCTTAATGCACTTACTCTTGAAGGTTCTAAGGGAAAAGGTGCTGCATTCAGAACTGGTAAGGGCGAGCATACACTTTACACTAACTCAGACGGTATCGCTAAGGGTATCGAGAAGATGGGTTATGATACAGAGTTACCAGCAAACTATGAGCCACACTTCAAGTTTGCTGCAAAGGGTAATGATTTAGCAGAGGGTGAAGATTGCCAGGCACTTCAGTTATACTACTACACAAATAAGCCATACTGGATTTACAATGAAGACGATGGACTTTACTACAGATATGAGTTCAACCAGAAGCAGGTTGATGCTGCAACTGGTAATCAGCTTACAGCTAAGAACATCATCTTAGAGAATGTTCAGTGGTTTACATATCAGGGATCTCAGTATCTTGGATATATGCTTACAAACAACACTGGTACAGGTAAGTACATTACAAA
>JAILAV010000139.1 GCA_024681435.1 Pseudobutyrivibrio sp. | reverse complement strand
TGCAGGATATTTTTGGATTTCTCAGGATGATATGAGTACATTCTATGCATATCTTCCAAGCGATCCAAGAGCTGCTTACTTAAATGACTTAGGACTTTCCACACCAGAAAGCATCCTTAATTTAGCAAATAACACAGAAGATTTTTCAGTTACTATCTCACGTGAAAATGCTTATCAATTAAATGATGTTGACATCATGGTTGTATATGGAGATGAAGGTCTTTTAGAGGCTATGCAAAAAGATTCTCTTATGAGCCAAATTCCTGCTGTTAAAAACGGCGCTGTTGTTCTAATCGATTCAACAAGTGCTTTGGCTGCTGCAACAACACCTTCAATCTTATCAATACCATATGCTATCGATGATTATTTATCGCTACTTAATGAGGCTGCAAAGAAAGTAAATGAGTAAGTTAAAACCATACTATATCTATATTATTGGAATATTAATTCTTGCATTATCAATAGTAATATCTATAACCTACGGAGTAAAATCCGTAGGTTTATCTGATGTGGTAGATGCAATTTTAAATCGCAATATAGATGCTTACAATGTAAGTGTTGTTCAGGCAAGAATCCCTCGTACCCTTTTTGGATTAGTTGCAGGAGCATCTTTAAGCATCTCCGGTGTGTTAATGCAATCGGTAACACGAAACCCTATTGCAGACCCAAGTATTCTTGGCGTAAATACCGGAGCGTCGCTTTTTATTGTCTTTGGAATCGCATTTTTTAATATCCAGTCAAAGCTGTCTTATGTTGGACTAGCATTTGTAGGTGGAATGATTACAGCGATTTTAGTGTATAAGCTAGCATCCTCTGGCTACAGCGGCCCAACACCTATAAAGCTAGCTATTGCCGGCGCTGCCACAAGCATCGCTCTTTCATCTATTATCAATATCATACTAATGCCAAATTCCAACGTAATGACAACTTATCGATTCTGGCAAATAGGAAGTATTGGTGGTGCATCTTATGAAGATATACTGTTAATAATGCCAATAACAATCGCATCAATTATAGTTAGCCTCTTGCTTTCAGAAAATCTTAACATACTTCTACTTTCAGATGAAGCCGCTATTTCACTAGGATTAAATTTAAATCGCACTCGTTTAATCGCTGCCTTTTGTGGTGTCTTTTTGTGTGCTACCACCACTGCCTTAGCTGGTCCTATTAGCTTTGTAGGCCTGATGGTACCTCACTTCATAAGACTTGTGATAGGAAGCAACCACATTCATTTAATAATTTGTAGCGGACTTTATGGAAGTTCAATTCTGATATTGTCAGATGTTTTAGGAAGAATTTTAGGGCGCCCTGGCGAGCTTGAATCCGGAATAATGACTGCATTAATCGGTGCGCCTGTTTTCGTTTTCATCATTCGAAAGGCAAAGGTACAAAGCCTATGAATATAAGAAAAAGAAATCAAATTTATGTATTAAAAATCGCATTGCTATTTGCAATGGTTATTGGACTTTGTTTTCTAACATTATCATATGGTGAGACAAACAACCTCATCATGCAATTTAGAATTCCTCGAACTACTGCCGCCCTGCTATGTGGGATAGCTTTTGGAATGGCTGGTAATGTATTCCAGTCTCTATTAAATAATCCACTGGCAAGCCCTGATATCATCGGGGTAAGTTCAGGCTCAACAGCTGCCGCAGTATATTGCATTCTTTTTATGAACCTAAACAGAAACTTAGTTTCAATAATTGCTACCTTAGCAGGCATTTTTATTGCTGCTTTAATATATCGCATCTCTTATCTGAATAAGTTTTCCTCAAACAGATTAATTCTAGTAGGTATAGGTTTTCAAGCCTTCTTTTCGGCACTGATTAATTGGATGATTATGAAAGCTGCAGAATATGATGTGCCAACTGCTATGCGATGGATGAATGGAAATTTAAATGGTATTGTCACTGATTCACTACCATTTCTCGGCCTTGTTGTATTTATATGTTTTATAACAATTATTGCCTTAAATCATGGAATGCAATCTCTATTAATCGGCGAGCAGACAGCAATTATTCATGGTGTTAATGTAAATCTCACCAGGACCTTACTCATAATATGCTCAGTCATCCTTATTGCTTTTGCCACCGCTGTGTCAGGACCAATTTCTTCTATAGCTTTTTTATCTGGTCCTATTGCAGGAAAGCTTTGTGGACGGAACCATTCCAATATTATTTCCTCTGGATTGGTTGGAGCCATCTTAGTTCTTTCTGGAGATTTTACAGGCCAATATCTCTTATTTACACGCTACCCTGTAGGTGTGGTAACAGGTATTTTAGGCGCTCCTTATTTGATTTATTTATTAATCTCACAAAATAAGAAAGGTAAGTTGTGATGAGCAATTCACTAAAAGCAAACAATATAAGTGTTGGATACGGAAACGGCAACATTTTAAATGATGTCAGTATTCACATTCCTGAAAATAAAATCAGTGTAATTCTTGGTTCCAATGGCAGCGGAAAATCCACTTTACTAAAAACTTTCTGCCGTCTACTTACACCAAACGAAGGCACTATAACATTAAATGACACTTCATTAAAATGTATAAATTCAAAAAAGATTGCAAAGACCATAGGATTACTTCCTCAAAACTTAACAGCACCAGAAGGTATCAAGGTTGCTGAATTAGTATCTAGAGGACGCTATCCACACAGAAAATTTTTGTCTCCACTGTCTGCTGATGACTATAAAGCCATTAACGAAGCCATGTGTGCAATGAAAATTACTGAATTGGCAGATCGAAGCATCGATGAATTATCTGGCGGTCAACGTCAACGAGTTTTTATTGCTCTAGCCCTTGCCCAGGAAACAGACATCCTGTTTTTAGATGAGCCAACTACTTATTTAGATATTGCATATCAAATTGAAATACTAGATTTATTAAAGGAACTTAATCAAACAAAGAAAACTACTATTGTAATGGTGCTTCATGACATAAATCTATCTTCCAAATATGGCGACTATATTTTTGCTATGAAAAACGGTCATCTATTAAAGGAAGGCACGCCAAATGAAGTGATTACTTCTGAAAATATTAAAGAAATATACGGCATTGAAAGTGTTGTTGTTTCTGATCCTCTTTCTGGAAGTCCATTTATTATTCCAGCAAGTTCTCACGACACTGTACAATAATCAAAACCTTTTCTCTAGCTATTGATTTTTCACTTGAGGAACTCTATAACTAAACTTAGATTACACATCAATATGATCGGGAAAGGGATTAAATAATGTTAGAAGTTGGAATGAAGGGCACAGCCCAAACTACTGTTACAGAAAACAACACTGCCAAGACATTCTGCAGCGGTGCTTTAGATGTATTTGCAACACCTGCAATGATTTCTCTTATGGAGGAATGTTGCTGGAAAATGATTCAGCCTGAGCTTGAAGAAGGCGAAGGTTCTGTAGGTACTGCAGTTAATATTACACATGATGCACCTAGTGCCATCGGCCACACAATCACGTGCGAGGCTACTCTTACAGAAATCGACAGACGTCACTTAACATTTGAAGTTAAATGCCTTGATGGAGACACTGTTGTAGGCAAAGGTACTCACGAAAGATTCATCATTAATAATGAGAAATTTATGACAAAGGCTAACCAGTAAGGTTAGCCTTTAATTCTTTTATATTAAGTTTAATTTTTTGAGGCCGTTGTAAATTCCGTCCTCTGCAATATGGGTAGTGACCATGTCTGCAATTGCCTTTAAATCATCTGAGGCATTTCCCATAGCAACGCCAATACCAGCGTACTCAATCATTTCAAAATCATTAGGCCCATCGCCAAATGCTACTGTATCTTCTTGAGACATTCCTAAAAACTCTACGATTTTTTCCATACCTAAAGCCTTAGTAACGCCCTTTACAGTAATCTCTCCAGATGAATCACGAACATCATTAAAGCTCATGGCTGTCACATCGTACTCAGCCTTCAACTGCTCAGTAATCTCTTCTAATGAAAGATTTGCATTGTAATAGCATGCTTTTTCTATAGTAGTATAATCCTTGCAATAATCCTTTATACTATCAACAATAGTTTGCTTGCTGAATATTTGCTTTACATTCTTAGGTACGTCGCCTTTTAAATTCTTCTTGAAATTAGCTAGTACTGTATCAGCGCAGTGCTGTGTAGAAATAACACTATCTGTTGATTGAAGCAAATAAATCATGTCATTTGAATCAAGATAATCAATTAAACAAGATAACTGAGATTCGGTCATGTAATTAGAAAAAACTTCTTTATCGTGATACTCGACGTAAGCACCTGCACCAGATACAAAACCGTCAAATCCAAATTCTAATAATCTGTCTTCTATCTGACATTTGCTTCTTCCAGTACATAAAAAGATTTTATGTCCATTGGCCTTAGCAAGTCTTAAAGCTTCTTTAGCTGACTCCGGAAAATCACCTCCGAAATTAATAAGCGTTCCATCAATATCGAAAAATATAAT
>JAILAV010000125.1 GCA_024681435.1 Pseudobutyrivibrio sp. | reverse complement strand
TGAGCATGGAGCGGCAATAGCATCTTCATTTTCAGGTATGCCTGTAGATGAATTTATACAGTATGTTAAGAATTTCAAGAACACGCCAATGAATGGATACAATGGCATGACAAAGGGTGAGGCATTCTATCAGCCTATGCTTCAGATTATTAACTATCTTCAGAAAAATGATTTCAAAGTATATGTGGTCTCAGGTACAGATAGACTTATACTTAGGGGACTTGTAGACGGCACACTTCCTATACCTCCTAGTCAGATTATAGGTTCAGATGAGACTATAGTTTCAAATAATCAAAATGGTGAAGATGGGCTTACGTATCAGATGAAGGCAGATGATTCCCTTGTGTTAGGTGGAAACTTTATAATTAAGAATCTAAAAATGAATAAGGTAACTGTCATAGCGCAGGAAATCGGACAGCAGCCTGTTCTTTCCTTTGGCAACAGCTCTGGAGATTACAGCATGGCAGAGTATGTGGTCAACAACAATAAATATAAGAGTATGGCATTCATGCTTTGTTGTGATGACACTGTAAGAGAAAACGGAAATCTTTCATCTGCCGAAAAAATGTACAAAAAATGCGATGAAACTGGCTGGGTTCCAATCTCCATGAAAAACGACTGGACAACCATCTACGGCCCCGGAGTAACAAGATAGCCCCACCAGCCCACCACCAAGTTTGTACCCTGCCCACCCCAATGAGCCCCGCCGGGTGCTGCTGTGGGAACAATTTCGCGAATATTATAGTTTTTCAATATGCAAAGAGTGAGCATACTACAAGTGTCTTTTGTTGGATGAACTATTTTGTATGAATGTTAGTTGTCATACGGACCTTTTTAAGGATTCAAATCTTATGGATTTTCAATCTCAAGGATACTTGGTTTCATACTTCATTTGCTAAGAAAAATAAAAAAAGTAGATTTTGTATATATAAATACCGCCCTTAAACTCAGTCCGTTTCGTTGTCGGGCTCTCGGCGCCGTCCATGGCGCCTCGTATTTATATATTGCAAAATCTACTTTTTATTTTTCTAAGCTCATTCCAAAATCACCCAAGTATTCCTTGAGTTGAAAACCCGTATTATTACAAATTATCTGTGTCCGCATGACAACAACATTTATCAAAATTGTACAGACATTCAAAAGACACTTGTCAATAAAAGATGCGCAACTTTGCATATATGAAAAACATAATATTCATGCGACGTTCCCACAACAGCACCCGGCGGGGCTCATGGGGTGGGGCAGGCTAAAGAGTACGAAGTAGGCTGGTGATACTAGAGTTCGTACTTTGACTTTTTCTTGGTGATTTCGGCCATGTAGGCGGCGGTTATGATACCGGTTGGGAGGGCGATGACGGCCATGCCTACTAGGGCGGAGATCATTGTGATTAGTCGGCCAACTGGGGTGACTGGTGAAATGTCGCCGTAGCCGATTGTGGTGATAGATATTGTTGCCCAGTATAGGGCGTCAAAGAATGTGTTGAATAGGTTTGGTTCTAGCTGGAAGATTAGCATTGCTGATACAAAGATGTATACGATGATAAGTAATAATACTGCTAGGAGTTGCTTTTTTACTTTTCTAACTACATTGGCAATGATTATCATTGTTTTTGAATAGCGCACAAGTTTTAAGACTCTGAAAATTCTAAAGAGTCTAAAGAGAGAAATGATGGTCCACGATGGAAAGAAAATATAAAATATAGGCAAAATTGATAGAAAATCAAATATTGCAAGGGGTGTAAATATATAGGCGATATAAGCACGGTAGTGCTTGTATCCCATTTTGTAATCAGCAGTGTATATACGCGCAATGTAGTCAATTACAAATAATATGCTGACAATAAAATCAATAATTATTGAATAAATATTATTGCTTTTGAAAGTTAGTGGAACTAAACCTACGATGATGCCTACAGTCATTAGCTTGTCATAAGCGCGGCTGGAAACATCTCCTAGGCTAGAAACCTCTATAACTTCATATATTCTTCGTTTAAAATCGTAATCATTTCCCATTAAAAGTTCCCCTTAATAAAAGCTAATAATCCAAGTATTGCAAGACACAAAGAAATAAAATTGCATAAGAATACAAATATTCTGGCTTGCGTAGTTTTACCGTCATTAATTATTCCATCATCGGTAATGAGTTTACTTTTTAATTCTTTGTCACCCATTGCATAACCCCCAACTTCTTATATTTGGTGATATAATATCATTCAATAGTGAAAAAAATATGTTGACAGAGGATATTTGGAGTGCTAATATTACTTCAACACAATAAAGTACTAAACCAATGAGGGAGAGGAGTACCTCTTCGTGAAGCTTAAGAGAGAGCCGTGATGGTGGGATACGGTAAGATAGCGATTTGGGAATGGACTCCTGAGGGCGTGAGGAAATGATTTATTCAGAGTATTGCACGACGTAAGGCACACGTTAGTTGCCAGGGATATGATGGTATCCTGATGAGCGCATGGCATTCCATGAATTCAAGGTGGCACCGCGGATTAGAATTTGATTCGTCCTTGATAGAACTTATTAGTTTCTATCTTGGGCGATTTTTTATTACAGAAATTTCCCAAGATACATCAAAAGGAGGTCAACATGATTAAAGAAGCAATCGCAAAAATCGTAAACAAGGAAGACTTAACTTATGACGAGACTTATTCTGTAATGAATGAGATTATGAGTGGTGAGACTTCACAAACTCAGAACGCAGCATTTCTTGCAGCTCTTTCAACAAAAAGTGCTAAGGCAGAGACAACTGATGAAATTGCAGGTTGCGCAACTGCCATGAGAGAGCATGCAATAAAAGTTAATACAGGTATGGATGTATTTGAAATAGTTGGAACAGGCGGAGACAATGCCCATAGCTTTAATATTTCTACAACATCAGCTCTTGTTGCAGCTGCAGGTGGTATGAAGGTTGCAAAGCATGGTAATAGAGCAGCATCTTCACTTTGTGGAACAGCTGATTGTTTGGAGGCTCTTGGTGTTGATATTAATCAGTCTCCTGAAAAATGTGTGGAGCTTTTAAATGAAGTTGGAATGTGCTTCTTCTTTGCTCAGAAATATCATACATCAATGAAGTATGTTGGAGCTATTAGAAAAGAACTTGGATTCAGAACAGTATTTAATATCTTAGGACCTCTTACAAATCCAGCGACTCCATCAATGCAATTGCTTGGTGTTTATGATGAATATCTTGTAGAACCACTTGCTAATGTTCTTATAAATCTTGGAGTAAAGCGCGGCATGGTAGTTTATGGAATGGATAAGCTTGATGAAATTTCTCTAAGCGCACCAACTCGTATCTGCGAAATCGATAATGGGGAGACTAAATCATATGTTATTAAGCCTGAGGATTTCGGTTTTGCAACATGCTCAAAGGATGATTTAAAGGGCGGCACACCAGAGGAAAATGCAAAGATTACAAGAGAGATTCTTAGCGGTGCAAAGGGCCATAAGAGAAATGCAGTTTTATTAAATGCAGGCGCAGCTCTTTACATCGGCGGAAAGGCCGAAACTTTCAAAGATGGTATTGATCTTGCAACTAGAATCATTGATTCAGGTGAAGCTCTTGAAACACTTGAAAAATTCATCTTAGTAAGTAACGAGATTTCAGAAGAAAAGATTGATGATATATCCAACACTGTTAGTGGAGCTTGTTAAGGAGATTTTATGAATATACTAGATCAGTTGGCAGAGCATGCTTCTTTTCGAGTTCAGGAAGCTAAGAAAAAGATTTCTTTAGAAGAAATCAAGGCTCGGGCTTTTGAGATGCCAAAGGGTGATTTCGAATTTGAAAAAGCATTAAAAAAAGATGGTATCAGCTTTATATGCGAGTGTAAAAAAGCATCCCCATCAAAGGGAATTATTGCTGAAAAGTTTGATTATTTAACCATCGCAGAGGAGTACGAAAAAGCTGGTGCAGATTGCATTTCAGTATTAACAGAACCTAAATGGTTTTTAGGTAGTGATGAATATCTTAGAGATATCGTAAATACGGTAAGCATTCCTTGTATCAGAAAAGATTTTACTGTTGATGAGTATATGATATACGAAGCAAAGGTTTTAGGAGCAAAGGCAGTACTTCTTATTTGCTCAATCCTCAGTGAAAAACAGATAAAAGATTATATTCAAATTTGCGATGAGTTAGGAATCAGTGCTTTAGTTGAAGCTCACGATGAAAAGGAAATTCAAATGGCTATAAATGCAAAAGCCAGAATAATTGGTGTAAACAATAGAAACCTAAAGGATTTCTCAGTTGATACAGGTAATAGCAAAAGACTAAGAAACATAATACCAACTGATACAATCTTTGTTTCAGAAAGTGGAATCAAAGATGCCGATGATATAAAGGCATTATCAGAGGCAAAAGTAGATGCAGTTTTAATAGGTGAAACTCTTATGAAAGCTGAAGATAAAAAAGCAAAGCTTGCAGAATTAAGGGGGATATAGCAGTGACTAATATAAAATTATGTGGATTAACAAGAGAAGAAGATATTAAAAAGGCCAATGAGCTGAAGCCAGAGTACGTTGGATTTGTCTTTTATGATAAGAGTCATAGAAACCTTACAAAGGCTCAGGCCAAGAAGCTTAAAAGTATTCTTAATCCAGAAATAAAAGCCGTTGGAGTATTTGTTGATGCTCCTACATCTGAAGTAGAGGATCTATTTCAGGACAACATTATTGATGTGGCACAGCTTCATGGTAATGAGGATGAAGATTATATTAAGGAACTGATGGATAATAATATTCCAGTAATCAAAACATTTAAAGCAAATTCACCAGAAGAGCTAATCAAGGCTGAAAAATCCAGCGCCGACATGATTATGTTTGATGCAGGATGCGGTGAAGGAAATTTAATTAATGACTTACAGATTCTTACATATATCGATAGACCTTTCATTCTTGCAGGTGGCCTTAATCAGGAAAATGTAGCTGCCGCAATTGAAAAGGTAAAGCCATTTGGCGTGGATGTTAGCACAGGTATCGAGACAGATAAACTAAAAGACAGCAATAAAATGAAGAAGTTTGTTGAAGCCGTTAGAGAGGAATCAGATATGGCAGAAAGCAAAGGTAGATTTGGAGTTCATGGTGGACAGTATATTCCAGAGACATTAATGAATGCTGTAATCGAGCTTGAAGAAGCTTATAACCACTACAAGAATGATCCAGAGTTCAATAAAGAATTAACAGATTTGCTTAATGATTATGCAGGTCGACCAAGCCTTTTGTACTATGCAAAGAAGATGACAGAGGATTTGGGAGGAGCAAAAATCTATCTCAAGAGAGAGGATTTAAATCACACTGGTTCTCACAAAATCAATAATGTTCTTGGTCAGGCACTTCTTGCAAAGAAGATGGGGAAGACAAGACTTATTGCTGAAACTGGTGCAGGCCAGCATGGTGTTGCAACTGCCACAGCAGCAGCGCTTCTTGGTATGGAATGCGTAGTATTCATGGGTAAGGAAGATACAGAAAGACAGGCGTTAAATGTATATAGAATGCGTCTTCTTGGAGCAGAAGTTGTTCCTGTAACAAGTGGTACTGCAACTCTAAAGGATGCAGTTTCAGAGGCCATGAGAGAGTGGACTACACGTATCGACGATACACATTATTGTCTGGGTTCTGTAATGGGACCACATCCATTCCCTACAATTGTTAGAGATTTTCAGGCTGTAATTTCAAGAGAAAGCCGTGCACAGATTTTAGAGGCAGAAGGAAAGTTGCCAGATGCAGTAATCGCTTGTGTTGGTGGTGGAAGTAATGCCATTGGAAGTTTCTATCATTATATTAATGATGAGTCAGTACAGCTTATTGGTTGCGAGGCAGCTGGTAGAGGCATTGATACATTTGAGACAGCAGCAACAGTAAACACTGGAAAGATTGGTATTTTCCATGGAATGAAGTCTTATTTCTGCCAGGATGAATATGGTCAGATTGCTCCAGTTTACTCTATTTCAGCGGGTTTAGATTACCCTGGTGTAGGTCCAGAGCATGCCCATCTTCACGATATTGGAAGAGCTAAGTATGTACCAGTAACAGATGATGAGGCTGTAGAAGCATTTGAGTACATAGCAAAAACAGAAGGCATCATTGCTGCTATTGAGTCAAGTCACGCTATCGCATATGCGAAGAAGCTTGCACCTACAATGAGCAAAGATCAGGTAATTATTGTCACTGTTTCAGGTAGAGGTGACAAGGATTGCGCAGCCATCGCACGTTATAGAGGGGAGGATATCCATGAGTAACATTGCAAAAGCATTTGAAAATAAAAAAGCATTTATTCCGTTTATCACATGTGGTGATCCAGATTTAGATACTACAAAGAAAATCATTATTGAGCTTGAAAAAAATGGAGCAGACTTAATTGAGCTTGGCATTCCATTTTCAGACCCAACGGCAGAGGGGCCTGTTATTCAAGGGGCAAATATTAGAGCTCTTGCAAATGGTATTACAACAGATGATGTGTTTGCCATGGTTAAAGAAGTGAAGCCACAGGTTAATATTCCACTTGTATTTATGACATACGCAAATGTAGTTTTCTCATATGGCATGGACAGATTTTTTGAAAATTGCAAGGAGTCAGGCATAGATGGAATCATTTTGCCAGATGTTCCATATGAGGAGAAGGCTGAATTCGAAGGAGCAGCAAGAGATTTTGATATCGATTTCATTTCAATGATTGCTCCAACATCAGCTGACAGAATTGATATGATTTCAAAAAGTGCAAAGGGATTTATATATGTAGTTTCAAGCTTGGGAGTAACTGGAACTAGAAGCAAGCTTAACGGAAATATCAAAGATCTTGTTGATAGAGTTCGCAAAAATACCGATGTTCCTTGCGCTGTAGGTTTTGGAATTTCTACACCAGAGCAGGCTGCAGAAATGGCTAATATTTCTGACGGTGCAATTGTTGGTTCGGCAATTGTTAGAGTGGTGGAAAAGTACGGAGTAGAGGCTCCTAAGCATGTAGGCGAGTTGGTTAAATCAATGAAAGAGGCATATTATGTATCCTAATTTAGAAGAGGTTGAAAGACTTAGTCAAAGCGGAATTTATAAAAGAATCCCTGTAATGATGGAGATGCTTTCTGATAGCCATACGCCAATTGAAGTGGTAAGGATTCTAAAGAACACCAGCCATCAGTGCTATCTACTTGAAAGTGCCAGCCAAACTGAGACATGGGGCAGATATTCATTTTTAGGATTCAATCCAAAGCTTGAGATTACATGCCAGGATGGCAAGCTTCTTATCAAGGATAATGATGGCATTAATAAGGTACTGATTGAGGAGCGAAAAGTCACCCATCCTAACGAGACATTAAGGGAGATTATTGCAAAATATAAGTCACCAAAGCTTGAAGGATTTCCAACATTTACAGGGGGACTTGTGGGATATTTTTCTTATGACTATATCAAATACGCAGAGCCAAAGCTTAATTTAAAAAGCGATGGCGACGATGATTTCAAAGATATGGATTTGATGCTGTTTAATGATGTTATCGTCTTTGATAATTTTAAGCAGAAGATATATCTAATCACTGGAATTATGCTTGAGGGAGGAGATATTTCAGAAAAATATGAGCAGGCTCACAAAAAGCTTTTGGAAATAAAATACCTTCTTATGTATGGTGAGAAAAAGCATTTTGAGCCAATTACTTTGAAGTCTGAAATCACTCCAAAATTTACAAACGAAGAATATGGACAGATGGTTGAAAAGGCTAAGCACTATATTAAAGAGGGAGATATCTTCCAGGTGGTGCTTTCAAATCCACTTAGCGCAAAAGCTTCAGGAAGTCTCTTTGATACCTATAGACTGCTTCGAGCTAGCAATCCATCACCATATATGTTTTATTTTTCCAGCTCAGATATAGAGATTGCCGGGGCATCTCCTGAGACACTTGTGAAGGTAGATAATGGAAAGGTCAGCACATTCCCATTGGCAGGAACCCGCCCAAGAGGTAAGGATGCAGCTGAGGATAAGGCTCTTGAAGAAGAGCTTTTGGCTGATGAAAAAGAGTTGGCAGAACATAATATGCTTGTGGATTTAGGTCGAAATGATGTTGGAAAAATCAGCAAGCTTGGTTCTGTTTATGTGGAAAAGTATATGGGAATTGAAAGATTCTCACATGTAATGCATATTGGTTCAACAGTAGTTGGTCAGGTGGCAGATGATAAGGATGCAATCGATGCTGTAGATGCAATTCTTCCAGCTGGAACACTTTCAGGTGCGCCAAAGTTTAGAGCATGTCAAATCATAGAAGAGCTAGAGCAAAGCAAGCGTGGCATCTACGGCGGAGCAATAGGCTATATTGATTTTACAGGAAATCTGGATGTGTGCATCGCAATAAGACTGGTTTATAAGAAAAGTGATGTTATCACTATTCGTTCAGGCGCAGGTATTGTTTATGATTCTGTTCCAGAAAAAGAAGCCATTGAATGTATAAACAAGGCCAAGGCTGTTGTTAATGCTGTAAAGGAAGCTGAGGGAGGTTTAGAATGATTTTACTTATAGATAATTATGATAGTTTTTCATACAACCTCTTTCAGTTAGTTGGAGAAATTCAGCCTGATATTAAGGTTGTAAGAAATGATGAACTTCGTATATGCGATATAGAAAAAATGGCGATTAGTCATATCATTATTTCGCCAGGCCCAGGCAGACCTATTGATGCAGGAATCTGTGAGGATGTGATTGCTCATTTTGCAGGAAAGACGCCGATACTTGGTGTGTGCCTGGGACATCAGGCGATATGCGAAACCTTTGGTGCTAATATCACTTATGCAAAGGAATTGATGCATGGTAAACAGTCTGTTGTAGAGATTGATAAAGACAATAAAATCTTTAAGGGCTTGCCTGAAAAAATTAAGGTAGCCCGTTATCATTCACTTGCAGCAGATTCAAGCAGTTTACCAAGCAATTTGCAGGTAATAGCTACATCGGATGATGGAGAAGTAATGGCTGTAAAGCATAAGGATTATGAAGTTTACGGTCTACAATTTCATCCAGAATCTATACTTACACCTGAAGGAAAAACAATACTCAAAAACTTCTTGGCATCATAGGTAAAAACTTGTTGAATTTTGTAATTAAAACAGGTATAGTATTTCCTAACGAGGACAATGGCGTCTGCTTTTACTAGCAGGCGCTTTTTCTGTAATGTGGAGGATTGTTGTGAAACCGATAATTGGATTGATACCTTTATATGACGATGATAAGGAAAGCTATTGGATGCTTCCAGGATATATGAAGGTATTGGAAGAATATGGTGCAGTTCCAATAATGTTGCCATTGACAACAGACGAAGCAGAGCTTGATATGGCATATAGCATATGTCAGGGTATTTTATTTACAGGCGGTCATGATGTTTCACCTAAGGTGTATGGCCAAAATAAGAAAGATACATGTGGAATGGCCTGTGACACTAGAGATGAAATGGAAGCCTATATTATGGATAAATGTCTGGCTGACGACAAACCATTTCTTGGTATATGTCGAGGAATTCAGTTTATGAATGCTCATTTAGGTGGCACTTTATATCAGGATTTGCCAAGTGAATATCCAAGTAATACAAAACATCACATGGCTCCTCCTTACGACAGAACAGCCCATACTATTACAGTATTAAGAGATACTCAGCTGGCGGAAATAATAGGTGAAGGAATGTTTGAAGTAAACAGTTATCATCACCAGGCGATAAAGGAGCTAGCGCCTAATGTGGAGAAAATGGCAGTGTCCGAAGATGGTTTAATTGAGGCAATAGCTGTGAAAAATCACAGATTTGCAATAGGGGTGCAATGGCATCCTGAATTTTCCTATACTAAATCTAAGGAAAATGGTAAAATAATACAGACATTTGTGGAAAAGTGTCTAATCTAGGAAGGAGATTATTTGATTATGAGGAAAAAAACATTAGCATTACTTCTTTCATTTGCTACTATGGCAATGATGGTAGGTTGTGGTGCATCTGAGGGTGCTGGTTCACAGACAGAAGGCACAGCTACAGAGACAGCTGCTGATTCATCTGAAAAGGTATGGCAGATTGCAACTGATACATCATTCAAGCCATTTGAGTACACAGATGATAATGGGGATTTTGTTGGTATTGATATGGATATTCTTGCTGCTGTTGCAGAAGATCAGGGATTCAAGTACGAAGTACAGGTTCTTGGTTGGGACGCTTCTATCGCAGCATGTCAGGCTGGACAGGCTGATGGTATGATTGCTGGTGCATCAATCACAGATGAGAGAAAGGATTCTGGTTGGATCTTCTCTGATGGATACTATGATGCAAACCAGAGCATGGCAGTTGAGGCTTCTTCAGATATTAAAGGTTTTGACGATTTAAATGGCAAGTCAGTTGCTGTTAAGACAGGTACAATGAGTGCTTCATACGCGGAGGAGCTTTCAAAGGATTACGGTTTCACAGTTACATACTTTGAGGATTCTCCAACAATGTATCAGGCAGTTGTAGGTGGTCAGGTTGCTGCATGTTTCGATGATACACCAATCATGGCTTCAAACATCAAAGATACAGGTATCGCTATGAAGATTCTTGACGGTACAGGAAATGATCCAGCTTCTTACGGTTTTGCAATCTTTAATGCAGATAATCAGGAGCTTGTAGATATGTTTAACGCAGGTCTTGCAAATATCAAGGCTAGCGGAAAATACGACGAGATAGTTGCAAAGTATCTAGGAGAATAGTTAAAGCGGGCAGGGAAACCTGCCCACTTTAATAATTGTTATAGAAAGGTTTTATTGTATGTTAAATATTATTACAGTATATGGAGTAATGCTACTTGTAGCATTGGGAAGGACATTACTGTTGGCGCTCTTAGGACTATTTTTTGCCTGCATCATCGGATTGATTTTCGGTATGATGGGTGTAGTTAAAAATAGAGCATCCAATATTATTTCTCAGATTTTTGTAGATGCGATACGAGGGGTTCCAATGATAGTATTGGCCTTTTTTGTGTATTTTGGAGTACCTTATTTATTTAATACTATCATTGGAGGTTTCTCTGTAAACTTGACTGCTTTACAGGCAGGTACTATCTGTTTGGCTTTAAACTGTGGTGCATACATGGCAGAGATTATTCGTGCAGGTATCCAATCTGTAGATATCGGTCAGATGGAGGCTGCTCGTTCGCTTGGTCTTACATATGGCATGTCAATGCGAAAGGTAGTATTGCCACAA
Organism: Pseudobutyrivibrio sp.; assembly: GCA_024681435.1. Taxonomy (GTDB): domain Bacteria; phylum Bacillota; class Clostridia; order Lachnospirales; family Lachnospiraceae; genus Pseudobutyrivibrio. The sequence goes on along the minus strand of JAILAV010000125.1, from coordinate 4,976 downwards.
GCAATCAGAACTATGATTCCTACATTCATTAATCAGTTTATTATTACATTGAAAGATACATCTATCTTGTCTGTTATCGGTTTCCCAGAATTGGTAAACACAGCAAAGAACGTACAGGCCAATACATTTATGTCCTTTCAAACATGGGCTATTGTTGGAATTATGTATTTGATAGTTATTACAATTCTTTCACGTAGTGCAAAAGTTCTTGAGAGGAGGCTAAGCGTTGATAGATAAGAGCGAAGTAAAAGTAAGTGTTAAAAACCTTAAGAAACACTACGGTGATCTTCAGGTTTTAAAGGATATTTCTACAGATATTTATAAGGGCGAAGTGGTAACAGTTATTGGACCATCAGGTTCAGGTAAATCCACATTTTTACGTTGCCTTAACAGACTTGAGACAGTTACATCTGGTACAGTTGTAGTTGATGGAACTGACATTACAGACAAGCACAATAATATTAATAAAGTAAGAGAGAATATTGGAATGGTATTCCAGCATTTCAATCTTTTCAACAATCTCAATATCATTGACAATCTTACACTTGCACCAGTGCAGCTTAAGAAGTGTTCTAAGGCTGAGGCTACTGAGCGAGCTAAGAAAATGTTGTCAAAGGTTGGACTTTCTGATAAAGCAGAAAGCTATCCAAGCCAGTTATCCGGTGGACAGAAGCAGCGTGTGGCAATTGCCAGAGCTCTTTGCATGGAGCCTGATATTATGCTTTTTGATGAGCCTACATCTGCTCTTGACCCAGAAATGGTTGGAGAAGTTTTGCAGGTTATGAAGGACTTGGCAGCAGATGGTATGACAATGATTATTGTTACCCATGAGATGGGATTTGCCAGAGAAGTTGCTGACAGAGTTATCTTCATGGACGGTGGTTATATAATTGAAGAGGGCACACCACAGGAGGTATTGCTCAATCCTAAGGAAGCAAGGACTATCGATTTCTTAAATAAAGTATTGTAGTGGGTGGAATTATGAAAAATATTATTACTATTAGTAGACAGTTTGGCGCTGGCGGAGGCACCATCGGTAAGATGGTAGCAAAGGAGCTAGGTTATTATTATTGCGACAAGGATATGATTATCCGTGCTGCAATCGAAAGTGGCAACCTTTCTCCTGATGAGGTTCGCTTCTTTGACGAAAAGGTCCCTAGAGAATTTGGCATTGGACAGAGCCTTTTTGATTTCTATAACAAGCCGCTTGATCAGAGATTATTTAATGCTCAAAAGGAAGCTATTCGTAAAGTCGCTGAGAAGGGCAATTGCGTTATTGTCGGTCGTAATGCCAATATTATCCTTAAGGAATTCGACAGAACATTACATATATTTGTTGCTGGCACAGAACACTATAGAGTTAATCGAATGATGGAGAGAATGCCAGGCTATACTGAGGAAAAGGTATTAGAAAAGCTTCGTTCAGTGGACAAGGCTAGAAAGAAATACTGTAAGCATTACACTGATACAGAATTCGGAAATGCGGCATACTATGATTTGTGCTTAAAGAGCTCTACATTAGGGCTTGAGCGTTGTGCCGAAATTATTTGCGATGTAGCCAGAAATTAAATATTAAATCAAAGGGTCAGATTCATTTCTATGGGTCTGGCCTTTATTTGAAGAAGGCAATATAATTGAGGATATAGGGGGACATTTTACATGAGAAGTGAAGAACACAGAAAGAGAAGAATAGCATCAGCCTTGGGGGAATATAAGGCTGAGCTTGTATTAAAGAATGCCACCATTTTTAACGTATTTACGGGAGAGATGGAAAATGGAGATTTAGCTGTAAATAACGGCTATATTGTTGGAATCGGAGACTACGCTGGAGAAACTGAAATAGATGCTAGCGGTAAGACAATTGTGCCTGGATTAATTGATGGTCACATGCATCTTGAAAGCTCCATTGTTACTCCTGCTCAATATAGCAAGGCAGTGCTTCCACATGGAACCACCAGCATTGTTGCAGATCCACATGAAATAGCAAATGTATGTGGCACAGATGGAATCGATTATATTCTCAAGACTACAGATAATCTTCCTCTGGATGTTTATATCATGGTGCCATCTTGCGTACCAGCCACTCCATTTGATGAGAATGGGTACAAGATTGGTGTAGATGAAATTAAGCGATATCTAACTAACGACAGAGTTTTAGGAATAGCAGAAATGATGAATTATCCTGGTGTATTTGCCAGGGATGCTGAAGTGGTTGCAAAAATAAAAGCAGCTATGGAAGAAAGAAAAATAATCGATGGTCATGCTCCAGGACTTACAGGCAAGGAGCTTAATGCATATACTACAGCAGGAGTTTTTTCGGACCATGAATGTACCAGCCCAGAGGAAGCTATTGAAAAGCTAAAACGAGGCCAGTGGATTATGGTTAGAGAAGGAACTGCCTGCAAGAATTTAGAGGCGTTGCTTCCACTTTGCAAGGAACCATATTTCCATAGATGTTTATTTGCAACAGATGATAAACATCCTGGAGATTTAGTGAGAGAGGGCCATATCGACCATATCATCAGAAAGGCTATAAAGCTTGGAGTGGAGCCATCAATAGCCTATCGCATGGCGACAATAAATGCTGCTAGCTACTTTAGGCTTGCTTCAGTTGGAGCAGTTTGTCCAGGATATAGAGCCGATTTTGTTGTGTTAAATGATTTCAACACAGTTGATATAGATTCTGTTTACAAGGATGGCTTTATGGTTGCGGGAGTCCGTGAGGGCGTTAAATGGAGTATTGAATGGGATAATAAGTATCTTAGAGCTGGCGTAAAGGCTTCTATTAGAGATACAATTAATATTTCCAGTGTCACAGCAAAAGACTTTTATATGAGTGAGCCTGCAAAGGTTATCGGCCTTGTAAAAAATGAGATTCTTACAACAGATGAAGGCGAGGCTAGTGCTGTTGACATAGAAAAAGATATTCTTAAACTTGCTGTTGTAGAACGTCATCATCATACAGGTCATATTGGGCTTGCCTACATAAAAGGTTATGGTTTAAAGGAGGGGGCAGTTGCCACAAGTATTGCCCACGATTCCCATAATATAATCTGCGTAGGAACAAATGACAAAGATATGGCAGCAGCTGTTATGGCAATGAAAAAAATTAAGGGTGGAATGGTATTCGTAAAAGGTGGTAAGATTATCGAGAGCCTTTCACTGCCTATAGGTGGTCTTATGTGTGACCTGCCTGTAGAAGAAGCTCAAGAAAAGATGGATGCAGTTAAAGCCGCAGCACATGAGGCTGGGGTTAATCACGACATTGATCCATTTATGACTTTATCATTTACAAGCCTTGCAGTTGTTCCAACACTGCGTCTTACCACACTTGGAGTGGTAGATGTAAATGAATTTAAATTAATATAGTACAGGAGATTTTTGGTGAGTAGAAAGATTTTAATTATTAACACAGGCGGGACTCTGTCATCAGTAATGAAGGAAAATGGATTGGCTCCAGGCCTTTCAACCTTCGATATGCAAAAGGAGCTACACATAGTATCCGGCGACACTAATCTTGAGATAGAGGACTTCTGTTCACTAGATAGTGCCAATATTTTTCCAGAGGATTGGAGCAAGCTGGCTGAAAGAATTAGCCAGGTAAGAAATGATTATGATGGTATAGTTGTTATCCATGGAACGGATACACTTGCATATACATCATCAATGCTTTCATTTATGCTTCGAAATATAAATATTCCAGTTGTAATTACTGGTTCTCAGCTTTCAATTACAAATCCAGTTGCTGATGCCATGGAGAATTGTCGTTGTGCAATACATATGGCAGCCAGCGGTATACCAGGAGTTTTTGTTGCATTTAACAGAAAAGTAATTTTAGGATGCCGTGCATCAAAGGTGCGTTCTCTGAGCTTTGACGCCTTTGAAAGTATCAATTATCCAAATGTAGCGACAATCTCATCTCTTGGAATGAATATAGATACAAATGCAGTTCCATCTAGAAATGGAGTTTTCCAGCTTTCAAACAGATATTCCACAGAGGTTTGCATGCTAAAGATGTTTCCAGGTATTCACAGAAGCTTGCTAGAGTCATTGCAAGACCAGGGCTATAAGGGGCTTTATATCGAAGCCTATGGAATTGGTGGCATGCCATTTTTGAAGCATGATTTTATCAGCACTGTTGAAAAGCTAATTAAGGGTGGCATGACTGTAGTTGTTGGAACTCAGTGCCGCTACGAAGGCTCCAAGATGGATGTCTATGAGACAGGTCGCAGAGCTCTTGAAATTGGTGCGCTTCAGGCACATGATATGACAAGCGAAGCTGCTTTAACAAAGCTTATGTGGATTCTTGGAATGACAGATAATCCATCGGAAGTAAGAGACTATTTTTCTTTGAATATAGCAGGAGAATATGGTAAGAGTATTTGTTTATAATCTAAAATTTAATCAAATAGCGGCTGTAAATAAAGCCTGTGCAGCAGTTGGAGGGTCTGTGGTTAATATAAAAAAAGACGACCTTCATAAATCTATAGAATCACTTATTGATTCAACGAAAGGCGCAAAGGCTGGAAAAGATGCTTTGGTAGAGCCAACAGAATTGCTTATTTTTGATAACTTTAGCAGTGAAGCTATGGATGAATTTCTTGATGCATATAATTCAACAGGGGTACCAAAGGTTATCTTTAAAGCTGCCATCACACCTATTAATAGAAAATGGACTCCAGCTTATCTTTATGAGCAGCTGAAGCAAGAGATAAAATGATAATTAATACTTCTAGCAAACAACAATATGAAATGTTGACTTTAAAAATTTGCATGATATGATTATCTTTATTGCGGAATTTGAAGTAAAGGATATTCATAACATGGCAAATAAGATTATATTTTTCGATATTGATGGAACGCTTATTAATTTCGGAGGTGATTTTCCGGAGTCAGCTAAAGAAGCTTTAAGACTTGCTAAGGCCAATGGACATAAAATCTTTTTATGTACTGGAAGAAGCAAATGTCAGATAGAA
>JAILAV010000122.1 GCA_024681435.1 Pseudobutyrivibrio sp. | reverse complement strand
TCTTGACGCAATGAAGAGATATGCAAAATATGAAAATAAAAATATCAATCTTTTAATGGATTACGCAGAACAATTACATGTTAAGAAAAAGATTTTGCGATATATGGAGGTACTACTATAAAAACCAAAAATGCAATGCAGTTAAAGGCTTTAATAAATAACAAATCAAAAGAATTAAATGTAGCTCCTCAATTAGTTCTCCAGAAATTGAAACTATACTTGCGCGAGGCATAGCTAATACTCGACCTAGAGATTATTACGATATATATGTATTGGAACGTTTAAAACTTACAGATGTCAATCCAACAGTGTTAAAGTCAGCTTTAGATTCGACTACAAAGAAGCGAGGTTCTGAGTACGTATTAACGGAATACGACAAAATAATCGAAACACTAAAGAATAGTGATGAACAGCATAGCTTATGGAAAAAATATCAAAAGACGTTCGCCTACGCAAAGGATATTGAGTTTGTTGATACTTGTGATGCAGTACTACATATATTAACTATATGTTAATTTTGGAGGTTTTATATGAAGTGGATTTATCTATTGATTGCTGGAACGTTGGAAATAAAGGAAGAACAGGAGGCACTTTAAGTGCCTCCTGTCTGGTTACTTTACATATTCTGCAATGGCACGGCTGACAAACTCGGCAGTACCGTTTCCACCGGCTTTATCTGTGTTAGATTAAGAATTAGAAGATAATGCATTTGAAATAATATAATCTACAGAATTCATAGCACATCCATATAATATGGAATCACTTTCCTGTGGCTCCATACGAATCTCTACCTTATCTGCTATTTCAGGAATAATCCTTTCATGGACCACTTCATTAACTTTGTTAAGAAGAACAACCCCGGAACGACACATAATATTGCCAAGAACTATTAAGTCAGGATTGTATGCGTTGATAAGATTTACGACTCCGTATCCTATGTATTCGCAGGCTTCATTAATAATAGAAGTAGCCAAAGGATCCATCTTGTCAAATTCATTGAAAATATCGTAATAGGTAAGCTCTTTATATTGATTTAATCCGCTGTCGGGATGCCTGTTTAAGACTCGCTTTGCTTTTTCGACGATAGCGCTGGTAGAGCAGTAGCGCTCTAAGCAACCTCTATTTCCGCATGAACATGGAATTCCCTTTACATCTATGCTCATATGGCCGATTTCGGCAGCAGTGCCGAAGGAACCTTCGAACAGTTTGCCATCGATTACAATTCCGGCACCAACACCTTCACCTAAAAGCATATAGGTGAGAGTCTTGTATGAATCTACGTCGTTTCTCCATCTGTAGGAGAGGACTGCAGCGTCGGCATCGTGAATAGGATAAACAGGTAGGTTAAGATTTTCCTCTAATATCTCCTGAGGCCTAAATGCAAACCAGTTAAATGAAGAATCAGCTACAGTAATCTGTCTGCTTTGTCTAAGGTAAGGGCCTGGAAGGGCAATACCTATAGCCTTGATATCAGGAAAAGCAACAACATATTCTTTTACTAAATCAAGAACATGAAGCATTGCATCATCAAGAGTCTTGAAATGGCCTAGCTGAACGGTGATGTTGTTGTAGACACGACCATTGATATCAAAGATAGCTATCTTAATGAAGGTTCTGGAAAAACAGATAGATACCACTTTACCCAGTTCATCATTAAGCTGAAGACCAATACTCTTTCGTCCACGTTCATTTTGACTTAGGATACCAGTCTCTTTAAGTATCTGTTGCTCTATTAGAGATGAAACAAGCTTGGTAATGCCAGCTTGTGTTAACCCTGTTTCTTTAGCCAGTTCTACACGCGAGCATACACCTCTTTTTCTCAAAATATCCAGCAATAATGCGCTGTTCATCTGAGTGAGGTCATTGTTTTTTGCTCCGTGGTATAGACTTTTTTCTATCACGTAACACTCCTCATTTCTTCATATTAATCTTTATTATACATCATTAAATAATTAATTAACACAGCTAATATATATAAAATAGCCTACAATTAAGCATATTTTGTATTAAATAACATTATTTTGGTAGTTATTGTCATATTTCCAAGTGTAAATATAGCAATAACTACCAAAACTATAACAAGAAATAGGATTATTATTGACCACATTTACTATTGTATATATAATTAACGCAGATAATTAATTAAGGCGAACGGAAAGTAATTAGTAATTATTGTATTGCGGAGGGAAATATGAAAAGTGAACATCTAAAGAAAAGACTTAAGAAACTTGGTATTGTGTGGGCGTTGATTCTACTGTGTATCGTCGCATCAATCGTTTCACCAAATTTCAGAACTGCGAAAAACTTCATTAACGTAGTAAGAAATGTTTCCATCAACGGAATCATTGCAGTGGGAATGTCATTTGTAATTCTCACAGGAGGCATCGATTTGTCAGTTGGTGCAAGTGTGAATTTAGTTGCGGCAGTTACAGCACTTGGATTTATTCATGGATTACCTCCAGTAGTTGCATGTCTTCTTGGTCTTTCATGTGGTGCTTTGGTCGGTTTCCTTAATGGAATCGGAATCACAAAGGGCGGTGTACCACCTTTCATCATGACACTTGGTAGTGTTACTGCAGTATCAGGACTTGCAATGTACATTACAGGAGGTGCTCCACAGAGCTGGAGAAAGACACCTGTCAACTTTGATTGGCTTGGAAGAGGAATATTATTTGGAATTCCATTTCCTATTTATATATTCGTAGCAGTTGTTGTAGCTTCTTTCGTAATTCTTAGATACACAGTATTTGGAAGAAACGTATATGCGATAGGTGATAGCCGAGAGGCTGCAAGACTTAGCGGTATTAATGTAGATAGAGTTGAGATAATGGTTTATACAATCAGTGGATTTTTGGCAGCATTATCTTCATTAGTATTAATGTCAAGACTTGGTGTAGGCGAGCCTACATCAGGTGATGGATGTGAGCTTGATGCAATCGCCATGGTAATCATCGGCGGAACAAGCGCAGCCGGCGGAACAGGAAGCGTTCTTGGAACAGTTGTAGGTGCAGCGCTTCTATCAGTATTAGCAAACTTGCTTAACTTGATTGGTATCTCACCATTTATTCAGAAGATTGTAAAGGGCTTGATTATCATAGCAGCAATCCTTTTAGAGAAGTTTTCTAAGAAGGAGAAAAAGTAGGATGTAATTATTAATTAAAATATTACCCGGCAAACCGCGGTGCCAGGTAGCAAAAAGAAAAGGAGAAACTATGAGAAAAAGAAGAGAAACTATGAGAAAAAGAAAAGTATTTAGCACATTGTTTTCGTTATCAATGATCGCAACACTTGTGACAGGCTGTACAGTTGCAACAACAGAAGGCGCTGACACTGGAAGCGACAGCGCAAAGACAACTACAGCTTCTACAGAAAGTAAAGATGGAAAGACATGGAAGGTTGGTTTTGCTCAGTGCTCCATGAATGCACCACACAGAATCAAAATGACAGAGGACAACCTTGCATATGCAGAAGAAAACTATCCAGAATTTGACATAATCCTTACTGATGGCGAAGATACTGATTCAAAGCAGGTATCTGATGTAGAAGATTTGATTGCAAACGGAATCGATATTCTTCTTATTTCACCTAACACATCAGAAGCTTTAACAGATGTTTGTCAGAAAGCTATGGATGCAGGAATTCCAGTTGTAACGCTTGATAGAAATGTAAATTGCGACGTAACATGCTGGATTGGTGCAGAAAACATTCCAATGGGTGTTCAGTCTGCAGATCTTTTAGCTGAAATGCTTGACGAAAAGGGTAACATCATCGAAGTACAGGGTACAGCTGGTGCTTCAGCTACAATTGATAGACATCAGGGATTCGAAGATCAGTTGAAAGAGCATCCAGGCCTTAAGGTTGTTGATACACAGTACTGCAACTACACAAGAGCAGATGCTATGAGCTACATGGAGGATATGCTTCAGAAGTATCCTAACGAGGGCGACATTCAGGCTGTATATTGCCACAATGATGAGATGGCAGCAGGTGTAGTTGAGGCTATTGCAGCAGCAGGCAGAAGCGATGAAGGCATCCTTGTAACAGGTATGGATGGAAACGAAGAAGCTTTTGAATATGTAGACAGCGGCGAGATGGCATTCACAGTCATCTATCCTACATGTGCACCAGAAGGCATGCAGGCAGCATACAAGATTTTAAATGGCGAAGAGGTTGAGCAGCACTGGATTCTCGACACAACTGTTGTATCAAAGGATAATGTAAAGGACTACTTAGGAACAGGTCTATAGTAATCAGGAGGGGTAGATATGTTACGCATGGAGAATATCACCAAGGCATTTCCCGGGGTAATAGCGTTAAATGATATATCTTTACACGTGGAAAAAGGTTCTATTCATGCACTTGTTGGTGAAAACGGAGCAGGAAAATCGACACTAATGAAAATACTTTCAGGTGCTTATAGCCTTAGCTGTGGAAAAGTGTTTATTGATAATGAAGAGATAACGGACATTACACCTGCAAAGATGATTGAAAAGGGCGTTGCTGTTATATATCAGGAATTGATGCTTTTAAATCACAGGACTGTTGCAGAAAACATTTTTCTAGGCAATTACCCTACAAAAAATGGCTTGATTGATTATGCTACCATGGAAGCAGAAGCCCAAAAGATACTAGATATGTTGAAGCTGGACTTAAGTGCCAAAGCAGTAATCAATGACTTAAGCGTTGCAAAAAGACAAATGGTGGAAATAGCCAAGGCTATGTCCAGAAATGCACGAATTATCGTCTTAGATGAACCAACTGCCGTACTTGGCGAAAGCGAATTGGAAGGATTGTTTTCATTGATAAAGAAACTATCAAAGGAAGGAATTACTTTCATATATATTTCCCACAGACTTAAGGAAATATTTGAGCTATGTACACATCTTTCTATACTAAAGGATGGAAAGATGGTTGAAGGCGGACGTACAGAAGACTACGACGAGGATAAAATAATCCGCCTTATGGTAGGACGTGACATGAGCAACATCTTTCCTATAAAGACTAACAGGCCAGGAAATGTAATTTTGGATGTTGAAGGATTTTCCAGAGGAAGAGAGCTTAAAAATGTAAGCTTTTCTTTGAAGGAAGGCGAGATACTTGGAATAGCAGGTCTTGCTGGAGCTGGTAGAACAGAAGTCCTAAGAGCAATCATTGGAGCTGACAGTTTAGAATCAGGAAAGCTTACTATTCACGGAAAAGAGGTTCATTTTAAATCAGCCAAAGACGGTATCGCTGCAGGTCTGGGAATCGTACCTGAAGAGCGCAAAACCCAAGGCTTACTATTAAAACAAAACATTGTTTATAATGTTGGAATCTCCTCCCAAAACAAACGTAGTGCATTTACCCCAATCAGCATAAGTCAGGAATACAAAACAGCTGAAAGTTACATCGACATGTTCCACATTAGGCCCCGCATTCCAAAAATGATATGTGGAAATATGAGCGGTGGCAATCAGCAGAAAGTGGTTCTATCTAAATGTTTAAATGCTAAATGTGATATCCTGCTAGTCGATGAGCCTACACGAGGCATCGATGTAGGAGCTAAGCAAGAGATATATCAAATCCTCAATGAGCTAGTAACAGAAGGTATGTCAATCATTATGGTGTCTTCCGAACTTCCAGAGTTACTCGGCATGTGTGATCGCATTATGGTAATGTGCGAAGGCCGAGTGACGGCAATAGTCGATAGAGAAGATGCCGACGAAGAAACACTCATGCGCTACGCTACGGCATACGTATAAACGACAAAAGCGTTAAGAGAAAATTGAACTAAGAGCAGCGGCCCTACTATTAGATGGTGGGGCCGCTGTTATCGATTTGGAATGCTTAACTTTATAATTTTGGCTATTTGGTCTTTGGTGGCGGTGTTTGTTACCTGGCCTAGGACATTGGTGATGAAGTCAGTAAGGTTGCCAGAGGGCACAGAAAGACTGATTCTTTATGATATAAATATTCTTAAGGATACATTTCAGATTAAAGAGAATAGAAAGCTTTATGCAATAAAGAGCATGAAGATGACGGAAGAGGCTTTTATACTCTATGCTGATGAGGATGATCCAAAGATTATCGAAAGCATAGAGGGCATGGTAGAGGAAATGCAAAGAAAGCTTGATTATTGTCGAGATGTTATTTCAAAGAGAACTAAGTTTACTCTGTCTCAGAAAAAAGTTTTGTTGAGATGGAAGACTTAAACTTTTCATTCATGATAAAATCCCCAATTCCTAATCTCGGAATTGGGGATTTCTTTAGCTTATCTCAATCTTTAATTTTTCTTATTCTTTAGCTGCGTTTTCACCAGCGATTCTACCGAATACTACGATATCTGCAACAGCATTACCACCGAGTCGGTTTGCACCGTGGATACCACCTGTAACCTCGCCACAAGCGTATAATCCAGGAATAGCATTGCCGTCCTTGTCGATTACCTGAGAATCAGTGTTAATCTTAACACCACCCATACAGTGATGGATACCAGGTCCTACGTTTACTGCGTAGTAAGGTCCATTTGCTAAATCAGTCTTTGGTGTACCGATTTCACGATTGAAGTCTGGATCAGAACCATCTGCAACATAACCTGACCATGTCTTAACTGTGTCAAGTAAAGCAGAAGTAGCATCTGCATCAAATTCCATAGCCTTAGCTAAATCCTCAAGAGTATCACCCTTTACAAGGTAACCACCCTTATCAAGCTTCTGGATAACTGCAGAGTCTGCGTACATTTCCTCGTTTGCGATAAGCCATACG
>JAILAV010000117.1 GCA_024681435.1 Pseudobutyrivibrio sp. | reverse complement strand
TTTGTCGTTATTTATAAAAGTGATTCCCTGAGATGTAAGCTCGCTATGAACAAGCAAAGTCTGATGGGTGACACCTATAACATATGCGTGATTATTTGCAGCATCTATAAGCTGCTCTTCAACAAATTCTAATGTAGCTTTAGTGAGAATGCCAGACATTCCAGGAACGGTATTCACATCCACCACTATCACCCTCAAATTAGGCGCAATTTCAGTTACATAAGAAAGAGATGTGTCATCCCTGGCTATAGCCTCATTCAGGCCGTATTCGCCGTAAATATCTATATATTCAGTGGCATCTATGCTATCAAATAATTCATAATCGTTTCCGTGGAATTTAGCAGCACGATTTATTGTTAAATCATGATTACCTGGAATTGCTATTATAGGAATTCCAGCTTGCTCTATAGGGGAAATCTTTTGTGCAAATGCTTCGTGGCTGATTTTTGCCCCATTAAAAGTCAAATCTCCTGCCAATATCAGCGCTGTTGGATGTGCCTCAACCACTTCTTCTATAAAGGCATCAGTGAGCTCCTCACAGCCATACATATATTTACCGTCGCCAGAATTTACCATCTTTTGATAGAATTGACCGTTATCGGTCAGCTCAGGCGCTATATAGTGAGTGTCAGTGGCCAACCATATATCTACAGGGTCTATAGCCCCATATTCGGCATATACCAGACTTTTTTCTTTATCCTTACCAGTTCCACCATTAAAGAATATCACTAAGGATATGGCGCTTATTAAAATGATTATAAATAATATACTTAAAACTTTCTTTTTCATATCATAAAATATAATGGCGCACAATTATTTTTGCAACATATATTTTCCTAAACAAAAAAATACCTCCAGGCACTGGCATACCTGGAGGCTGTAAAAGGAGTCTAATAACTTCCCTAAGAAACCCGGTTAGAAACTCAGGGAAAGGAAATAAGCATTTTTAATAATGGTGTACTAAATTGCTGCAAGAGCCTTTCCAAGCTCCTGGCAAGCTGCCTCTGCTGCACCGTCTGGAGCATCCTGGCAAATTACGCCTTCACCATTTACTACTGTTGCGCCTGCTGCTGTCATACGATCAACCCAGTTGCGCATCCACTCTCCATCTCCCCAGCCATATGAGCCGAAAAGACCGATTGTCTTACCTGAAACAAAGCCCTCTAAATCTGTAACGAATGGCTCCATTTCGCCTTCTTCAAGAACCTCAGCTCCCATTGCTGGGCAACCAAGTGCAAATGCCTTAGCCTGCTTAAGTTCATCTATTGATGCATCACCAACATATACCACATTAGCCTCTCCGCCTGCTGCAGTAACACCTGCACCTACAGCGTTTGCCATGCTCTCTGTGTTTCCTGATTGTGACCAAAATACTACGTTTACTTTACTCATTACATAATCTCCTTTGCTTGAAATATGGATGATTAAACTACCATTGAGGTATCTGGTGTAGAAAACTCATTTAGGATTTCCTTCACTGAATATCCCTTTGATACCATTCTCACCATGTCATCCTTTGCATCATCAAACTTTTCAAACAACTCTTGTGCCTCTTTTTTATGGTCATATACCTTCCAATAACCAGATAGCACAAAACTGTCTCCACCGTTTTCGATAAAGCCCTTAACGTCGCAAAGTGGATATCCTAAAAACACCCCAATCTCATGCGGGAACTCTTTTCTGTCATTAATATAGGAATCATATCTTGATTGGAAGTTCCTCAGAGTATATCCAAACGCATCTGTCCTATAGCCAAATGTGGATAAAAATTCTCTGATATCTTTCTTTGCGAGGTAACTCATTAGCATATCCCTGTTAAATACCAAAAAGATAACTCTTTGTCGATCGTAAACCAGGCGATACCCCATTAGCCCAGAATGTCTCAGAACAAATCGTACTTTATCTTCCTGATTTCTTGGGACTATAAGAAGATTTGATGTCTTCATGCCAGCAATAGTAGGCGCACACTGTAAAACAATTTGCAACTCTATCTTTTGCCTGTCCATGGCACACAACAATTCAAACACTTCTTCGCACATAAGTTAGCTCTCTCTTTCTTTGGTTAGCTTTCGCTAACTGTTGTTATATTATACTAAGCAAGCTACTATGTCAACAGCTTTTTTACATTTTTTTCTTATTTGAAAAAACATATCAAAAACGTATTTACGAATATAAAAAAAGCCCTATGAATACTAGATTCATAGGACTTAAAATAACACTCAAATTTATTCCATTATATGACTCAAACCTTGAGCTATAATTGTAACAACATGCTGGTCCGCCAAGCTATAATATACCTGCTTTCCTTCACGTCTGCTCTTAACCAGCTTGTTTGTACGTAAAATCTGTAGCTGGTGAGATATTGCTGATTGTGTCATATCAAGTGCCTCTGAAAGGTCGCACACACATAGTTCTGAATCAAATAATGCAAAAAGAATACGGACTCTAGTGCTATCTCCAAAGACCTTGAAAAGCTCGGCTAAATCGTAAAGCGCATCCTCATCTGGAAGCTCGCCCACTACCTTATTCACCAAATCCTTATGTACACACTTTTCATCACAACATGCTGCATGCTTAACCATCTATTTACCTCCATTTAATTACGCGCCACCAAGGTTTCCATGCTCCCGCAGGGCACCCTCCATACCTTCGCGAGGGTCCCCCCGCCGGCGTAGGTCCTCCCTCGCTCGGCATGGCACGCCCCTGCTCGCGCTTGCCAAGTATAATAAGCGCTAATCAACTATACACGTTTTACCCTTAATGCGCGGATTGCGTTGAGTACGGCGAGCACCATAACACCAACATCAGCAAAGATTGCAAACCACATATTCGCAATTCCGATAGCGCCAAGGATAAGGCAAGCTACCTTTATGCCAATTGCAAAATAAATGTTTTCATATACTATGCGCATGCATTTCTTTGCAATTCTAATAGACTTAGCAATCTTCAGTGGATCATCATCCATAAGAACAACATCTGCTGCCTCTATAGCAGCATCGCTTCCCAATGCACCCATCGCAATTCCGATATCAGCACGGGAAAGTACTGGAGCATCATTAATGCCATCTCCTACGAATACAAGCTGCTCACTACCATTCTTAGCTGCCAAAAGCTCTTCCACCTTTGTAACCTTATCCGCTGGTAATAGCTGAGAATAAACCTTATCTAAGCCTAAATCAGCTGCAACTATATCCGCAACATTTTTATTATCGCCAGTAAGCATAACTGTTGTATGCACGCCAGCGGTTTTCATTTCCTTAATAGCTTCCTTAGATGTAGATTTTAACTCATCTGAGATTAAAATGTAACCTACATATTTATTATTTATCGCAACATGAATTACTGTACCTGGTTCATTAACTTCGTGAATCTGAAGGCCAATGTAATTCATAAGCTTCTCATTTCCTGCACTAACTACATCGCCAGAGACATTAGCTCTGATTCCGTGACCAGATATTTCTTCCACGTCGGAAACATTTTCTGTGTTAATTGAACGCCCGTAGGCTTCCTTCAAGCTCTTAGAAATAGGATGATTTGAATATACCTCAGCCATAGCTGTTTTTTCTAAAAGCTCATCTTCTGAAATTCCTTCTGGAGCGATTTTAGTAACCTTGAAAACACCTTCTGTAAGTGTGCCTGTTTTATCCATAACTACAAGCTTTGCCTTCGAAAGCATATCTAAATAGTTAGAGCCTTTTACAAGAACACCCTCTTTGCTGGCTCCACCTATTCCTGCAAAAAATGTAAGAGGAATACTAATTACCAGGGCACATGGGCAGCTGATAACAAGGAATGTAAGGGCTCTATAAATCCACTGGCCCCACATTGCATCTACCCCAATTAACAAACTAACTACAGGAGGAAGTATCGCTAAAGCAAGAGCTAAATAGCAGACCACCGGTGTATATATTCTTGCGAACTTAGAAATGAAGTTCTCTGGTCTTGATTTCTTAGATGAGGCATTTTCTACCAAATCAAGAATCTTAGATGCTGTAGACTCTCCAAACTCCTTAGTAGTCTTAATTGTAAGCACCCCAGAAATATTAATACAGCCTGAAATCACTTCATCGCCGACCTTAGCACTACGAGGAACACTTTCTCCTGTAAGTGCTGCTGTATCTAGCGAAGAACTTCCTTCTACCACAATTCCATCAATAGGAATCTTCTCGCCAGGCTGAACTATAATCTGGCTACCGATTTCGACCTCATCTGGATCAACCTGCTGCAATTCACCATCAACCATGATGTTTGCAAAATCAGGTCTTATATCCATGAGAGCTGAAATATTTCTTCTACTTTTTCCTACAGCGTATGACTGGAACAACTCTCCTACCTGATAGAAAAGCATAACCGCTACGCCTTCGGTGTATTCTCCAAGGGCCATAGCACCAATTGTAGCCACTGCCATTAAGAAATTCTCATCAAAGACCTGTTTATTCTTAATTCCCTTAAATGCCTTCTTTAAAATGTCATATCCAATTGTGAAATATGGAATTAAAAATAGAATAAATCTAAGCCAGCTACCTTCTTCTAGTGGAAGCAATAATAGAACAACCATCATAATCGCAGCTGCTATTATCCTATATAAAACCTTCTTTTGCTTCTTATTCATGGCAAACTCCTATAAAAATATCTCGCAGTCGTCCTCTACCTTCTTGCAATTTTCAAGAACCTCTTCCATTACTGCCTTAACATCAACGCCTTCTTCGAACTCTACGTTCATTTTAAGAGCCATAAAGTTAACAGTTGCGTCAGCCACACCTGCTGTATTCTTTGCAGCTTCTTCCATTTTATTTGCACAGTTTGCGCAATCTACATCGATTTTGTAAGTCTTTTTCATGATAAATCCCTCCTGAATCACTTTTCATTTTATCATATGAGCATTTGTTCATATGTTTGATTAAAATATAAACCTATCGACTTAATATGTCAACAGGTTTATTGAAAAACTATTTCA
>JAILAV010000103.1 GCA_024681435.1 Pseudobutyrivibrio sp. | reverse complement strand
TGAATAAAGACCATTCATTGCTCTAACAGAATTCTGTGTCATATCTCCAAGTGAATCAGAGATGTTTGCAAGTGCTCCGTCGGCAATATTTGTAGCATCAATTCCATAAGAAATATTATTGCTACCTGCTGTGAGGCTCTTCGCCTCTTTCATAAGCTTCTGAGAGATAGACAATGCTACTGCGTCATCAGCTGCTGTATTAACTTTTTTGCCTGAGGCAAGCTCTCTAGCAGACTTCTTCTGCTGCGCCTCTGTGGCCTTCATGTTATTAATGTTGTTCTGAAACTGCGATGTAGATTGAATCTTCATAAATATCACTCCTCAATCTTTATGTTATAGACTTTTCTATAATTCCCATTCTTTGGGCTCATTATAACACCGCATTTTTGATTTGTCATGTGAAAAAACTGTTATACGTGCCCCACTATTTTTCATCTGGGGAATGGACTGAACCGTATTTTTCCAGATTTCCTTGCTGTCTGGCGATTTCTGCGTCATATCGATTTTCAACAGTTTTCCAATAATTTTCTAAATCTTTTTCTCCTCTTCTATCTGGCACTTTAAAATCCTCTGAAAGAATATTTCCAAAGTATTTTGAAAGCTTTTCCGCGCCAGAAAGGTTCAGATGTAGGCCACCATCGTAGGTATCCTCAGCCCAATCAAGACCTATCTCATCCTGCAAATCAAGGAAATTAATATATGTAAGATTATTGTCATCTGCAAAGTCTACCATCTGCTTATCCCACTCATCATACCAATATGGATAAAGAGATGGCGCCTTCACCAGAACTAGCTCTACATCATTCTCCTTACAAAGATCTTTGAGCTTCTGCAAATAATAGTAGGCGTTGTCACCAAACTGATAATCAACAAGAGGCTTTCCCTCTGGAACATCCTCAGCTGCCTTTGCATCCACTCGCATGTAATATCCATTAAATGAAACCTTGTCTCTATGGAAAAGATATTTGAAATCATCCTCATTCAAATCATTCCATCTAGAATGATATCTCAACAGAGGAAAGGCGTACTCAACCATATTTTCCTCATCTGTCATTGATGCCTTGATTGAATCAACCTTGCTCTTTGACCATTTCATACCATCAAGAGTCATTCTGTTATAGGCTTCATTCTGTGGCTCATTGTATTTCATGGAAAGTACATTGAACACAATCATGTCTGGATGCTCTCTTTTGATTGTCTCCTCAGCCAAATAATATGACTGCCAAATCAACTGCTGAGCGCTGCCTCTGATATATGAATTGATACCGTAATTCTCCCAAAGGTAAACAGGTGAAATATTCTCGTATAATTCGCAATCTCCGATGAAAACCACATCATGTTCTGTTGGATCATCGTAGTATTCCTTTATCATGGCGCCTTCAAGAATGCCAGACATGTATTTTGGCTCTAAAAGCTTAGTAACAAGGCCAAGGCCAGCCACCGAAATAGCCACTATTATAATTCCCGCAATTATCTTTTTAAACATGTTACACCTTACTAAAACTGATTATAAATGAACTGGCTAGCTGAGTATCCGATGCCGTAAGCACCAAAGATAATTGTAGCCATGAATAATCCATACCAAATGATAAATCTAACTGGCGCAGCCAATGTAGCGATTTTACCTCGTACACTTCCTGAACGCTGAATAAGGCTGACCACAACAAGTACAACCATTCCTACAAATACCACTGCATAGTCGTAATTTGTAAGTCCCATTTCCATAAAGCTCTCTAAATTGAGCTGAGACAAGCCAGATTTTGTAAAGATGCTACCAAACATCTTGAATGTGAGCGGTACATCTCTGTAACAATCAAACATTCGTAGGCTTGACATAATAAGCACTGTTCTAATTACCTGGAATAATCTCCAGCCAAATGTGCCTGCCACGTGAACCTTTGAATGGAACCATCTGTAAAATGGCTCAAGCTCCTGGGAAATCATAATGACAACAAAATTGCCAAGTCCCCATACGATGAAGTTCCAGCTGGCTCCATGCCAAATACCAGTTGTGAACCATACGATAAAGCTTGAAAGATAAACAGGAACTCTCTTACCAAGATTGTTGCCAAGACGAGCGCGTGACTTCTTTGAAAGCTTCATCATAAACTGGCTAGCACTGATTGGATAGAAAATGTAATCAGTGAACCAGGTTCCCATGGTGATATGCCATCTATTCCAGTATTCTTTGATATTTTTGGAAAAATATGGGCGGATAAAGTTCTCTGTAACCTTGATACCCATGGTCTCTGCCACACCAATGGTAATATCAATACCACCAGTAAAGTCGGCATAAAGCTCTAGAGCGTAAAACATAGCTCCGGCGAATGCATAGAAACCATTGTATGTATCTGGCTCTCCGATTATTGCCTTTACAGCAACAAGAATTCTATCTGCAATTACAAGCTTCTTGAAAAATCCCCAAAGAATTCGCTCTAGTCCAAAGGATACTGTCTTCCAATCAAACTTGTGCTCAGCAAAAAGTGTCTCGCTAAGTTCGTGATAACGGCTGATTGGTCCCTGAACTAGCTGAGGGAAAAATGAAACGAATAAGGCAAACTTAAAGAGATTATCCTGTGCCTTATGCTTGCCGTTATAAACATCAATGAGGTATCCCATAGACTGGAATGTGTAGAATGAAATACCCATTGGAATAATCAAATTCACAAATGAAATACCATCTGCTCTTCCAAATGCACTAAGTAAAGAATTAACATTTGCGATGGTAAAATTGGTGTATTTTGTAACAGCAAGAATACCTAAATTAAATAAGAGGCATGCCAAGAATATTTTCTTTTCAAGACTATGCTCCTTAGCTTTAAGAGCCTTACGCTCTTCCTTTTCGTACTCTTTCTTATGCTCTTTAAACCAAACATCAAAAGCTTCTTTCTTATCAGAAATTAGTTTGGCTGCATAGAAAGTGGTAAGTGAAGTGATAGCTATAAAAATCAAATATCTTGGGTCTGCCAATAAATAAAATGTATATGACGCCACCAAAAGAAAAGGCCACTGGGCCTTTTTTGGTATCAAATAATATATCGCAAATACGATAATTAAAAATCCAATAAACTCATAAGAAGTAAATAGCATTAATTAGTCCTCATCATCTAGCTTTGCCTGAATCAAAGCATAAATAGCTTTTGCAGAATTAAAATTCTCTGGAGTGAGCTCTGCAGCACCGATTGTCACATCAAACTCCTCATTGATTTCTGAAATAAGCGAAACTATATCAAAAGAATCTAAGATTCCGCCATCAACCAAGTCTTTGGCTGTCTCAAAATCCACCTCAGGATGTAAATCCTTTAAAATCTCTAATAATTCATTCATTTTCTAATCCTCCTTGTCCGTCGGTTACGCCTACAAGCCTAATAATTCTCCGCTCAGCATAGAAAGCTTCGCTTGAGAACTATTAGAGCTTGCTGTCTACCGACTCACTTAATTATTATACATTTTAGTCAGCTTTACACGGTCTATCTTGCCGTTAGCAGTGAAAGGCATCTCATCTAGACGGTTTACCTTATTTGGTAGCATGTAGCGTGGAAGCTTTTTCTTGAGGGCTTTAATAAGGTCACCTTCTGTGATGTCACCCACATAATATAACACGATTTTGCCTTGTTCCTTAGCATAGATACACCCGCTTAGCTTAATCTCTGGCACAAGATTAACATTGGCTTCAATTTCACCAAGCTCGATACGATGTCCCATATGCTTAATCTGGAAGTCTTTACGTGAATGGAACACAAGCTCACCGTATTCATTGATGTGGCCGATATCTCCAGTGCGATAGATTATCTCTGGATAGGCTGTGTTCAAAGGATTCTGAACGTAAGCTTCCTTGGTCTTTTCTGGGTTGTTGTAATAACCAAGTGTGACAGAAGTACCTCTGATGCAAATCTCACCCTGCTCTCCTTGCTCAGCCAAAGTGTTATCGTCCTTCAAAAGCATAATCTCTGTGTTCTTGAATGGGAATCCAACTGGAATTACTTCGTCGTCAGCGAATTCTCTTTCTACTGGATAATAGCAGCACATTCCTGTACCCTCTGTTGGTCCGTAGAGATTAAAGAACTTCGCCTCAGGCACTGCTGCACGCCATAATCTAAACTGCTTGATTGGGAAAACCTCGCTACCAAATGCGATAGTTTTAAGTGTATATGGTACCACTGTGTCGAATGTAGCAAATGCACTAATCATTGTAAGTGCTGAAACTACCCAGCAAACAGTGTTGATATTGTGCTCATTAATGTATTCCACAAGCTTTATTGGGAACATGAAATATGAATGTGGAATCAAATATGTAGTTGCACCAAACTTCAGTGTAGGATAAAGCTCCTTGAGACAAGCATCAAAATATAATGGTGTCTGATTGCCAAAGATGGTGTCCTCGCTAAATCCTAATGTCTCTGAAAGCTGCTCGATATAATCAATTACTGAGCGATGGCAGGCACAAACACCCTTTGGCACTCCTGTAGAGCCTGATGTAAATACGATATAAATCGGATCGGTGTCGATTGCCTTCTTTCTAACTAAACCTAGAGCCTCTGGATTTGGCTTGGTATTTACGATATCACTAAATAGCACTACCTTAGCCTTATATTCAAAATCATTTGCAATGTCTATTGTGGACTCATCGCAGATGATAAGCTTTGGCTTGCAGTTTTCCAGTATAAGCTGAATACGTGTTGCAGGCATTTCGCTATCAATTGGAACGTAGTAACATCCTGCATTAATAACACCAAAGAATGTGGCAATTGTGTTAGGACTCTTCTTCATAAATACTATAACTGGCTCTCTGTTACAGCCCATATCAATAATGCCTGTTCCAACAGAATCCATTATTCTTTTTACATCTGAAAATGTTAATTGAACGTCATCATCAGCGTAAGCAATTTTGTCTGGCACCCTAGCCAAACTTCCTTCTAAATAGTCTAATACGTTATTTTGCATTTCAAATCCTTTATTATGTAGGTTAAAAACCATTATTTGCTGTAATTAGTTCTTCGTATTCTGGTCTAAGTATCGCGCATTTTTTCACGCAGTCCTGCGCAAGAACATCGATAATATCAAGGACATTATCCCCAACATTATTATCTCTTTTAACAATTGAAAGCTCAGTACAACCAAGGATTACAACCTTGGCACCCTTTTCAAGTAGCTGAGTCTTAACAACCTCAAACTCTTCCATATCTACAGGCTTACCTGCTTTAACATCATCGTAAATAATGCTCATGGTTAGCTTCTGGCACTCTGGATTAGGATAGATGCACTCAATTCCAAAATCCTTAAAGACTGAATCAAAGAGCTTTGTCTGGGCAGTGCCGTCTGTGGCCATAATGCCTACCTTTTTAATTCCACGACGGCTTAAATATTCGCCAGCCTCCTGAATACCATTTGAAACAGGCACAAAAACACTCTTTGCAATGTCATGGTGAAAGAAATGAGCTGTGATGCAAGGCACTGCAATATAATCAACATTCTGTCTTTCAAGCTGATTTGCAAGCTCAACTATCTTTGGCAATGGACTTTCCTTGCTTTTACCTAAAATAAAGCCTGTTCTATCTGGAATAGATGGGGTATTGTAAACCACCATCTCGATATTTTCTTGGTCGGTGGCAGCGTCTGTCATTTCTATGATACGACGCATAAAATACGCCGTAGCCATAGGCCCTAATCCGCCTATAATTCCTAATTTTTTCATACACTATTGCTCCTGCTGGTCATTAAAATATGTGTAAATCTCTCTATCATAGTTATGAGAATGATAGTGTATATCCGAGTAAGCCATTAATTCTTCATCTGTAAGATAAAATCCCTTGAAGGTCTTATCAACTCTAGGTGTTGTATCGAAATGTCTCCATCCTTCACCACAGTCGATTACATTCCAGAAATGGTGACGAGTTGCGGTAGGAATAATTTCGATATCCTCGTTTTTAATACCTGCCCTTGTAAGAAGAGCTTTGCTGACAGCGAAATAATTGTAGCAATCACCGTGACGATTCTTGAGACCATCATATGCACCTTTCAGCCAATCACCTCTGTCAGTGCTTTCGCTGTATCCTATATTGCCCTGTACCCAAACGTAGATTGCATGGGCCTTATCATAATCAGACATACCATCTGTGATAATTTTTGATAGAACTTCATCTGCTAAGGCATTTACATCATCCTCTGAATAAAGCTGCTCTATTACAGTGATAACGCCTTCCTTTAAATCCATATTTCCCATGGAATCCTCCGCAGTATAAACCACAGTATATTCCCCTGGTGTGTTAAGATTCACCTGACTGCTATCAACCTGAACCTCTATATCTTTATCTACATTATCAGTGACAATCACGCCACTTTTGAAACTAACGGATTGTCCCACGTAAATTGTTTTATCAAGCTGGCCCTCAATAACAGGAGGCTCGATGTCATATTCCTCTACAAGATGTAATGTTGTCTTAGCCTCTGTGCGATTTCCTGCTTCATCTTCAGCTACAATTGACACAGGAATATCCCCGTAATTATCAAAATTGATTCCTTCGCCGAAATAAATATTTACCTTACCTGATAAATCATTTGCAGCTTCAACAAAATCTTGGGCTGTAGGTATCTCCTGCTTTGTGCGAGTAAGCTCCTTGACTGTAAGCTCAGGGGGTATTGTATCATCTACTTCTAATGTGCATTCATATGTATAAGGCTTTGATTCAATTCCTACAGTGTACTCGCCCGTGTGGTCTGTAGAGACAACTGTGCCCTTTGTAAACTCTGCCTCATGGCCTGTATTTTTAAGAAAGTCAGATGCTGAAACTTCCCCGCCAAGCTCCACTATGCAGCTAGCATAAACACGGCTGGAATAATCATAATAAAAATAGGCACCCACACCTAGGCAGACTACGAGAACTGCCGAAATAGGTATGAATAGCCTATGACGTTTTTTATGCGTATTATTCTTTCTTTTTCTGACTTCATTTTTCATAATTAATTATTCTCCAGAGTGAACTCACTCGAAGATAATTTTAGCAATCATGGGGGGTATAGTCAAATTAGAAGTTGTTTTATATTGTGACGGACTGAAATAGTCAGCATGTAACTGTGATTGGCTAATTATTAGGGCTTTTGGGGTTCTCAGTTAGTCACTGCTTGGATGTTCTGACTATAATTTGCTTTTGATGGCTATTTTTATAGTCAATATTGGGATGAGGTGACTATAATTTCGTTGTGATGGTAATTTTTATAGTCGCTATCGAGATGAGGTGACTATAATTTCGCTGTGATGGTTATTTTTATAGTCGTTATTAGGATAATATGACTATAATTTTTCTGTAATGGCTGTATTTATAGTCGCTGCTGGGATGAAGTGACTATAATTTCACTATAATGGCCATATTTATAGTCACTGATGGACAGATGCGACTATAATATTTCTATTAATTCAATTATTATAGTCAAGACAATTAATTCAGTACTATAAATATTAAATAGGTCTCATTTTTATAGTCACAACAAGTGATCCCGGACTATAATTTACTTTACTTCTTTACAATTATAGTCATATCCCACTTACTAGCTATTTATCTCTTTTGATTATCTCAGTTACTATTAATTTATCGCCATATCCCACAAACACGATATCATAGCCATGATATTCAAACTTAAAATCACGCTGCTTATCTCTATCGTATCCAGGGCGAGGGTCTTGAGAAAGGACCTGAATGGCTGACTTTCTAATATTCTCAGGAAGCATATTAAGAAGCTCATCAGGAAATTCCACCTGAATCTGCTGGCCTTTGGAGAGTGAATCAGTAAAGC
>JAILAV010000088.1 GCA_024681435.1 Pseudobutyrivibrio sp. | reverse complement strand
GCACCATTCTTACGAAGGAGTTCGAAAGCTGCATCCATATCACCATCGCACTCAGCGAGTGCCTTCTTACAATCCATCATACCTGCGCCAGACTGCTCGCGAAGGTCTTTTACCATTGCTGCTGTAATAGCTGCCATAATTATGCCTCCTCTTCTGCTGACTCCTCAGCAACTTCATTCATTTCACCCTGCTTTGCCTCGATAACAGCGTCTGCCATCTTTGCTACGATAAGCTTTACAGCACGGATAGCATCGTCGTTACCTGGGATAACATAATCAAGTTCATCAGGATCACAGTTAGTATCGCAAACACCTACAAGTGGAATACCAAGTGCGTGTGCTTCCTGGATACAGATGTGCTCCTTCTTAGGATCAATAACGAAAATAGCATCTGGAATACGGTTCATATCCTTGATACCGCCGAGAACCTTTGTAAGCTTCTCCTGTTCCTTCTTAAGGCCTGTAACTTCCTTCTTTGGAAGAAGATCGAATGTTCCATCAGCTTCCATCTTCTCAATTTCCTTAAGACGTGCAATTCTTGTCTGAACTGTCTTAAAGTTTGTGAGCATACCACCGAGCCATCTCTCGTTTACATAGTACATACCGCAACGCTCTGCCTCAGATGCGATAGCATCCTGAGCCTGCTTCTTTGTACCAACAAAAAGGATGTTACCACCCTGCTGAGCGATGTCAAAGATAACATCGTAAGCATCATCTACCATACCTACAGACTTCTGAAGGTCGATAATGTGGATACCATTACGCTCTGTGTAGATGTATGGAGCCATCTTAGGGTTCCATCTACGTGTCTGATGTCCAAAATGAACACCTGCCTCAAGTAACTGCTTCATTGAAATAACACTCATTTTAATACCTCCTGGTTTGTTTCTTCCGCATAATTCCTCCTGACAACCACCCTGCCTACGATAGGTTGGGAACCAATGTCAGTCCTTATGCGTGTATTTTCAACAGCCCTTATAATTTAACATGATTTAAAAACTATTGCAAGCCCTAAAAATAGCGGACTTCATAAAAATTAAAGCCCGCTTGATTATTTATTGTGGAGGTGTTGTAGTTCTAGTATCTTTATTTACTAAAAGAGCTATCAAATCATCATATGAACTTCCTTGTTTAACATAGAAAGTTCCAGACTGAATACGATCATCAACACCTAAACTGTTCATATATTTATTAAATTTATCAGAAGAATCTACAAGCCCATTCTTATAGAGATTATAAGCAACTGTATCCGATGATTCCCCTCCATGAACAGAGAAAGGAACATAGGTTACAGTGGATTCATCAGTATCCTCTTTCATCTCGCTTGCTTCTTTCGACTCCAATACTTCAGAAACTTCACCTGTGATTTCCTCATCAGTCTTCTCAGATTCATCAGTAGGTTCTTCCTCTATAGGAGCTTGTTCTTCAGCATCCCCTTCCTTATCCTTTTCTTTTGTATCTTCTTTATCATCCTCAGTGTCGTTTGAATCCTCAGAATCTTCTGGCATAACCATGCCAAGTTCCTGTGCCCTAGCAATTATCTCTTCGTCACTAAGATCTTTTTTATGAAGATTATCTCTTCCAAAATAAAAGCTAATCGATAAAAGAAGCGTTGCGAATATAACACCTACGCCAATACCTCTCAAATAATATTTCAATCTCATTATTTGCCCTCCTGATACAAGCCAAGAACAAACTTAACCTCGCCTAAGCCTCTACCAAGCTTTTTAGCAATTTCAACTTCAGAAAGACCTTCATCATGAAGAGTAAGTATTTCCATATTATCATTCTGTCTATTTTTAGGTGCTTCCTCAGAAAACTTCTCAGCCAAAGCTTCAGTAAAAGAAACAGGTTCTTGTTGTGCAACAACAGGAGTCTTGTCTTCTAATTCTTTTTTTGATTCCTCAAGCTGACGCATCTCTTCTTGAATTTCAAATTCTCTATCTCGAAGCAAATCAAGCTTTTTAGCAATCGATGAATCCAAGGCTACAAGCGTATCCTCTAAATCAGAAAGTTTCTTAGTAATTTCCACTGAATCCTTTTGCTTTTCGTTAAGCATAGAATACATAAAAGTAACTTCTTTGTGAGATTTATCAACAGATTCAAGAACAGTATCTGAGTACTCAGAAATCTGCATAATCTTTTCATTTGTTTCCTTGTCTGTCTTAATATCCAATTCTTCCATAGCTTCATCAATGGTAGTAGAAAGCTTATCTTCCATTTCTACCTTTGCATCTGCCATTTTATCCTTGATAATATCTTCTATTTGCTCTCTTGTTAATTTTTGGAGATTGTCTTTATCTTTCGATGAAAGCTTTTCAGACACAAAAAAGCTCCCAATACACAGGCCAAGCCCGATAATTAGGAGCACTATCTCTAGTACAGTCATATTAGTCCCCCTTTAAATTCTCATGTCAAAGGATGGCTTTGGCTTTTCTAATACAGCACCATCGCCCTCTAAATTTTGACTATTTTTGTCTTTAGGAGGTTTGCGTTTTTTATTACCTTGATAACCTCTACCGTTTCCATCACGATCATAAGAATCGCCAGTCTTCTTAGCAATATAGGTATCATTAACCTGATGGGCCTGTTGCTCTTGTTGTTTTTCTACAGTATCTGTAAGAGCAGCCTGCTGAAGCAACGGCTTGGAATCTTCATTAGCCTTTGTATGGCTAATTTCGTTGGTATTTTGAATCATTCCATTGAAATTAATTGGACTAATTGACATAACATTCCCTCCCTAAAATGGAACACCAAACAACTCAATTCAAAAACGCCAATAAATTATTTTGTTAAAATACCCATGTATTCACCAAGAGTTCCTCTCATCTTCTGAAGAGCCTTGGTGTGGAGCTGTGAAACTCTAGATTCTGAAACCTCTAAAGCTGCACTAATTTCCTTTAAAGTCATATCTTCATAATAATATAAAAGAATAACTTGCTTTTCTTTTTCTGTAAGTTTATCTAAAGCTTCTTTAAGCTTTTCAGATAATTCCTGTTTTGAAATATTATCTTCCGGCTGGATAAAATGTGAATTATGTTCCGCTTCCATAACAGGTTCATTTCCAGCCTCAACAAACTCATTTAATGAAACTACATTAGTAACATTTAACTGAGATTGCCACTTTAAAAACTCATCAGATGAAATATTCAATTCAGCTGCAATTTCTTCATCTGATGCACTATGCCCAGTATGGGCTTCTATTGTTTTGATAGCATCATCTATCATTCTTTGACGTTGACGAATAGTTCGAGGAATCCAATCCATTTTTCTGATTTGGTCCAAAATAGAACCCCTGATGCGAAGACTTGCATAAGTTTCGAATTTAACATCTTTAGCTAAATCAAACTTATCAATAGCATCAATAAGGCCAAAAATGCCATAGCTGCAAAGATCTTCATACTCGACGGTATTGCCTAAATACATACAAAGACGACCTGCAACTATTTTTACAAGTGGTGCATATTCAAGAATTAATTGTTCTCTAAGCTCTGGTGTAGGTGTAACTTTATATTTATCCCAAAGCTTTTCTCTGTCACCTGCCTTCATTTATGCCCCCTTCAGTACGAGTAATCAGAAATGTTTAACCTTCCTCTGATTCTAATGAATTGATTTCTTCTTTTGTGTCAACGTCTTCTTCTGGCTCTGATGTTGTGACATCATCAGGAACCACGCCCTCCATTTGCTCGTCAATAGTAATGGCTGGCTCAAGTGTTTTAAATGAATAATCTAATATGATTTTGATAATAGTTCCCATTATAATAAAAACGAGAACTACCACTAAAAGTCTTGTAACAAAAACGGAAAACTCTACGTGCTGGATGATAGAAACAACACATGAAATAAAAGCTGCTGTAAGTGTAATTATTATAGGTACTGGTTTCGTATTCATCGTATCCTCCAACCACTATTTATATTTTAAATAATCTTAAGCTCTTTGCCAACAGCTTTTATATAATACTCTCCTGTTTCACTGTATAGCTCAACAGTTCGACCATAATTCAATCCACAGTCTTCCGCTACAAGTCTAACGCCCAGTTCCTTAAGCTTGGCCCTTGAAGCCTCAGCATTTCTCTCACCGACGTTAATTCCAGCTGCAGATGCTCCTGGCATTTCAAACATTTTAGCTCCGCCTGCAATTTTAGCTACAAGCTTTGACTTATTTGCACCAGCTTTAATCATATCATCGTATAGCTTCTGAATACCAGTATCCGCAAACTTTGCAATATTTGAATTATTTCTGATAGCTGTACTATCAGGTAACATAATGTGTGCCAATCCGCTAATCTTTGTAGATGGATCGTAAAGTGCGATTCCAATACACGAACCTAAACCAATTGTAGTTAGTGCATCAGGAGCTTTACAAACTTTAAGATCAGCCATGCCGACTTTAATCATTTGCCCCATATTTTCACTCTCCTTAAATTGGTACGCCAAGTGCCGTTAATATTTTCGCATACGAATCTTCCTCAGGCATCAAAATAAAATGTCCTTTTATTCCAAGGTCATCAGAAAACTCAGTGTTAATCATAAGTGCATTATCGCCAAATATACCAAATTGAACAGCAGGAACTGAAAGAATAGCTGCCGCCATATCTACAGCAACAAAAGGAACAGATGGAACTATAGTTAAATTTGTAAGTCCTGAAAGAGCTGACAAATATGAACCTGCAATAATATTTCCAATTTCCTTAACTGCTGATAAATCCATCTCATCAAATGGTTCGTTATAATCATCAGGTCTCATCATAAGCTTATTTACAATGTGATGAGCAGATTGCATATCCATTAAGAACATCATTGAACCATCAATATCCGCCTCAACGCCAAGCATGATGCCGACGATAATCTCGTCTTCAGCGCCAATAGCAGAGCCCAGTTCTTCAACTGGTAAAAATGCCACTTCTGGCACACTCATATCAATTCTAAGGCCAAGCATATTGGCGATGGCAGTTGTTGCATTGCCAGCGCCAATATTACCTATCTCCTTGAGAACATCAAAATACTTTGCATTTACCTCATCAAGTGTGAGCATACATACCTCCCTTTAAGAAGCGTCGTTCTCGCCAATAATTGAGCTGATTTCGAAAATAGAAATAAGCTCATCACCATTCTTTCCTACACCGTTAATGAAGGAATTCTTACTCTTAAGTGTAGATGAAGGTGCCTCAATATCATCCTCTGATAATGAAAGAACTTCCTTAACCTCATCTACAATAACTCCCATAAGACCACCCTGGTCTAATTTAAGGATAATAATTCGTGATGCATCTGTAAACTCATCATCATCAAGATTCATTCTTCTACGAAGACTCATTACAGGAACAACCTCACCACGAAGGTTAATAACTCCTCTATAATATGATGGAGCCTTTGGTACTCTAGTAATTTTACTCATACGAACAATGTTATCAATATAGGAAATGTCGATACCATAATGCTCGCCACCAATTTTAACTACAATGTATTGCACTGTTTCTTTCTCAACTACATCGTACATAGTAATATCTGACATGGTCTCACCTCCTAATTATATAACAGCGTTAACATCAAGAATCATAGCAATTTCACCATCACCAAGGATAGTAGCACCACTAATGAGCTTGTTGTTATCGAGTTTTCCAAGTGACTTAATAACGATTTCAAGCTGTCCAATAAGATTATCAACAATGATACCACCAAGAGTATCACCCTTCTTACAGATAACAACTGTCATTGTATCCTCTGTATCTTCCTTTGGTTCGCAATCTAGAAGATTGTCAAGGTGAATAAGAGGAATAACCTGTCCTCTAAGGTGGATAACCTCCTTAGACTCAACATACTTGATATCAGTCTTTGGAATATTTTCAATATTCATAATAGAAGCAAGAGCGATTGCATATTTCTCATCTCTAATTTCAACCATAAGAGCCTGAATAATAGCAAGTGTTAATGGAAGTCTAACTGTGAAAGTAGAACCTTCGCCCATTGTAGACTTGACAGTAACATCACCGCCAAGTGCTTCAATATTACTCTTAACTACGTCAAGACCAACGCCTCGACCAGAAATATCTGTAATCTGCTTAGCCATTGAGAATGAAGGCATAAACAAGAAATCAATAATTTCTTTCTGTGTAAGATTCTCTGCCTCTTCTGGAGTTACAATTCCTCTTTCAACAGCTTTTTCTTTAACCTTTTCAGTGTTGATACCACCACCATCATCACCAACTTCGATGATAACGTTATTGCCCTCCTGGAAAGCGTTAAGGAAAATAGTACCTTTTTCAGGCTTTCCTGCTGCTCTTCTGTCTTCAGGAGACTCGATACCGTGGTCAGCTGAGTTACGAAGCAAATGCTGTAATGGATCACCCAACTGGTCAACAACTGTACGGTCAAGCTCTGTATCCTCACCTGTCATAACAAGTTCCATAGGCTTATTGAGCTTACGATCCAAGTCACGAATCATACGAGGGAACTTAGCAACAACTGATTCGATAGGAACCATTCGAACCTTCATAACTGATTCATGAAGATTTGTTGTGATTCTCTCAAGATATTCAATATTCTCATGTAATGTCTGTCCATCAATTTCTCCTGAACCATTACTCTGAGAAGCAAGTGAGTTCTTCGCAATAATAAGCTCTGATACCTGATTCATAAGAGCATCAAGCTTTTCAATATCTACACGAATAGTACGTGAAGTAACAGGCTTATTTGCTGGCTGGTTCTTTCCGCCAGCTGACTTTGCAGCAGGTGCTGCTGGCTTAGCTGCTGGTGCAGGTGCTGCAGGAGCTGCTGGAGCGGCTGCTGCTGGTGCCTCAGCTGGTGCAGGAGCCTCTTCTTCCTTCTTTTCATAAATTTCAGGTGTTACCTTATCAGCTTCAACTGATTCAATTTCAGACACAGCTTTAACAGCCTCTAAAATTGGATCCAATTCAGCTTCTGTTGAAAGAATGAAAGAAAAATCAAATTCAAACTTTTCATCTTCAATATCTGATGAACTTGGGTCAAATGCCATAATCTGACCAAAGTCCTCAACTGCCTTAAATACAAGGAATGCTCTTGCAGCTTTAAGTAAGCATTCTTTGTTGATATGGATTGTAAATCCATAAAGCTGCTTTTCTGCTTTTAACTTCTCTACAAGTTCTGGCTCAAGCGACATCTTCTTGTATAATGGGCCATCTGAAGAATCTGCAGCTGGTGCAGCCTCTGGTGCTGCATTTGCCTCAGCTGGTGCAGCCTCTGGTGCTGCTTCACCGCCACCTTCTGCTCCTGCAAGATAATCATTTAAAAGCTTAATAAGCGCTTCGTTTTCTTCTGTACCTTCGTTAGAAGTTGCTTTTACAGTTTCAAGGTATTCTTCAATTGCATCAAGGCACTTAAAAAGAATATCAATAAGTGCTGAATTAACCTTTACATTGTCATTACGAACTTCCTGGAACACATTTTCCATATCATGGGTAAGATGCTGCATACGCTTAAATCCCATTGTACCAGCCATACCTTTTAGAGAGTGGGCTGCACGGAAAATTTCATTAACAACATCTTTGTTATCTGGCTCTTTTTCAAGCTCCATGATGTTGTCAGAGAGAGACTGAATATGTCCACTTGTCTCATCGATAAAAATATCCAAATATTGACTTACATCCATCCTACTAACCTCCAAGTTTCTTTACTATTGAATTAGCTACTGATTTAAGCGGAGCTACCTCGTTAGATAATCCGCCTTGCTCTACAGATTTAGGCATTCCATACACAACGCAGGTTGATGCCTCTTGCGAAATAACGTAAGTCTTTTTGTATTGATTCAGATATCTAATTCCTTCTGAACCATCTGCTCCCATGCCTGTAAGTACAACACATATAATTTCCTCAAAGCTCGAAGTTGCGAGAGATTGATACATAACATCTGCACAAGGTTTTAAGCTGTTTACAGGAGGGCTATCATCTAAATGACAATAAGCCGCGCGACTTGCGTCTTCGCAGATTCTCATGTGCTTACCTCCCGGTGTAATATAAACAACACCAGGCTTAAAGTATTCTCCATTTTCAGCTTCTTTAACTTTAATGCTTGATATTTGATCAAGTCTATCTGCTAAAGAAGATGTGAATCCTTCTGGCATATGCTGAACCAACACAAGTGGTACAGGTAAATCAGCCGGAAGCATTGGCACAAATGTGTGAAGGGCTTGTGGTCCTCCAGTTGAGCAAGCCAAAGCAATAAATTTCTTTGTTCTCACTCCTGTGCCAATAGGAGTTGGTGGCTTATCTGAAGCATATACCTTAGGTATTTCCTTTGGTTTGGATTCAGTCTTAGGCATTGGTTTTGGTTCAGAAGAGACATTGGATTGCGCATTTCCAACACCGCTTCGAACTTCTGCCAGTTTGCTTCTGACATCAGCCATCTTTTCGGAAGTATTTCTCCTAGATTCAGCAACGTATTTGGTTGAATCACCGCTAGTTACAGCTCGAGGCGAAAGCGGCTTAATCGCTCTTGATTTTGTGACATTATGAAGTGCTTCAAGAAGCTGTCTACCAAAGATTTCTCTTGTCTCACCGCTAGAGCGTATTGGTTTGACAACAAAATCTAAGGCACCGTATTCCATCGCCTTCATTGTGCTATCAGCATCTTCTTTTAAAGAAGAGCTAATAAGAACTGCATTAACGCTAGTTTTTTCATAGTAAAGTCGCTCAAGCAATTCTAACCCAGTAAGTCGAGGGAGCACCATGTCCAACACAACCAAATCGTATGGATTATTCTTTATTTTGTTGTAAGCGTCTTCGCCGTCTGCACTGACGTCTATTACACGAAAATCACTATCTGCGTTAATAATATCACAAATAATCCTTCTCATGAGTGCAGAGTCATCAACTACCAAAATCTTATACATTCTTTACCCCTGATCTTTTTTTCTTAAACGTCGGTCCTCGTCAAAAATGTACTTAATAATCGTCTCCCTGTCCTCTGGTTCCTTGAAAAGAAACTCAATCCTATGTTCAAAGATTTTCAATTCATCTTTGTATTCAGATTTAACTCGTCTTGCAATAACATTTATTGTTTCGTCAATGTCTTTTGTCTTTAATTTAAATGAAACATACATGAATCTATCTGTGGCTACATCATCCCTGGCTCTGAATTTAGCTCCGCCGCCGCTAATATCCATAATATTTCCAGCCACAGGTGGTCCATATGTATTTCCATATTTTTCTAAATCGTCTTCCACAAGGGCCATATTTGGCAGTATGGCTACATCGTGAGGAATTGGCAAAACCTTTACAGGAATTAAACACTGAAACCTGTAATAATCTCTTCTTTGTACTTTTGATAATTTAGTACTTGGTATAAAAACATAAACTGGGAAATTATCTAATCTACCTCGCTTGGTTATTTCTCCTGATAATTGAAACATCCCATTTTTAGTATTAAAAACAGCATTAAACGGGACATTCATTGGTATAGTAACTGTATGCCCTCTTCTAGTCGGAATATGAAATATTATCTCCTCCTTTTTTGTTACACCAAAAACGCTGGAGATATAAATACTTCTATCTTCATCAATTACGCTTTCAATATCAGAGTTTGTACTGGCAAATGAAAACTCAATTGGTGTGCCAGGCCTTAGATCAATAATTTCCATAACTTTATGCCCTATCTCTCAATAACGTGTTAAAAATATGTGAGACGCCCCACTTGAAGTGAGACCCATCATCCTTTTTCAGTAACTTAGCAGCAATATTCTCAAAACACTTTGCCGCCTTTGAAGTAGAATACTCAATAGAGACAACTCTTTGATTTCTAACTGCTTTTTCAAGTTGTACATCATATGAGATATATCCTAAATAGTCCAAATCTCCACCTAGAAACTTCTGAACTACAGACTGAAGCTTGCTATAAACAGCCTGTCCCTCAGCCTCGCTCATTACTTTATTAGCAACTAAGTGCACATTTGTACCATTTTTAGAATACTTAGGACTCTTATACATTGCCTTCATCAAAGAATATGAATCAGTCAATGAACTTGGTTCCGGAGTAGAAATTAATATCACCTCTGGTGAGGCTAAAACAAATTCCAACACTTGGTCAGAAACACCTGCACCAGTATCTATTATTAGAATATCACATAAATCATTTAAAAGTGATAGATTATGGACTAAAAACGCAATTTGTTCACGATTTAAATTGTTTAATCCAACAACACCAGACCCTCCAGAAATAAATCCTATTCCCATAGGCCCTGTGGTGATAATATCTCTGATGCTCATTCCCTTAAAAATAACATCAGAAAGATTATAATTTGGAATAGTTCCAAACATAACTTCTACATTAGCTAATCCGAAATCCACATCTAATATAATTACTTTTTTCCCCAATTTAGTGAAATGCACAGCAAGGTTAACGGCCATGTTGGATTTTCCAACGCCGCCTTTACCAGATGTAATAGTGATGACCTTTGTTCGTTCAACATTTCTTACATTCTGAGCCTTGATTACATTTCTAAGATTTTCAGCTTGATCCATTTAATTTCCTCCCAACAACTGTTTAACCAGCTTCTGGGCATTAACAACCTCAATATCATCAGGCACATTCTGCCCCACCGTAATATAAGATAATGGTGCTCCTGTGTACAATTTCATGTTGAAAATATTACCAAGACACTGGGTCTCATCAAGCTTTGTGAATATTAAATTGAAATTAGTAAACTCCATGTAAGAGTTTGCAATGTCCATTAAATCCTTTTGCTTTGTTGTAGCAGATAAAACAAGATAAACTTCACTGTCATAGAAATCACTTAAAACTGATATTAATTTTTTAGTATCCTTTCTTTGTGCTTCATTCTTATGAGAAAAACCGATAGTATCAACCAAAATTACATCTAATTCTTCATTTTCTCTTGATTGTTTCTTAACAGTATCAAGCAATTCATCAGCTGAATAAATAACATTCAATGGTACCCCAAGAATATTTGCATAGGTCTGAAGCTGATTAGCAGCAGCCATTCTATATGTATCAGCTGTAATTAAACCAACTTTCTTACCTTCTTCAACTTTGAATTTAGAAGCGATCTTAGCGATTGTAGTTGTCTTTCCAACACCTGTTGGTCCGATGAAAAATACAACCTTTGGTCTTCGCTCTCCTGTGGTAATCTTAGAAGGAATACCAAGCTTTAACACCATCTTCTGGTAGACATTTGAAAGAAGGTTATCTAATGAATGGCTAGTCTGAAGAACCTTATCCATATCTTCAAGCACTTGATTAATATATTTTTCTTGAACTTCATTTTCCAAAAGGACATTGTAAAGCATCTTAACAAAGACATGATTATCTCCGTCTATAGATGGCTTTCCGTTGCTTCCTTTAACTTGTATTTCGTCATCTAAATTGTTTTTGGCAACATTATTAACCACATTGTTATTAATAGTATTATTAACAACTTTAGCTGGCTGCTCCTTATAAGCAGGCTTAGCCCCCATAGGTCTAGAATATGTAGGTTCCATAATTTTAGGACGCTTAGCTGTATCAGCTAAAGGCTCAAAATTTACTGGCTCCTGATGAGAAACTGTAGGCTGAGGTAACGGCTGTGGCGTAGGCTCCATCTGTGCAACTGGAGCCCCTTGCTTTTCAAGAACCTCATTAACAGCAGAAAAAGCATTCTTTAAAATGATTGCATCATCTGCAACAGCTTCAAAAGAATCTGTTCTTCCCTCCTGAGGAAACTCTGTATTTGAATCCATATTCGAAGAATTCGGAACAGCAAATGTTTTCGCATCCTTAGAAAATTCGCTATCCTCAACAGCAGCTGTAACCTCATATGTATTACTTTTAAAGATGCCACCAAGCCCCTTTGGCTTGATAACCTTTACATTCATAATTACAGCAGCACTACCAAGTTCCTTACGAACTTTTTCCATTGCCTCTTCTTCAGTTTTACCAGTATATTTATTGATTATCATTTATTCTACCCTGTTACCATGCCTACAGATGAAAGTTCAACATTTGAATCAATTTCATTGTAGGAAACAACGATAAGATCCTTTACATAATCTTGAGTCAAGCTCTTAAAATACATTCTAACTATCGGGGAAGTTACAACGATTGGTGTTCTTCCCATTTCTTCTACCTTTTTGATTTCCTCTTCAAGGGAATCAATAATTGCTTTTATTCTTTCAGGATCAAGTGTTAAGTACGCACCCTGCTCAGTCTGCTTGATTGATGCCATAATATCCTGCTCAACCTTTGGATCAACAGTAATAACCTGTGTAACCTCATTAGGAGCAAAATATCTTCCTGAAATAGCACGTTTTAATCCCTGACGAACATACTCTGTAAGTACATCCGTATCATGGGTTGTAGTAGCATGATCTGCCAGAACTTCGAATATTGTAAGTAAGTCTCTAATTGAAACTCCTTCAGAAAGCAAGTTTTGAAGAACCTTCTGAACATCGCCAAGTCCAAGTAGTTTTGGAACAAGTTCCTCAACAATAACTGGATTACTCTCCTTAAGATTATCAATAAGATTCTGAACATCCTGTCTAGTAAGAAGCTCTGCTATATGACTTCTGATAATCTCTGTAAGATGTGTAGCAATAATAGATGGCGGATCAACAACTGTGTATCCTAAAGACTCAGCTCTTTCTCTTTGACTTTCAGTAATCCAAAGAGCTGGTAAATGGAAGGATGGCTCAAAGGTTGGAATACCAGTAATTTCTTCTTCAACATAACCTGGATTCATGGCCATATAGTGATCAAATAGAATCTCACCTTCTGTGACCTGTATACCTTTAATTTTAATAATGTATTGGTTTGGATTAAGCTGAATATTATCTCTTAATCGAATAATAGGAACTACAGTACCTAACTCAAGGGCTATCTGTCTTCGAATCATAACAACTCGATCAAGCAAATCGCCACCTTGATTTACATCCGCAAGAGGAATAATTCCATAACCAAATTCCAATTCAATCGGGTCAACCTGTAGCAAGGAAACAACGTTTTCCGGCTTTCGAATTTCTTCCGCTTCTGTCTCCTCTGCCGCTACTTCCTGCTCTATCTCCTCTTCACCAAGAGTCTTAGAAATCGAATATCCTGTAATGATAAATGCAGCACCAAAAGCAATAAACAAAACCCAATTAAGAGGTGTTGCAATACCAAGGAACGCCATGGAACCACCAACGATATATAAAACCTTTGGAATACCAAAGAGCTGGCGAACCAACGTACCTGAAAAATCTGCAGCTTTAGAACCCTTTGTAACCAAAATACCAGTTGAAAGCGAAATCAAAAGTGAAGGTATTTGAGAAACAAGTCCATCACCGATGGTAAGGATTCCGAATTTTTGCATAGCTTCCGCAAATGGTAATCCGAGATTAACCATACCAAGAACAGAACCGCCTGCAAGGTTAATAACCGTGATAATAAGACCGGCGGTAGCATCTCCTTTTACGTACTTAGTAGCACCGTCCATAGCTCCGAAGAATGCAGACTCTTCTTGAATCTTATCTCTTCGTCTCTTGGCTTCAGCATCATCAATAGCACCAGTGTTCAAATCCGCATCGATAGCCATCTGCTTACCTGGCATAGCATCCAATGTAAATCTAGCAGATACTTCAGCTACACGCTCAGAACCTTTATTGATTACCATGAACTGAATAATAATCAAAATAAGGAAGATGATGGCACCAATAACAAGATTATTACCACCAACGAAACTACCGAAAGTTGCAACTACGTTTCCTGGGTCACCTGTTGAAAGAATAAGTCTTGTTGATGAAACGTTTAGGGAAATTCTAAATATAGTTGTAAAAAGCAAAAGTGTCGGGAAGAATGACATATCCAATACTTCCTGAACAAATAAAACATTCATTAAAATAATGAGTGCAACTGATATATTAAATGCAATCATTATATCCAATATAAAATTGGGGATAGGAATTACAAAAAATGTAACAGCTGCCAGTAAGTACAGCGCTATTCCTACATCCGCTTTTTTTACTGAAGCAGTTAAATCCATGTATTATCCTCCTTTCCCTTAGTAAATCTAACTTACCGCCTTATTTCTGTTGGTATAAACAACAGCTAAAATCTCTGCCACTGCCTGGTAAAGTTCAGGCGGAATAACTTGTTCCACATCGACGGTGGCATATAATGCTCTGGCAAGAGGTTTATTCTCTACAATAGGAACATCGCTATCCTTAGCCAGCTCTCTAATCTTTTTAGCAAGATAATCCTCACCCTTTGCAACAACCCTAGGAGCTTCATCCTTTGTGTTGTCGTAAAGTATTGCGACAGCAAGATGTGTAGGGTTAGTAATGACTACGTCTGCCTTTGGCACATTTTGCATCATACGTCGCTGAGAACTTTCCATCATTCTCTGTTTTTGTTTACCCTTAATCTGAGGATCACCTTCGGTGTTCTTGTACTCGTCCTTAACTTCCTGCTTAGTCATTTTCATATCGTCTCTAAATTTCCAACGCTGATAAGCATAATCTGAAAGACCAAGTACAATGTATACAATACTAATTTTAATACCAGTATCAACTATTATTTTGTAAATCAAGCTTAATGCTTGTCTTAAAGTAATGTCGTAAAGAATAAATAATGTGTTTGCCTGATTTTTAATGCTTGTATAGGCAATGTAACAAACCAAACCTATTTTAGCCAAAGCCAAAATTAAATTTACGATTGATTGCTTTGAAAAAATTCTTTTAAAGCCACTAATCGGATTAAACTTTGAAAGCTTAGGCTGTAATGGCTTCATTGTAGGTTGCCAACCAACCTGAACAAGATTTGAAACAAAATCTACTGCAAAACCAATAGCCAAAAATGGTAATAAAATAATTAGCATTTTTAACATCAATTGCATGAATATTCCATGGAAGGTTTGAGTTGTAAGACCTCTTCCACTCATCGAAACAACGTCTGGAATTATAGCATATATCCATGCAAAAATTTCCTGTAATCGATTACCAGCAAAAGCTATAAATAACCTTAGTGCAAGGAAAAAACCAAGAAGTGAAAAACCATTTGTAACCTCTTTACTTTTGGCAACCTTTCCTTCTTTTCTTGCATCCTGCAGCTTTTTACTGGTAGGTTGTTCAGTCTTCTCACCACCTTCACCATCAGGCGCAAAGAATTGAAGATTATATGGAATTAGAATTGTTCTATTTTCATACATTAATACATCCCCTGCAAATATAGTGACATCATTTTTTGCATCTCTTTAAATATAAAAGACGCAATATCAGGTAGTAAAAATACTGTTAAAAACAATACAGTAAAACCAACGATAATTTTCAATTGTGCACCAACAGAAAACATGTGAATCTGAGGTGCAACCTTAACCATAATTCCAAGTACAGCATTCAATATCATAATTACTGCAAATACCGGAAGAATTATTCTAAAACTAATAATAAATATATCTGTAATAAAAGTAACTGTCGAAGTCAGTAATGAATCCCATCTAAAAACAGTCCCACCAATAGGAATAAGCTCGTAAGCATCACAGAAAGTTTTAAATATATAGCGATGCATTCCCGAAAGAACCAATAAAATCATTATGAAATTATTGTACAAAGTTCCTGTTACAGAAGTTTCAGTTCTAAGTGATGGGTCATATTCTTGTGCCATAGAAAGGCCTGTATTCATATCTATCATATTTCCTGCAAGCAATATAATAAAATTGCAGCAGAAAGTAGAAAACCCAATAATAAGTCCTGTAACTGCCTCTTTCACAACTAAAAAAGCATATCCTACAACTGTAGTGTAATCTAAAGCACTAAAATCAACTACAAAGTATAAGAGTAATGCAACAAGGACAGAAAAACCGACCTTAACTCTAGCGGGCGTGTTACTAGTGTTGAAAAATGGTGCCACTACTACAAACATGGATATGCGGGTGAGGAGCAATAAAAAATATTCAAAATTTCTTAATGTAAAATCAATACTAAACATCTACTCATCTAGCCTAGGTATATGCTGAAATTAGACCATAACTCAGTTATGTACTCCGTAAGTATTGTAAGCATCCATGGTCCGAAAAACATAAGTGCTGCAAAAACACCTACGATTTTCGGAATAAAAGTCAGCGTTTGTTCCTGGATAGATGTAACCGTCTGAAAAATACTAATAATAAGACCTATAAGAAGGGATACTAGCAACAACGGTAACGATGTAATCAACAGAGTATATATACTATCTCGAATAATGTCTAAGACTTGTCCTTCAGTCATAACCTATTCTCTCCTCAAAACCAAATCCTAAATAATTCTAGTAAAACGTCTTAACAAGACCGCCAATAACAAGATTCCATCCATCTACCAAGATGAATAAAAGAATTTTGAAAGGAAGCGATATTGTAGTAGGCGGAAGCATCATCATACCCATTGACATAAGTACAGATGCAACAACCATATCAATAACAATAAATGGAACGTAAATTAAAAATCCTATGATAAATGCTGTTCTAAGCTCCGACAAAATAAAAGAAGGTACGAGCACAGTGAAAGGAACTGAATCATAATCATCTTCAACATAGGTAAGTCCTGAAATATCGCAGAATAAATCAAGATCCTTTGTCTGAGTTTGCCCATACATAAACTCTCTAATTGGAGCAATAGCATTATCTATAGCCTCTTCCTGTGTAATTTCGCCAGCATCAAAAGGATCAATAGCTTCGGTTTTAATTGTGCTAATAACCGGAGACATTATAAATAATGTTAAAAACAACGCCAACCCAATCAAAATTTGATTCGGAGGCGCTGTATTGGTTCCAATAGCAGCGCGTACAAAATGCAAAACTATGACGCATCTGGTAAAGGATGTAAGCATTATCAGAATAGATGGGGATAATGAAATGATAGTAAGTACCAATAACATTCTAAGGGTAGCTGTAAAATTACCATCTTCCCCATCAAATGTTAAAGAAAACCCATCTCGATTGCCAACGACCTCATCTGATGCATTAGGTGCATTTTCTGTTGCACCATAGCCCGAATTATCCGCCCCATATTCTGTGCCATATTCAGTTGCTTGTACAGTAATAGCACTGTTAAAAAGCCCGTAACCAACAACCGATAAAGCAAAAATCAGGCTAAAGATTACGTAAGCCTTCTTAAATTTAATCATAACATCCCTATCCAACTAGTTTTTTTCTTTCTTAGAAAATTTTTCCAAAATTGACTTGAAATCCAACGTCGAATCCATCGAAACAGACTCATCAATATCTTTGAGCTGTTCAGAGGATATTTCCCCTAATAAGGTTACTTCGTCCTTGCCAACGGCAACAACGAAGTATCTATCCTCTCCAGCTCTAACAATTTCAACATATTTATTATTAGTCAATCTAATGGCTTCAATAATCTCAAGATTACGATTTAATCCCTGATTCTTTTGATAACTCGCAACCCATTTTGTAACAAATGTTGTAAGCGCAAGTACTCCTATAAACACTATAAGTACAAAAATCAATTGGAAAATATTTTCTCCCGCTGACGAAAGAGTAAGCATGTTATCCGATTACCTTCTTAACTGCCTCAAGAACACGCTCTGCCTGGAATGGCTTAACGATAAAGTCCTTTGCTCCTGACTGAATAGCTTCAATAACCATTGCTTGCTGTCCCATAGCAGAACACATGATAACACATGCATTAGGATCCTTTTCCTTAATAGCCTTAAGAGCTCCAATACCATCCATCTCTGGCATAGTAATGTCAAGAAGGACAAGATCTGGAGAAAGCTCCGCATACTTATCAACGGCGATCTTACCGTTTTCAGCCTCTCCAACTACGTTGTAGCCATTCTTTGTGAGAATATCCTTAATCATCATTCTCATAAAAGCTGCATCGTCACAAATTAAAATGTTTTTTGCCATGTTTTCATCTCCTTAAATATATTGTTTATTCTTTGATGATTTCTGTTATACGTACGCCAAAAGACTCTTCGATTACTACTACTTCGCCTTTTGCCACATACTTGCCATTGACAAGTACATCTATTGGTTCACCGGCTATTTTATTAAGCTCGATGATGGTACCTGGTGCAAAATCCAAAATATCTTGGATTGTTTTATTTGTTCGACCTAATTCTACTGTAACCTCAAGAGGTACGTCAAGAATTAAGTCGATGTTCTCCTGTGCAAACTGAGCTGCAAAGCCTGGTCCAAATGGAGTAAACTGTGCAGGAGTAACATTCACCTGAGGTGTAGGTGCGTAGTAAGGCGGCGCCATCATTGGCTGACCTTGCATCGGCTGTCCTGCCATCATATTCGGATCCATTGCTGGCTGTGCCTGAGGCGGTGGAGCCTGAGGTGCTGCTTGCGCAGGTGCTGGTTCTGGAGCCGCTGCAGGTGGTGGAGAATCAAATGCTCCATCATCAACTGTGGATTTTGAATCAGACTCCATATTGTTAAGAACTGAATCACACATTTCCTTGGCAAGTGAAATTGGATATAATTGCATCATTTCACTATCTACCAAAGTACCAATTTCCATCTTAAAAGCAATTCTAACGAAATTGCTTTTCAAGAATTCATCTATCTCACCACCATCAATTGCAGCTAAATCTGTAAGTGTAGCTGTTGGTGGAGAAATATCAACCATTTTGTTTAACATTGATGAAAGGGAAGTTGCACTAGCTCCCATCATCTGGTTCATAGCCTCTGATATGGCTGACAAGTGAAGATCCGAGATTTCTCCATCGGTATTTGTACCATCTCCACCCATCATCAGGTCTGTAATAACTTTTACATCATTTTCCTTAAGTACTAAGATGTTTGAACCATCAAGACCCTTTGTATATCCTATTCTAACAACAACGCAAGAGTTGTCGTAATTGGAAGCTAATTCTGACCAATTAGTTTCGCTAACAACTGGCGTAGAAATTTCAACTTTCTGATTAACAAGAGAAAAAAGCGTTGTAGCTGCACTTCCCATACTAATATTGGCAACTTCACCAATAGTATCTATCTCTTGTTCAGATAGTTCGCCACCGCCTCCAGACGATGGTTCGCCAGCTGGCGCATCGGGGATTCCCCCGCTAAGTAGTGCATTTATCTCATCTTGTGATAATACACCGTCGCCCATTCTACTGCTCCTCCCTTATAATTTGTGTCACTCTAACAGCGTAATCTTTTCCTGATGCTCCCGGTAAAGCTTGGAATTTTTTGATATCCCCTACGAAAACATCTAATTCTTGATCTACTTTCGTATCAAGTCTAACTATATCGCCAACCTGAAGTTGCGAAAAATCTGCAACAGTAATTGTACTATTACCTAAAACCGCTTTAACAGGTATCTTTGCTCTATTAATTAAAGCCTCAACAACATCCGAATAGCTCTCGCCTTCTTTCTCCTTTTGACTACTATACCAGAACTTTGTGTT
Source organism: Pseudobutyrivibrio sp. (assembly GCA_024681435.1). Classification (GTDB taxonomy): domain Bacteria; phylum Bacillota; class Clostridia; order Lachnospirales; family Lachnospiraceae; genus Pseudobutyrivibrio. The sequence continues at coordinate 20,013 of JAILAV010000088.1, read as the reverse complement.
CAATTTGTCCATAACTGGCTCTAAAGTAATAAAAGGTAGACAAACATTCATCAGACCTTCAACATCACCAATTTTAATATTGACTGTAACAATTGCAATCATTTCTGATGGTGATATGATTTGAGCGAACTGGGAATTAGTCTCAATTCTCTCTAGACGAGGATGTACATCTAAAACATTTTCCCATGGTTCTCTAAGAAGATCCACACAAGATGTCATTACACGTTCAATAATTAAAAGCTCTATCTCCGAAAAATCTCTAATCTTATCAAGAGGTTCGCCCTCTCCACCAAGCATTCTATCAACCATGGCAAATCCAAGATTAGAAGCCATTTCTACAATGATATTCCCCTCTAAAGGTGAAAAATCAACAATTCCTAAAAGAACCGGATTTGATAACGAATTTGAAAACTCCATATAAGTAACGGCTTCCGAATTCATTACCTCTACCTGAATATTTTTTCTAAGAAATACAGGCAAGTTAGTAGCTAACAATCTACCATAATGTTCAAAGATGATTTCCATCGTTCGAAGGTGTTCCTTAGAAAACTTAGATGGTCTGGCGAAATCATAGTTCTTTACAGGCTTTTCTTTATTATTTTTAATTTCCTCTGCATCCAGCTCTCCACTGGTAAGGGCGTTTAGCAGATTATCTATTTCGTTTTGTGAAAGAACGTCACCCAAGCTATCTCACCACCATTCGTCCTTGTAATATATCTAACTAACAAATCGATTGTTATTGATATGTAGCGCTAGAGAAGTTAACTCTAACGATAAATGAGGATTTAAACAATCCCTGAAGGGCTTCAAGAATTTCTTCCTTCACTTCATCTTCATGATTTCTCATATCATCAATTGTATGTTTAGCAACTACAGTTTTAATTGTATCACTGATGATATTATCTTGTGCACCTAAGTTTCCTGCTCCATCGCCAAATGTAGCATAGTCTTCATTCTTGCTATCAAGGGATAGGGAAACACTAAGTACTGCGTAGTGAAGACTTCCATCTCCACTGTCAGCAAGGTTGATTGTCATTGTGCCGCCTTCGCTGACTGCATAATCAACCATATCAGCAACGTTAACACTTAATGAACCTGCTGTGTCACCTGCGACTAAGTCTAAATCGATAGCTGAGCAAACCTTTGTGATAAGCTCGTTAGCCTTTTGCGTCTCAGGAATAATTGTAATTGTAAGTACTGCAGTAAGAACAAGATTAACAACTACAAGTGCAAGTATAATTACGGTAATTAAATTTTTCTTCATGATTTGCCTTTCTTACTCATCTCCTACATCAGATGAATATGAGTTGTATATTTTAATTTCTACACGTCTATTTCTTGCTCGTCCCTCAGCTGTACTATTATCCGCTATAGGAACATATTCTCCTCTACCAGCTGATTTAATATATGCTGGATTTAAATTTGTAACCTGTCTAATTCTCTCTGCCACATACAAAGCTCTGTACATTGAAAGTACATCGTTATTAGGATATGTGCCAGATGACATAGGCACATTATCAGTATGACCTTCAATCTCAATGATATTATTATCATATTCTGAGAGTATCTTAGACAAATTATCTACAATAGTAAGGGCATCCTCTGTCAATTCAGCTTTACCTGAATTAAAAAGCAACGCTCCATTAATTGTAATCATTACATAGTTAGCATTAAAATCTACCTCAACCTGATCCTTAAGACCATACTCAGATAGCTTTTGTTCTATCTGTTCTGCGATAGATTCGCTTTCGCTGGCACCAGCTTCCTCAAGAGCTTCCTGTGCCTCTTCAACGGAAACACCATTCGAAGTAGCTTCTCCCTGATTAGTCGCCGAACCATCTTGTTCTAATTCTCCCTCATTCTGGCTATCACTTGAGCCTTCCTTTTCGTATTGCTCATCGTCGCCATCATGAACACTATTAAAGTAATCATCGAACATTTCCAACTGGCTAATACCAGATGAAATCATCTGACCTTCACCAATGGAGGTTCCGCCCGATGAAAAAATGCTAAAACTAGATTGAATACTTGCAATTACTTCTTGAAACTTTTCGGTATCAGTACTACTCATTGAGAACAAAAGAACGAAGAAACATAAAAGCAAGTTCATCAAGTCTGAGAAGGTGGCCATCCAGGCAGGAGAACCAGCAGGAGCTTCCTCTTGCTTTTGCTTCTTTGCCATTAGCCCTCACCTCCTCCATCACCTTCACCAATAGCACCACGAGCTGATGGTGGTAAGAAGGATTTAAGTTTTTCTTCTATAACACGTGGATTTTCACCGGCCTGAATTGAAAGAAGACCTTCCACTGTAATACTCTTTGTCATTACTTCGAGGGAGTGATTAACGCCAAGCTTTGTACCAACAGGACCTGTAAGCCAGTTAGCAATCAACGAACCATAAAGAGTTGTAAGCAAAGCAACCGCCATATTAGGCCCAATTGTAGATGCATCTGACAAGTTCTTTAACATGTTAACCAAACCAACAAGGGTACCAATCATTCCCCAGGCAGGTCCCATTTCACCCCATTTCGACCAAAAGTTAATTGTAACTTTATGTCTATCTTCCATGCAATCCAAATCAGTCTCAAGAATTGCACGTACAAGTTCAGGATCAGTACCATCAACTACTAAGTTGATACCTTTTTTTAGGAACTCATCTTCTATACCATTTGCCGCTTCTTCAAGAGCAAGAATACCTTCTTTTCTGGAAATGTTAGCCAAATTGATAATTTGAGAAATGCTTTCTGCTGGGCTGCCGACCTTTGGCTCATTAATAGCTAAAGTTATACCCTTAAGACCTCCGATGAAATCTGCCATTTTATTACATGCCAAGCATGAAGACAAAGAACCACCGATTGTAATGATAACAGACGGAACATCTATGAAATTTGCCATGGCTGCAACACCACCAGATGATACGATACCAAAGACAACCATTACTATGCCCAGTACCAAACCAGCTAAAGAAGCTATATCCAAAGCAATCACCACCCTGTAAAAATATTGTAAGTCTAACTTATATGTGTATTAAAGTACATAGATATACACTTTTGTGATTATTTTACTAGATTTATAAATTAATGTCTACTTATATCAGCAAAATCGTCTCATATTATTGTGTTTTTTCAATGACAGAACCACTAAATGTAGTCTTTTTCACAGAATTTTTAAACTTTGTAAAACAATTGACACAAAAACAGAGCCTCCCTGCTACATAAGCAAGCCTACAAGTCTAAAACTCAAGATAAAAAAGTTTTGCTTTAGAACTCATAGAGCTTGTCTACTACAGGTCGGCTCTTAATTTAATCTACGTTTAAAATTGATAAATTGCGATATATCAAACTATTAACGCTTCAAGTTGATTAATTCCTCAAGCATAGTATCAGAAACTGTAATTATACGTGAGTTAGCCTGGAAACCACGCTGAGTTGTAATCATATCAGTAAATTCAGATGAAAGGTCTACGTTAGCCATTTCAAGCTGTCCTGTGTTCATTGCTGAACCATCTGCTGAAATATCAACACCAATTCCGTCGAACTCGCCAGAGTTAAGTGTTGTCTTGTAACAGTTATCACCAATTTCTTCAAGACCAGATGCATTAGCAAACTGTGCAACTGCAATTTGACCTAAGAGGACTGTATTACCGTTGCTATAAGAGCCAAAAATTCTACCGTCATTACCAACAGAAAGTCCTGTCATTGTACCAAGCTTCTTACCAGTACCAGTTGTACCATCAGTTGCACCCTTGTTACCTACAACTGTTGATGTACCACTGTTGTCGTAGTTCATAAGCTTAGAAAAATCAATGTTGATGTTAGATAAAGCAGCCTCAGGAAGGTTTGGTCTGTTTGGACCAAGGAGTGAAGCATTAAACATTAATGTTGAACCCTCATCTCCTGCAGATGTCAAGAAACCTTCTTTTGTATCAAATTTAAGATCATAGCTTACACTTGGAATTGTAAGCTTTATGGAATCTGAAGAACCATAAGCTACACCAGTAACTGTTGTATCAGCTGGAACACCACAGACCTGTGTCAATGTGTATGTAGTTGTTGTACCAGTAGATGTAAACACTGTACCATTATATGTATAGTTATTAGTTCCATCATTAAGCTGTAGAGTTCCATCAGCAAGTTTTGTAAGAGAAAATCCCTTTAAAAGAGAATATGTAGCCTGTGGAGCATGCTGCTGACCAAAGATATTTGATAAAGCATCCTGTCTAAGTTCAGCCTCTGTCTTTGTTCCACCTGTATTATTCTGAACATATTCCTTAATGTAATCTTCAAGGATATCACGATTATCAGAATTTAATACACTCTTTAACTCAATTGTATATCTACCTTCTGTCCCATCCATTCTCTTAAGTGCAAACTTAGCTGTATATGTATAACCAAGGTTATCGTAAAAATTAAAAGAACGAACATATCCTGAAGATGCATCAAACTGATCATCATACTGGTCTACAACACCGCTAAAATTAGCCTGTGTAGTAGCTTCTGGAGCACTTGTAAGGTTCTTAGCCTGCATAACTCTAAGTGGCGAAACTGTATCCTTTACAATTACAGGTGTACCACTTGTGTCATCTGTCTGCCATCCCATTACAAGATAACCAGTTGTTGTCATAGCAAGGTTACCATTTCCATCAATATAGAAAGAACCTGCTCTTGTAAATACGTTTTCTGAACCATTATTTACAACAAAGAAGTTTGTTGTATTGGTATCAGTAAGTCTGATATCCAAAGCATCTCCTGTAGACTGCGCAGCACCTGATGATGTAATAGAGATTTTAGTTGCTCCATTAGTAACACCAAGACCGATCTGCTTAGCATTTGTACCACCACGAGTAGCTGTGGCACCTGATGCCTGTGAAGTTGTCTGATACATAATATCAGAAAAAGTTGTTGAAGATGATTTAAACGCAACAGTGTTAACGTTAGAGATGTTATTACCAATAACATCCATCTTTGTCTGGTGTGTCTTAAGACCAGCAACACCAGAGAAAAGTGATCTCATCATAATGAATGACCTCCTAAAAGCATATACTTCCGGATACTGTCTGGGCTTGTCTCATCTGTCAGTCAGAGACAAATTAGCTTCCATAAGGTCCAGCTAAACTATAACAGCTCCGTCAATATTTGTGAAAATATTTTCTTCTGATTCTGTTTGATCCATAGCAGTTACAACAGTCTGATTTGGTACATTTACAATAAATGCAAGTGTATCTACTAAAACAAGCGAATCAGTAATTCCCTTTTCTGAGGCTTTTTGTACGCCTTCTTCTAATCTAAGGGATTGTTCCTCAGAAAGTTTGATATTTCTATCGTCTAATCTCTGAGAAGCGTGTTTTGAAAATTTAAGTTCTGAAGTACCTTCTAACTTCTGCTTAAAAATTTCTTCAAAGCTTGCGCCATTGAGATTGCCAAGTGGTCTAGACTCAGCGGCTGGGTTAAGGTAGGTACCAGCAACCTGCTCTATGGAGGTAAATTGTGGATTAATGTTTAAATTACTCATATATCCCTCCTAGAATTATGCTCCTGTTGTAGGAGTTGTAGTATTTGAAGCCTCTGTAGTATTTGTTGTTGTAGAGGTTTCATTTGTTTTATCGGCATCTTCCTTTGGTTTTGTTAGCTTATTGTACTGCTCAACAACAGCCAAATATTTTTTAATTCTATCAGCATCTACATATGACAATGCATAATCGCTCATAGCCTTGTACTGATTTGTTGCAGCTTCAATCTTCTCACCATCAAGTTTTGTAACCTGATCTGCAGCTGGAAGCTTATCAATAGCTGTAATAAATAGGCTAGCCATGTATCTTGCAGCATAGAACTCACCGTCTACTACTGACTCGATTGCATCCATATCATAGAGCTCATCGTTAATAGAAACCTGAAGTTTACCTTCATCATTTTTAGTTACATAATCAACTCGTCCACTAACTTCCTGACCATTAACTGTAAGTGCAGCATATTTTCCAACTATACTGTTAGCCTGGATTGTCTCCATATTGTTCTGTACAGCCTGAACAGCTTCAATCTGAGAAAATGAAGCAAGCTGTGAAACATACTGGCTATTATCAGTAGGCTGAAGTGGATCTTGATACTGCATTTCAGCTACAAGAAGTTGTAAGAACATCTCTTCTGTATATCCGCCATTTTCTTTGGCAGCAGTCTTGGATGTACTTGTAGTATCATTTGACTTTGTAGCTTCTTTGGAAGCATTTGTCTTGGTATATTCACCATTTGTGACGCTTCCAATAAGTAAATTTGCCATTAAATTACTCCTCCCATACTATGCTTGGAAATCTAATGTGTTACCATTGTCTTTCATGATTTGAGCTATAAGCATATCTTCCTCTGACATTAAGCCACTTAATTCATCTAAGCTATTTAGATTAATTTTTGAGCTTCTCTTCTGAGATTGATTTGCCTGCTCTTCTCGTCTCTCGTTTCCTCTGGCATCTTCCTCAAGATTTCTTTCGAATTCGTGTGTACCAACTGAAACTTCAATAGAAGTAACCTTTGTAGAATTCTGAGTCATCTCAGTTCTAAGATTTGCCATTTGTGATTCAAGAGCTTGTTTTACTGCATCGTTTTCAGTGAAAATCTTTGCAATAATTTCATCACCCTTCTGGGTAACTTCCATGAAAATTCTTCCTAATCCTTCTGGATTGAGGGTCATTTCCATTGTTGTTGATTCTGCATCACTAAGAATTCTTGCCTGTTCAACCAACTGGTTAACAATTTCTTCGGAACTAACTGTCTCGCCTGTTGGAAGTGAAACAATCTGTTCTTCCAATGAAAACTCCACCTGAAGCTTTGGTTCTGCAAATACAACACCATCTGTTCTAACTACCGGTTGAGAATCATTTTCGAAAACTTGCTTTGTAACCTTAGCTTTGCTTTCAAATGATTCATCCGCATTGTCATTATTGCTTTGACTGCTATTTGAATCAGTTTTCGCTGACTCTAAAGCTGTAGAATCATTTGATTCTTCTACTTCAGCAACCTCCTGACGAATTTCTTCTTTTGACTCATCGACAACTTCCTGTTTGATAACTGGTTTTTGAACTACAACTTCTTCGGATTCAACCACTTCTTCGGCTAATTCAAGTTCATTTGAATCAGTATCTAAAGTAGGTAAAACTTCTTTTGAATCAATTTCTTCAGAAATTAAATTCTGATCAACAGATTCCATAAGAGCTTTTGCATCTGAAAAATTGATTCCAGTTTCTTCAAACATCTGACTTGTCAATTCTGTCACTGTATCCAAAATATCTTTAAATTCTTCACTCAGAACAAGTGCAAGGGAATCATCTTCACCTGTAAGGCTAGATACAACTTCTGCAAGCTTCTGAGGATCTAATAAATCAACCATTGTAAGGCCAAGATTTTCCATAGCTTGAACTAGGTCTTCTTCAGACACATTCAATTTTTCTTCGATGACATCCTTAACCTTCTCAATCACTTCATCGACTTTAGTTAAAGCTTCTTTATCATCAATTTGCTCTGCCTTTGGCTCTGCTTCTTTTAAGTTCGGCTCTTTGCCATTACTTAATTTTGCCGTAGCAGCATCAATCGGTTGATTATCTTGCTTTAACAAATCGCCTTGATTGATTTTAGAATCGACATTTGGACCAGCAACATTTTTCAAGGTTGTTTCAAATAAGTCGCCATTTTTTGAAAGGCCATTTTTGGCATCTGGCATTTCAACATTTATGCCACTTACTTGAAATAGCATGTTTGAAACATTGCTACTTGTCATGCAATTCCTCCTTTCCTGATATTACATTTTCAATGTACAATATAAGACTTAAGAATTGCTATGGTTCCATCATCTTTGTGACAATTGCGGCATTTTCTGTGGACATAGCCGAAATAATATCAGCTCTAGTGGCCGCATCCATACCAGCTAAGATTTCACAAACAAGATCAAAGTCATCTGTCATGGTATCAAATATGGCAGCTGCATTTTTAGCTTTCATACTTGAGTAGACCTTAACATAATCCTCAATTTCAGCATCTGTTTGAAGCTGTGTAACAACTTGTTTATATATTGCCTCAGCATTGTCAGGCTCGATAGACTCATAGTAAGTCTTATATTCATTTATATCGGGAGATTTATCCGAAAAAACAACCTCTTCGTAAAATTTTTCTTTTTCTTCTTCAAAAGCCGCCTCATTAGCCTTATATTCGGCCAATTCTGCTGAAGCCGCCTCTAATTCTTTGATGTAATCATCATTCTGTGACCCAGCTGCTTTCAACTCTTCAAGCTCAACTTCAAGCTCTTTTATTCTTTCTACTGCTTCTTCAACTGTATCATAAGGGATAGCCTCTTCATCCTCTTTAGGCATATATTCTTCGATACCTGGAAGAATCTGATTAACATAAGGCACATCCTTTAAAACAGGGAAAAGTACAGTAGAACCAAAGCCACCTACATCCATCTTTACAAGAAATGCAAAAATAACAAGCCAAATCAGAATGATAAGCAAAACAACAAAGCCCATAATGAGTCGGCCAACAATACCTAGACTTTCCTCATCCTCAGGTAATTCCTCACCGTTCTTTTTTGCTTCCTTTCGAGCTTGTTTTTCAGCCTTTTTAGCTTCTTTAGCAGCTTTCTTTGCCGCTTTTTTATCTTCTTTTTCGTCAGTATTTTCTTGAGTTTCTGTTACATCTGCCATAACTTATTCATCCTCTTTCTCCGCATTAAAATACGAATAACTAACTAATTCATCAGTAATTTTACTTTCTTCGTAATCTAGTTGATCAAGAAATTCTTCAAATGCACGCTCTCTAAGCTTTTCATGCATCTTTCTTTCCATCATAACGTCATTAAGACGTTTTCTAGCAACCTCTAAAGCCTTTTGTGCTTTAGAGACTGCAATCATCTGGTCACGCAAAGCAACTTTCATAGAAGAAATAGCATTTTTACATGTCTTAATTTCTCTAATATCAATATTACCAACTGAAAGCTCTTTAAGCCTTCTTTCGTAACCAGCCTGTCTAAGCATTATATCCCTAAGCTTTTGTTGTTCCTCGTTAAAACGAGCAGTTGCCATTCCAAAATTTGCTTTTTCCTGCTCTTCAATCTTCTGTTTTAAATCAAGAATGTTTTGCATTCTATAAACAAATTTTGCCATAAGCTACCTCTAATCATTAAAAATAGCTGTCATTTGTTCAATGATTTCATCATACTCAAACTTATCGTGAGTCTGTTGTAAAAGGAAATCGTTTACAGCATCAATCTTTTTAATGGCGTAATCTATAGATTTATTGGAGCCATTCTTGTATGCACCAATGTTAATCAAATCTTCTGCTTCCTGATATGTAGCAAGAACATTTTTAAGTTTACCTGCAACAGCCTTATGTTCTGGAGTAGCAACTGCAGACATAACTCTGGAGATAGACTGCAACACATCAATAGCAGGATAATGATTCTTCTGTGCAAGCTTTCTATTTAGCATGATATGTCCATCCAAAATAGAACGGGCTGTATCAGTAATTGGCTCATTAAAGTCATCACCATCTACAAGAACTGTGTAAAGTCCTGTAATCGAACCAACTGCAGAATTACCAGCTCTTTCAAGCAATCTAGGCATTTCAGAATAAACAGATGGTGGATAACCTCTTGTAACTGGTGGCTCTCCAGAAGCAAGACCAATTTCACGCTGAGCCATAGAGAAACGAGTAAGAGAATCCATCATAAGAAGAACATCTTTACCCTGGTCTCTAAAATACTCTGCTATGGCTGTAGCAGTAAGAGCTGCCTTTTTTCTAATAAGAGCAGGCTTGTCTGAAGTAGCACAAACAATAACTGACCTGGCCATACCCTCAACGCCAAGGTCGTTTTCAACGAACTCTCTAACCTCACGTCCACGTTCTCCAATAAGAGCAATAACGTTAATCTCAGCCTTTGTATTTCTGGCAAACATACCCATAAGTGTAGATTTACCAACACCAGAACCAGCAAAGATACCAATTCTTTGACCTTTACCAACAGTGATCAGACCATCTACTGCTTTTACACCAAGAGGAAGTGGCTCTTTGATAATTACACGAGACATTGGGTCTGGCGGATCAGCCTCAGCAGGGTATTCAACAAGATTATCAAATCCTGTTAAATCATCGATATCAGAAGGCACACCAAGACCATCAACAAGATGTCCAAGTAGCTCGTCACCAACAGCAACACCTAAAGGATGTCCTGTATTTTCAACCATACAGCCAACGCCGATACCCTCAACATTCTCATAAGGCATCAAAAGCAGACGCTTATCTTTAAACCCGACAACCTCTGCTTTAATTCTTTCCTCAGACCCTTCTACTAATATTTCGCACAAATCACGTAGCTTAGCCTCAGGACCAACTGATTCAATTGTAAGACCAACCACCTTAACAACCTTGCCAAGAGATTTAAAATAATCTTTATCAACAAGCTGCATTAATGAATTCGAATCCAAAATCAATCTCCTTAGCTCAAGGCTCTAATCTCTCTAATGAGATTATCCAATTCAGTATCAATGCTACAATCAAAAATACCACCGTCTGTTTCGATGATACACTGACTATCATTCAATAATGGGTCGCTTATTATATCCAAGCCAACCTCTGCACCGATCTTTCCTTGAATTTCTTCTTTTTTGCTTTTAATGAAATCAGCATTTGCTTCACTGACTTTTATCTGCATCTGACCAGTGCGCTCAATCTTCATAATGCAATGGTCTAACAAGTGATATATGACGTCTTTTCTTCCAGCTAATTCTGCAGAAAATACATGCTCAAATACAGGAAGACACATCTCAACGATTTCACGCTCCATATTAAGCTGGCGCTCCATAAATTCGTTTTGAATTCTATCAACCTCTGCTTGCATTTGATTTTTGGCATCCTGAAGCTCCAAAGCTGCTCGCTGTGTACCTTCATTATAGCCTTCCTTTTCACCATCCTGACGAGCAAGATTTCTCATAGCATCTGCATTTAACTGAGCTGCCGAAAGGACTTCTTCTGCCTGCGCATTAGCATCAGCAATAATTCTATCAGCCTGCTCTCTAGCTTCAGCAAGAAGCTCTTCAGTCTGAGCTGACACATCAACAGTCTCTTCCTTTTGCATAATAGTATCTGCAAGACCGAGAAACTCATCTACATCCATTCCTTCAGGAACTTCTTCGCCAGATTCACGCATAGCTTCCAAACGCTTTTCGCGTTCTTCTTCTAATAATTTAGCCTTATATTCTTCTTCTTGCTTCAAAATGAGCTGTCTTATACGCTCATTTGAATCAATAACAACCTGCTCTCTTTCTCCGTCTTCATCAACAGCATCCGGAGCAACAGTAAAGCCATAAATGACATTTCTACTAGACAACAAGTTCGTCTCCTCCACCTCTTGAAATTACGATTTCTGCAGAATCCTCCAGCTTTCGGATAATACCAACTATCTTCTGCTGAGCTTCTTCTACGTCCTTCATTCGTACAGGACCCATGAATTCCATATCTTCCTTGATCATGGCTGCAAGACGAGATGAAAGGTTCTTGAAAATTGCAGATTGAACTTCATCGTTAGCACCTTTAAGGGCAACACCAAGATCCGAATTATCAACATCTCTAAGCACACGTTGGATAGCTCTATCATCAAGAAGCAAGATATCCTCGAATACGAACATCTTCTTTCTGATTTCTTCTGCAAGCTCTGGCTCTTCGATTTCCAGAGATTCCATGATACGTTTCTCAGTACCACGGTCAACAGTATTAAGAATATTAACAACCGCATCAACCCCACCGGCAATTGTGTAATCCTGATTGATAAGTGATGAAAGCTTTCTTTCAAGAACTCGCTCAACTTCTTTGATAACTTCTGGGCTAGTTCTATCCATCATAGCAATACGCTTAGCAACATCGGCCTGCTTTTCTGGTGGTAATGCTCCAATAATAAGTGATGCCTGACCTGCAGACAAATATGAAAGAATCATAGCAATTGTCTGTGGATGCTCATCCTGTATAAAGTTAAGAACCTGAGAAGGCTCAGTCTTTCTAATAAACTCGAAAGGTCTAACCTGCAATGATGCAGTAAGCTTTGTAATAACATCCTGGGCACGGTCGTCTCCAAGAGCCTTTTCCAAAAGCTCTTTCGCATAGCCAATACCACCCTCTGCAATGTACTGCTGTGCAAGGCAGACTTGATAAAATTCTTCGATAACTTCTTCCTTGAGAGCCGGAGAAATACTTCTAGTATTAGCAATCTCAAGGGTTAATTCTTCAATTTCCTCTTCCTTGAGATGCTTAAATATCTGCGCTGATTTTTCCGGTCCAAGGGCAATTAGAAGTATAGCTGCTTTTTGTACGCCATTTAAATCTTCAGTAGCCATATCTTATCCCCAATCCTCGTTTAACCAATTTCTCAAAAGCTGAGCAACAGCCTCTGGTTTTTCATCAACGAACTTCTCAATAAGAATACGAGCTTCTGATTTTTCGGTGTAACCAATATCCTCCAGCTCTTCCTCTTCTTCCTGAGTAGAAGCAATCAAATCGTCGATAGTAAGTTCTTCTTCCACAGGCTCTTCTTCCTCTGTCTTGAGGCTTCGGAATACAACAAAGCCAAGCATAAGGAAAATGAGTGCAGCAAGAACAATTTGTAAAATATCTGTAAGTCCAATACCAGAACCTTCTGAATACTGGAACATAGGTATCTCGTAAGCAACAACCTTTACACTAGTTGTAGGGAAACCCGTTGCACGAGCAACAACCTCCACAATATCATCAGAAACTTCCATCTGAACTGGATCAGAATTTGCCTTAACAAACTCATCAAAGCTTAAACCTTGCTCCTCAAGAGTGCCATCCTTTTCCATCTGATCCTGGTTATATATAGCATAAGTCTTACATGTAACGGAAATTGATGATTCCTCTAATGCACGCTTACCCATTTCATCCTTGTGAGTAGTGATTTTCTCGTCAGGTAAGTAATCCTTATTAAACTCTTCTGAAGAAGATTGTGTCTGATTTCCATCCTCAATCACATAAGTGGTATCATCATCGTTAGAATCTGTGCCTGGAACACCTCCAGCACCGTTGATTGATGTAGCGTTTGAACCAGACTCACTATCAAGGTACCCCTCTGTACGACCTTCATCAACAGAATAATCATAGTCAACATAACTATTCTCATCGAAGTTCATAGAAAGGTTAACACCAACTGAAATATCATCATATAAGCTAGTTCCATCAAGAACTGTATGAACACGATTCTCTATTTCGCTGCTAGCCTTTTCTCTTGCATCCTGATTAGCAGATGCATTGCTAAGAGCCATAGATTCCTCATCACCTGAGAAAAGCATATTACCTTCGTTATCCATAATGGCAATATTCTCAGTGTCTTTATTTCCAAGACAAACAGCAATATATCTAGCAAAACCAGCAGCTGTCTCAGGACTAATCTGAGTATTTAAATCAAGAGTAACCGTAGCCCATGAAGGAGTCTCTCTTGCTATAAGAGTACCGTCCTGCTCTGGCACATTGATAATGACTGTAGCTGAATCAACCATAGTCTGAGTCTCAAGAGCCTTAGCGAATTTCTCCTCCAAGAATTCCTTATATCTCTTTTGCTTATCTGCTTCTGTAGTAGAAAAGCTGCCATCGATAACATCATTGATGGTATAGCCTGAACTTGGAATTGAATTAGAACCAAGTAATACATTGGCATTTCCATAGTCCTTTTCTTCTACATAGTAGGTAAATCCATCCTCGCTTGTTTCGTAGGTAATTCCTTCTGTCTCTAAAAGTTCTTTAACAGCAGCTGACTGTGTACCATCCTCGCACTGAACCAACTGGACCATTTTTGGACGGGTCATTATAACTGCTAAAATAATAAATGACACAAGAACAACAGCAGAAATTGAAACTATCAAAACCTGCTGTCTTCTAGTAAATTTTCTCCACCATTCAAGTATTCGATTTAGTATCGCTTGAATTTGTTCCGGCATATCTTTCTCCCTTTAATTTATAATTACACTAGATTTGCATCTGCATAATCTGCTGATAAGCCTCAAGCACTCTATCTCTCACCGCAACTGTATACTGTAGCGCTATATTAGCCTTTTGTTCCGCAATCATTAGATCGTGTGTATTATCTGTCTCACCTAATGCAAAAGCCACCTCTTCCTTATGAGCTTTCTGAATCTGAGAATTGGTATCATTCACAAGGCCCATAACAGAATTCAACATACTCTGAAATCCCTTTTCAGGATCTACTTTAGTCTCTGTAGTTGTAACAGGCGTTGCACCGTATAAGCTTTGAATTGAACTAACATCCATTTAATTAATTCTCCTTAATTAAAATCAGCCTTGGCCTACGCTGATTCCTGTAGTTGCCATAGATTTAATAGCCTGAAACGCAGTAGTATTTGCTTCATAAGAACGGCTGGCATCAATAAGATTAGTCATCTCTGTAACAGTGTTAACGTTTGGATAACGAACATATCCATTTTCGTCAGCATCTGGATGAGAAGGATCATATTCCATAATAAAATCAGTCTCAGTATCCTCAGAAACCTTTGAAACCTTAACTCCATTGCCATTGTATGCAGCTGTACTTTCTTTGAGAATATTCTTAAAGGATGGCATACCAGCCCTTAACTGCTTCTCCTCAAAAGTAACGATTTTACGTCTATATGGGCCACCGTTTTCTGTACGAGTGGTGCTGACATTAGCAATATTTTCTGCTATAACATCCATTCTAAAGCGCTGTGCAGTCATTCCTGTAGCAGCTATATCAAAAGGTTGAAATAATCCCATATATAACCTCCTTTATAACTATCTAGAAATTACAGATTTAAATCTGCCAACTTCGTTATTTACACTAGTCATCAATGTCTGATATCTGATTTGCTCACTGGCTAATTCAACGTTCTCAGTATCCATATCAACATTGTTACCATCTAATCTGTATGAAAAATTCTTGTAATCAGTGTATTCAATACCTTCCAATTGACCTTCTTTATCGTCAAGTTTATTAACTGCACGCTCCAAAGATCTTTCGTTGGTACCTAAAAGCTCTTTTCTAAGAACACTTTCAAACTCGATATCCTGTCTCTTATATCCAGGAGTATCATTATTTGCAATATTGTTCATAATAAGAGTCTCACGCTGCCAACTAACATCAGCAGTGTTATCCATCATATTTATATATCCAAATGCATCTGAACTAATCATATCTACAACCCTCCTAGACTACTTTAATTATAAATTATATGTAAAAAAACACAAGGGATTTTTTACATCATCTTGTATATTTTATGTTTCCAAAACACAAGAAATAGTGTCAAAGAAGAAAAATTTACTATCAATTTCCCTTAATATAATCTATTTTTGTGTTAAAGTTATGAAATATAACAAAAAGGGGCCTACAGTCGTAAGTCCCTTTAAAACACAAATCCTTTAAATATCCCTAAGGATTACTTATTCTTTTTAATTTCATCAAGCTCGTCAAATACTACATCATTTAATACCTTGATGTATGTACCCTTCATACCTGATGAACGAGATTCGATAACACCAGCTGACTCAAACTTACGAAGAGCATTAACAATAACTGATCTTGTTATACCTACTCTATCGGCAATTTTTGAAGCAACCAACACCCCTTCATTGCCATCAAGTTCATCAAAGATGTGAATAATAGCTTCAAGCTCTGAATATGAAAGTGTTGAAATAGCACTCTTAACAACCTGGAGCTTTCTATTCTCCTCAGCTGACTCTTCGTTAACTGAACGCATCATTTCAAGTCCAACTACTGTTGTACCATACTCTGTAAGAATGATATCGTCGATATCATACTGCTTATCAAATCTATAAACAAAAAGTGTTCCTAATCTTTCACCAGCAATATCGATTGGAGCGATAATTGCTGAGTACATATCAATATCAGATTTCTCAAAACCAAGAGTTTTAAGATTAACATTCTCCTTGGTTGAAAGAATTGAAAGAAGTCTCTCGTTTAAAAGTGAATCGATAAATCCGCCAACTTCATCAACGATAAGCTCTCCAATTTCTGTTGTATTAGGAAGATGTGAAAGTCCAAGAACCTTACCCTTCTTCGAAATAACAAGAACAGATGAATCCAAAATATCAGTTAATACTGAACAAATATCATTAAAAACAACCTTTGATGAATTATTGTTATGAAGAAGCTTTCCTATCTTTCTTGTCTTATCTAATAACTGTACACTCATTTAAACTAAATTCCTCCTAGATCTATAACAAGTTCAAATATTCATAATCATATTCCCCATTTTCATAATTTAATAAATTATAGCATCGATTGTAACAATTTGCAATAAAATTCAGAATATTATAACTATTCATTCTGATTTTTAACAAATCGGCACTCTTCATTAGCACAAACCAATTTATTGCCCTTTTCAACCATGTAAGTACCGCATTTTGGGCACTTCTCAGTAGTTGGCTTTGACCAGCTAATAAAATCACAATCGGGATGATTAGCACATCCAAAGAATTTTCTCCCCTTTTGAGACTTTCTTATTACGACGTCTCCACCGCATTTTGGACAAGGCACGCCAATCTTTTCAAGGAATGGCTTTGTATTTCTGCACTCTGGGAAACCAGGACATGCAAGGAATTTGCCGTGAGGACCAAACTTGATTACCATGTTGCGTCCACACTCTTCACAGATAACATCAGTTACCTCATCGTGAATCTCAACCTTTGCAAGCTCATCCTCAGCAATCTTTACTGCATTCTCCAAATCAGGATAAAAGTTTCTAACAACTGACTTCCAGTCAACTGTTCCCTCTTCTACACCGTCAAGAAGCTGTTCCAAATTAGCAGTAAATTTGTCGTCAACAATAATAGGGAAGGATGCAACCATAATAGAGTTCACCACTTCACCTAGCTCAGTAACAAATAGATTCTTCGCCTCTTTTGTAATGTAATGTCTCTTTAATAGAGTTGTAATAGTAGGCGAATAAGTACTTGGTCTACCAATGCCAAGCTCTTCCAATGTCTTTACCAAGGATGCCTCAGTAAAGTGAGGTGCAGGCTGTGTAAAATGCTGCTTCTCATCGAATGAATTGAAAGTAAGCTTTGTGTCTTCTGTAAGCTTTGACAATGGATGTGTCTTTGATTCTGCTTCATCATCAGCAGAAACATATATCATCATAAAACCATCAAACTTAATTGATGAATCTGATGCCGTAAATACTTGATTCTTAGCTTGAACGCTAAGGGAAACTGTATCATAAACAGCATTTGACATCTGACTTGCCACAAATCTCTTCCATACAAGCTGATAAAGTCTAAATTGGTCTCTTGTAAGACTGTCCTTTATCTCAGATGGAATCAAACTAATATTTGCTGGACGAATTGCCTCGTGTGCATCCTGAACTTTTCCAGCATTTTTCTTGCCAGATGATTCTGTCTTTGAAAGATATTCATTTCCGTAATTATCAGTAATGAACTCCTCCGCAGCAGCTCTGGCCTCATCAGATACTCTAGTTGAGTCTGTACGAAGATAAGTAATTAGACCAATTGTTCCATGACCCTTAACACTAACACCTTCATATAATTGCTGAGCAACGCTCATGGTTTTCTGAATTGAGAAATTCAAAGCCTTTGAAGCTTCCTGTTGCATAGTTGATGTTGTAAAAGGAAGTGGTGCCTTCTTCTCTCTTGTACCTCTTTTAATAGAAGAAATATCAAAAGAAGCGCCCCTAAGCTCAGAAACAATTTTATCAAGACTAGCTTTATCAGAAATATCTTTTTTACCAGATGTATCTCCATAATACTTTGCAACGATTGGCTTCTTAGCACCTTCTGCATCAAGAAGAACATCTAATGTATAGTATTCTTGAGGAATAAATCCTTCAATTTCCTTTTCTCTGTCGCAAATTATACGAAGTGCAACAGATTGAACTCTACCAGCCGAAAGACCTCTTTTAACCTTTGCCCAAAGAAGTGGTGAAATTTCATAACCAACCATTCTATCAAGCATACGTCTTGCCTGCTGCGCATCAACCAAATCCATGTCAATCTCACGTGGATTCTTAAGTGAATTCTTAACAGCAGTCTTTGTAATCTCGTTAAACGTGATACGATAAACCTTTTTATCTTGTAAATTGAGAGCGTGAGTAAGATGCCATGAAATAGCTTCTCCCTCACGGTCGGGATCAGTTGCCAGATAAATCTTATCTGCCTTTTTCACTTCCTTGCGAAGCGCAGCAAGTAACTCTCCCTTTCCTCTAATTGTTATATATTTAGGTTCAAAATCATTTTCTGGATCGAAGCCAAGCTGTGACTTTGGCATATCTCTAACATGTCCTTGAGAAGCCATAACTTCATAGTTGCTTCCTAAAAATTTCTTAATAGTGTGCACCTTTGCAGGCGACTCCACAATCACAAGATTTTTTGCCATGTAAAAATTTCTCCTACATCCTAAAATAGAAATCGAAAATCACTATACAACATTATTTTTTTATTTTCAAGGTAAAATTTTATCTATTGATGAAACAATTTGGATAATGTAAATGAAATCTAGGAACAAATCATCATGTTTTTACGTAATTATTCTTGAAGACTTCCACAAGCATTCCTTGCCGTTCAAGTGTAAATAATATAGATAGAAGCATTAAGTAATCCATCTTACTTTCTTCTAATACAGTTGATATACTTTTCGGATAATCATCAAATAAATTGTATACTTTGGCTTGATCTTCCGTTAATTTTAAAACTTTCTTTCTATTTAAATATGTTCTCTTCTCACCTAAATTGAAGTTTTGAGATATCTCGTCAGAAAAGGTTTGAAGGTCGTATATTACTCCTGCCCCCTGCGCAATAAGCCCATTAGTTCCAGAGCTTAAGGAATCCCCGATTCTTCCAGGAATAACATATATATCTTTCCCATGCTCCAGAGCAAAATCCGCAGTAATTAAAGAACCTGACTTTTCTCTAGCCTCCACAACAATCACAATGTCAGATAAAGCCGATACAATCCTGTTTCTTCTAGGAAAATTCATAGCAAGTGGGCTTGTTCCCATTTGATATTCAGATATAATAGCTCCTCCACTTTTTACTATTTCTTCATATAATAATCTATTATCTATAGGATATATCACATCACATCCACTGCCTAAAACAGCAACAGTATTTCCGCCATTTTCCAGACAGCCTTTATGTCCATATGTATCAATACCTCTGGCCATCCCGCTAATTACGGTAAAGCCTTTATCCGCAAGTAATCCGCCTAGCTCTGAAGCAATTCTTTTACCATAAGCACTGCATCTTCTTGCGCCAACAATTGAAACTGCAGGCTTAAATGTTGGTAATGTTCCAATATAATATAGACCATAAGGCTTATCATAAATATTATGAAGCTTTTCAGGATAAGATGTCTCTTCCATAGTAATAAAAGAAAATGGTGTTGCAGCAAATTTTTCATATTCTTTATACAAATCAAACTTCTTTCGATTTTCCATAAATCGCTCTAAGGTTTTATCATCAAACATCTTAGAAGCCTTAAGCTGACTTTCTGTGGCATTATATAGGTTATAGCTATCATAGAAATATTCAATTAATTTTGGCTTTTTACCATACGAAACATCCTCATTTTTCATAAACCAATATTGATATAAATGATTCTCCATTAAATCCCCTCCTCCCAGTAATGTTTATCAAGACCTCGATAACAAATAGCCTCTTGAAGATGTTTTAGCTCTACATTCTCATCCTGATTCATATCAGCGATTGTCCTAGCCACTCTCAATACCTTATGGTACGTCCTTGCAGTAAGAGCATACTTTTCATACATTTCCTCCATGAAAGCTTTTTCCTCTTCTTTTAAATTGCAGAATTTATCTATTAGATTACTTGGAATCTGACTGTTAAACTTAAAATCATAAGAGGCATATCTTTCCTTTTGAATCATGTGGCATCTAACCACTCGCTGTCGAATCTCTGCAGAACTTTCGTTATTTTGCTTTTTAGTAATCTGGTCAAAATTCAA
>JAILAV010000056.1 GCA_024681435.1 Pseudobutyrivibrio sp. | reverse complement strand
GATTATTTGAAAACAATAACAGACATATGGTTGTCGCACATAACATAAATGCACCCGTACTTTGCTTTGTGAGGACAGAGCAGGCACATAAGATTCCAAGAATAACGGATTCCTTTTCTGCAATGTTTTTACTCAGACAGTTATAAATAATGCAAAGTATGATTATGAATTGGATCCCATTATATCCTTGATGAGAAGTCATGCAGCTCATAGTAAAGATTATTGTAATGATAGCGTTAAGTATTGCAGAGACTTCAAATCTCTTAATTACCCGGTGTACAAGATACATGGTTAAAGCGTGTATTGTCAGGCATATGAGGTTCCATGTTAAGAAAGAATCATGAATGTATAATGGCAATGACATTACCCAGGCTGCAAATGGCGGAGTTATCATGGTGAAATCTTTATACGGAACGAGACCATTTCTCATGTAATGAGCATATGAATATGACCAGGCTATATCCGCATTCCATCTTATATCTATATATTTAAAAAATAGCATTGAGATACAATATAAATATGTCAGCAATGCTAGAGTCTTTTCTTTAACTGTAAAATTAAGAATACCGATAGTCCTTGATTTCTCTGTAGTAATAGACTGCATCTGTGATTTTTCCTGCCTTTATGATATTGAGTTTCGCTTATATGATTGTATCATATAATACATACATTGTGTAGCTTAAAATTGACCTTGTATGTACACTGTGCTATATTCGATATAAGAAATTTATATTAGCGGGGAACAGTAATGGATAATGATTTGAGAGTCGAAAAAGAAGTGTTGCTTCCTGCAGCACAGCTGAAAGGTCATATTGCAGAGCTTTTAAGAGTAGGTATTGGTGAAAGGTATAAGAATAATAAAAGCAAAGGTGATTTTGCCATTTTTCCAGAGGACGAACCAAATAAAGGAAAAATCTATTTTTTGAACAAAGATCCGAATGATTTAAAAATGCTGGCAAGAACCCTTAATGATAAGATTCTAAATTATGAAGATTTCAACTTATATGGCAGAAAGCTTCTTATACAGAACATAAATAAAGATTCAGAACTATTTAGTAATGATGATGTGATGTTTGGAAGAATGCTTTTTGAAGCCATGGTAGTTGCGGAAGGGATAATCCCTTTATGCGTAGTAGGACATCAAGATCAAAATGATATGTACCTTCACTGGCATTTAATATATATGAACAAAACCCAGGAGGATTTTGGCCAGCTATTACTACATGGTAAAAATAGCGATTGAAAAGCTGAGAGCCTTGATAGGTCCTCAGCTTTTATTCTTGTTAATTCGTATGGATAGTGGCAGATGTTACAGGAGCATTATCACTTTGAATAGTAACATTATTCCATTCTGTTGCTGTACCTGCATAATATATATCTGTCAGATTAGAACATTTATCAAAGGCATACATATCAATTAAGCCAACTGCTGGAATCCAAACTTTCTGTAAATTAGTACAATTACTAAATGTAGCAGCCGGTAATGTTGATATATTGCAGTTTATTACCGCAGTAGAGAGATTTGAATCATATGTAAAAACAAATGTATCCAAGTTTGTAATTGATGCCGGAAGAGTAATGCTTGTAAGCGATTTACAAAATGCAAAAGCTTCTTCTCCAACAGTAGTCACGGAAGAAGGAATATTGAAAGCTGTGATCTTTTCACAGTCGCTAAAGGCATATTTACCTATCCTGGTTATAGTATTAGGTATCATTACGCTCGTCAGATTTGTAAAATAATAAAACGCGCAATCACCAACGGAGGTTATTCCGCTTCCGATATTAACAGTAGTTATATCATTATGGTAATCATACCAGGGAGATTCACCTATTCCGAAATTTGTCATGAGACCACTACCGGTAAGCGTCAGAGTAGCATCTCCTTCGTATCCTGATACAGTATATGTAATATTTGAGCCTGCTGTACCACTCTTACTAATCTTTCCTTTCACCGTTACTTCGCAATAGCTAGATGCATATGCTCCATTTTTCTTGTTATACACCCATACAGATGTATATCCGCTCTTAAGCCCTGTAATCACACCACTTGTTAAGACAGAGAGAACAGAAGGATCATTAACTTCCCATTCCAGGGTTTTATCTGTAGTATTTTCAGGATAAACCGTAGCGACTAACTGGTAAGACTCACCTTGCTTGATTTCTACAGACTTTTCATTAAGTGAAATTGAAGAGGCAACTACCTTTGGTTTATCTGACTTCTTCTTGATTTTTAACGTCACCACACAGGAATATTTCTTTTTATCCTTAGTAGTTACTGTAATCTTAGCAGTACCTGTTTTTTTTACGGTTATAAGCCCTTTTTTATTTACAGTTGCCAGCTTCTTATTATTAATCTTGTAGGTTGCCTTATTTGGCTTGATCGATTTACTTCCA
>JAILAV010000010.1 GCA_024681435.1 Pseudobutyrivibrio sp. | reverse complement strand
GGAATGTTTTATAAAGATACCTACGATGTCATTGAAAAATTAGATGATGACGGTGTGAGATACATGGTTAATGGCCACTATAACCAGGAATGCGAACCAGATACTGACTTTAGAGCCCTTGTGGATAAATATGTTTCCGTTGGGGTTGTTAATAATTGTGGTTACTGATATAATTAGTCTAGTTTTTCTATGATTTTTAGGAGGCAGATATGGCAGAAAATAAGAACTTTGTTATAAATGTAAACGGTGATGGCGGTGTCAATATTTCAGAAGAAGTAGTTGGCATTATTGCAGGTCTTGGTGCAGTTGAGGTTGAAGGAGTAGAGAGCCTTGCAGGTAATCTTACATCAGATACTATCTCAAAGGCAGGTCAGGGCAAGCTTTTAAAGGCAGTTAAAGTCATCGATAGCGAGCCTGGTAAGATTTCTGTTCACATGGCTATTAATATGAAATACGGATACGAGATTCCAAAGGTTTCTGGTATGGTTCAGGAAAAGGTTAAATCAGCAGTTGAGACTATGACAGGTCTTGAAGTTACTGCTGTTGATATCCGCATTGCAACAGTTAGCGTTGCTTCAAACAATTAATCAGAATTATTTATTTTTTATGCATAATAATGTATAATTATGGGGTGCTATTTTTGATAGCACCCTATATTCGTCTAAAATAATAGATTTGCAGGAGTATTTTTTTATGAATAGACACGAAATTAGAAAAGAAGTGTTTAAGGCAGTATTTATGAAGGAGTTCCATGATTCAGAGGATATGGATGCAGTTATAAATACATTCCTTGGTGGCAGAGATAATGCAGAGGAAGAAGACCTTGCTAAGAACAATAAATCACCAGAGGATGAGGAATACATCAAGACAAAGTCAGAGGATATTATTACTAAGATCCCTGAGATTGATGAGCTCATCAATAAGTCTGTTGATGGTTGGAAGACCACTCGTATGGCAAAGGTTGATTTAACACTTATTAGACTTGCTCTCTACGAGATTAAGTTCGAAAACTTACCTGTCGGAGTTGCCATCAATGAGGCAGTTTCTCTTGCAGATGAATTCGGTACTGACAGCTCAGCTGGTTTCGTAAATGGAGCGCTTGCTAAATTAGTATAATGAATAAAAATGTATATAGTGTATCTCAGGTAAATACATATATTGAGCGTATGTTTTCTGATGATTTTATGCTTGGAAACCTTTCCCTTAGCGGTGAGGTTTCTAATTGTAAGTACAATCATACAGGACATATTTATTTTACTCTTAAGGATGAGAAGTCAGCTATTTCCTGTGTTATGTTTGCAGGCAAGCGTCCTAAGGGTCTTAAGTTCCAGATGAAGGACGGTGACAAAGTAGTTGTCACTGGTTATGTTGGAATTTATGCAGTGGCTGGCAAATATCAGGTATATGCTAATGAGATAGAGCTTGCAGGTGTAGGTGATTTATATCAGCGCTTCGAGGCATTAAAACAGGAGCTTGAAGAAAGCGGAATGTTTGATGCTATGTATAAAAAGCCATTACCTACTCATGCAATGAAAATTGGAATTATTACAGCCCCAACAGGCGCGGCTGTGCACGATATAATTAGAGTTTCCAAGACTCGCAATCCTTACGTTTCACTCATTCTTTATCCTGCTCAGGTTCAGGGTGAGGGAGCAGTACCATCTATTATCTCAGGCATTAATTGCTTAGATGAGATGGGGCTTGATGCGATTATTCTTGGGCGTGGAGGCGGCTCCATTGAAGATTTATGGGCCTTTAATGAGGAGCCAGTGGCCAAAGCTATTTTTAGAGCAAACACCCCGATTATTTCAGCAGTTGGACACGAGACAGATTTTACTATTGCTGATTTTGTTGCGGATAAGAGAGCGGCTACACCTTCGCAGGCAGCAGAGCTTGCCAATTTCGTATACGAGGATTTTGCTCGCAACTTAGATCGATATTCGGACAAGCTAAACAGAGCATTTGATTTTAAGCTTCAAAATATTGCCGGACAGCTTGAAAACTATAGACTTCGACTTAATTCACTTCGTCCGGACAATCAAATCAAAATTAACCAGGAAAAGATAATATCATTTAAACAAAGGCTTAATAGCCTGATGCAATCAAAGCTGGAGCGATATGAAAATAGACTGGTTGCTATATCGGGGAGATTGGACGGCCTATCACCAGCTAAAAAGCTTGCCTCAGGATTTGGTTATGTGACAGATTCTAAGGGTAATAGAGTAGATTCTGTAGGTCAGTTAAATGTTGGAGATTCGATGGTAATTAAAATCAAGGATGGCACTATTTCAGGCCAGGTTACAGGTGTTGAGTCAGAGTAAACAGGAGCTTTTATGGAAGAAAATAAAACAACTACAATCGAAGAGAGCTTTGAAGCCTTAGAGGGAATCATTTCAAAGCTTGAGTCAGGTGAAGCATCACTTGATGAGTCTTTTTCGTTATATAAGGCCGGCATGGAAGAACTTCAAAATGCCAGCTCAAAAATTGAGCAAACTAAAAAGGCTGTTATGGCAATTGCAAAAGATGGTGGCCTTGAAGTTTTCGAAGAGGAAGAGTAAAAGCTATGGATGTAAAAAAAGAATTATCTATTAGAGCTTCCAAGGCAGAGGAAATAGTTTGCAAGTTTCTACCTGCTGAAGAAGGCATGCAAAAGACAATTTTGGGAGCCATGCGCTACAGCGTATTAGCTGGAGGTAAAAGACTTCGCCCAGTTCTTATGGATGAGACATTTAAGCTCTTTAATGGACAAGGTGAAATCGTAGATTATTTTATGGCTGCTATGGAAATGATTCATACATATTCATTGGTTCACGATGATTTACCAGCAATGGACAATGATATGCTACGTCGTGGCAAGCCTACAACACATGCTGTGTACGGCGAGGCCATGGGTATATTGGCAGGAGATGCACTTTTAAATTATGCATTCGAGACTGCACTGAAATCATTTGAAGATCCTAATGTTGATATTACAAAAGCAGGCAAAGCACTTTCTGTTTTAGCTAAAAAAGCCGGTGTCTTTGGTATGATTGGCGGCCAGGTGGTGGACGTTGAATCTGAAAAGACAGGTCAGGACATCACTGAAGAAAAGCTTGATTTCATATACGAGCTTAAGACAGGAGCCCTTATTGAGGCATCTATGATGATAGGTGCAATCCTTGCAGGGGCATCTGATGCAGATATTTCTCTTGTGGAAAATGTGTCTTCAAAGATTGGTATGGCATTCCAGATTCAGGATGACATCCTTGATATTGAAGGTGACGAATCTGTACTTGGCAAGCCAATTGGTTCTGACGAAAGAAATGCAAAGGCTACTTACGTTACTTTTGCTGGCATAAATAAATCAAAAGAAGAGGTAAAACGTCTCACAGACGAGGCTATTGAATTATTAAATCAGCTACCTAACAAAAATGAGTTTTTACAGGAGCTTTTACAGTACCTTGTTTATAGAGATAATTAATAAATTATGGTTCTTGATAAGATAAAGCAACCTAATGACATAAAGAA
>JAILAV010000210.1 GCA_024681435.1 Pseudobutyrivibrio sp. | reverse complement strand
ACAGTGACTTAGGAGAATGTTGTTATGAAATACGATGCATTTATAAGCTACAGACACCTGGAAAAGGATATGTATGTGGCTAAAAAAGTTCATAGAGCACTTGAGACAATTAAGATCCCTAAAAAGATTCAAAAGGAAATTGGTCGTAAAAAAATCAATAGAGTCTTTAGGGATCAAGAAGAGCTGCCTATCGGTAGTGATCTCGGTGCAAACATCGAGGCTGCCTTGAAAGAGGCTGCCTTTCTTGTGGTTATCTGTTCTCCTCAGACAAAAGAATCTGCATGGGTTATGAAGGAGATAGATACCTTCATTGAAATGCATGGTCGAAAAAATATTCTAGCAGTTCTTGTTGATGGCGAGCCATGGGAATCATTTCCATATCAAATTCTCTCAGACGAAAACGGAAATCCGGTAGAGCCTCTTGCAGCAGATGTTAGAGGAGCTACCAAAAGAGAAATTAATAAGAAGCTTAAGACTGAAACAATGCGACTTGCTGCTTCAATTATTGGCGTAGATTATGACGATTTAAAACAGCGTCATAGAGAGCGTCAAATGCGCAGAAACGTCAGTATCGCTGCTGGCGTGGCAACTGTCGCTGTGATGTTTGGTTTATACACTGCCTATAATCTTTCAAAAATAAACGCAGAATATCAGCAAAAGCTTATCAACGAGTCAAAGGTTTTGGCTGCCACATCTATAAATGTTTTAAAGGGTGGTGACAGACAGACTGCGGCTCTTCTTGCTATGGCAGGTTTGCCAAGTAAGGATAACGAAAGACCTTTTGTTCCTGAGTCTATGTATGCCCTTTCTCAGGCTTTGGATTCATATGATATAAGTGTTGAAATGCGAAAGGATAAATTGCTGACTCATCATCTTCAGTTAAACAAATTTGTTGAGAGTGATGATGGTAGCCAGGTCATCAGCGTTGATGCTGCATGGATAGTTTATCTATGGGATATTGAAACCGGTGAAAAGCTATTCGAACTTCCTGCAACTTACGATAAATATGGTTCTATAAATGACATTTATTCTATAGGTTTTTCAGATGAAGCCGCGGTTGTTATTGATGGAAACGGTGTAAGAGGTTACGACAATAGCGGAAACGTTATTTATGAATATCAGCCTGATGATATTTTGTTGGGCGGAGAAGTTTTTAAACACATAGATATTGCAGCAGTACACACAACAGATACATTTATTTTAATAGATACAAAAACTGGTGAAGTGATTAAGGAATACAAAAATCATCATCCTGAAAGATTTTATCCGGGCTATGGAGTTGATTTGGACGGAACCCATGCTGCAGTTATGCACAGCGCTCCAGACGGCGAGCCAGCAGATTGTACTATTTATGATTTAACTACAGATAAATATGTTGATGTTAAATTGGCTGCTGATTCAAAGATAGATATGATGTTTACCGTGGATGGGCAGCTTGCCGTTGTATCCATGAACCTTGACGATATGTTAAGTGGCGAGCAGACAAAAAAATATGTTCAAAAATTTGATGTTACAACAGGCAAAGAACTATGGCGTAGAGTAATACCTGTTCAAAGTAGTTTGCTCAACTCTAGCTATACCTATGTAAGATCCACAATCACAGATATAAATGGTGAACAGTGTGGACGTTTGATTGTTAATAATAGCAACACACTATTTGTATTAGATTTATATACAGGCGAAGAAATTAATACATTTTCAAGTAATAGTGATATTCAGCGTATCTCATTTAATGGTGACGGCAGCTATATTTTTATGGCGACAGCTGACGGAAATGTTGCGCTTTATGCCACAGATCCAACGGTAATAAATAAAGATAACGTAATCAAAGTCAGTGAAGATTCGTTGGTTGATTTTGATGTCCATGGTGGACATCTTGTTGCCAGCTCCTTTAGATCACCAGACCTGACATTGATGAAGTTTTCTAAAGATGAGTCAATGATTTATGACACCAAATTGGAGACAAGCGTTTCTAATCCATGTGGCATCAGCCCAGATGGCAAGACATTCATCATAGAAAGCATGGAAGAAAAATCTGGCGCTTATGAGTATATTTTCTATGTGTTAGATACAAAAACTGGAGAATTGAAGCGCACATTTACAACTGAAAATGCTGAGTATGAGTATGTGCGATACTTGGATAATGACACAATTATTATCCCAGATTCTAAAGGTACAGTATGGACTTATTGCATATCAAAAGATGAATTAAACAAAAAGCAGTATTTGGATAATACTACTGTTCATAGCCACTACACATTAAATGAAAAATACTTGTTATATTACGATAATAAAAATTATGTCATCTTCAGCCTGCCTGATGTAAAGCCAGTAGCTAAGGGAGATTTTGCTGATAAGAATGTTAAGGATGCAATTCTGTCCGAGGATGGAAAAGAGATTTATTACATCGAATATCTTGAGGATAAGCTTAGCAAATATAATGTAGCTGATAAATCATTTGAGATTTTGCTTCCTGATTATCGAGTTCAGAAGATGCAGTTTAGCGAAGACTCAACATATATAGCTATTGCCTGCTCTGATGGCCAACTTCGTATATACGATACACAGTCTATGGAGTGCGTAGATAAAATTGAATTTTTTGCAAAAAGCTATTCGGCATTAATAAAGTTCTCCGAAGATAATAAGCTATTATTCTTGCAGGGCGCAGATTTGTATTTCAGAATTTACGACCTAGAGCAGAAAAAGTTTGTCTTCGAATTTTCTACCCAGAATAACGAGTACGATTATTGTCAGTATGATAAATATAACAATCGCTTGATTCTATCTAATTTCGTTGGCATGTCAATAATCGATTTAGATAGTATGGGCGAGCTGAGCTATATAGCAGCTGGAAAAATGTACGAGGCAAAGACCGAGACCATCATTAGTACCTATGCACAAGATATTTATGGCTTCAAATTCAAGGGCTTAGATGAGCTTCTACAGGAGGCCAAGAGCTTATATGGTGACAAAGAATTATCTGATAGCCAAAAATTAAAGTACAAAATTGATTAAAGGGATTGCAATGATAAACTAAAAGTACTAGAATACTACCTAGATAAACTGAGGTACAGGGAGAAAATGAAAAAATGAGATTATATACACTATTAATGCTATTGCTATTGACCGGAAATAATTATGCAACAACATTGGATCTTGGCGTGGATTTACCATTAGAGGCTGGGGCAAATTCAGGCTATGAATCCATATTAGTGGATTATGATGATGGTGGAACGTTTTTCGCAGGGAACGAGCTTGATACAGATACCTCAGTTTATCAATGGGGAGCAGACTTGACCTCGTTATACGCTTTCATGGAATACGGTGACCCTGAGGTTATTACCGGCCATGAAGTGGATGAGGAAATTAAGGATGATACATTAGCTTTTCTTGAAAATGCATGGAACATAACTGACAGAAAATCTGCCGAGGAAGTAATCGATAAAGTGATTACTTTTGGCCATGAATCTAAATACAAAGCAGCTTTGAACCAACCAGATATTAAGGCTGCCATCGACGCTATCGTGGAAGATTACGGTGATTCGTTCAGTTATGAGGACACTAAAAAAATCGATGAAGAATACTTTGAAGATAAAGGTATTGCCACTGATGAATTCTTTAAAGTAAAAGGTGCTGCATGTGCTTACGTGAGATTCGGTGAGGACGCTTTAATAGGATATGATTATCTTAGATTAGTTCGAGTTGTTGAATTATGTTATCGATGCGGATATATCACAGAAGAGGAATGCAGTCAATTACTTTACAATATGGAGACAGCTCTTCAAAATCAATACTCTAGTTTCGAAGAAATTCACGAGACTTATTATTATGGAGAGATGTTTAGACTTAAGAAAAAAGACAGTACAAGCAATGAAACTATCAACGATATAGTCAGTGGAATAAAAGCTCTCGACGCTAGAAGATATTATCAGAAGATTGAGAAGCAGTATGATGGCTATATTACATTAGAACATATTCCTTTAATCACAGAAGAAAACGTAGGTAAGGGCAAGGAACCAAAAAAGCAGAAGGAAGAATTGTCTGCAGATTTATCAGATTCTCTTACTGATTACCAGTTCCAAGTTGGACAGACAGTATACCAATTGCCACTTACTTTTAAACAGTTGCAAGATAGCGATATTACACTGGATGAAGTAGAGGATAAAGTTGTAAAAGCTGACGAGGATTATTATTTTGAAGGTTACTATCTAGACAACGAGTATTCAAAGCTGACATTCGGTGTTTACAATGATACAGGAGAAGACGCTGCTGTCAGTGAGTTGCCAGTTATATATGTGAAGGCTACTATTTTTGGATATAATCAGTTTGAGAAAAATATGTTTGCTGTAGCTGGTGGCGTAGAACTATATGATTACTATATAAAGGATTTGAAGAGTCTCTTCGGAAAAGGAAAAGTCGCTGATAATGAGTATGATAATGGATTAGTTCACGTTAATTACTATGAGTATGAATTCGACGATGGATATTACAATTTCTGGTATCAGCCAAGCGGATCCATTGCTGGGGTGGAAATAATAAAATACTAAATAGGTGAAAACATCACAAAGTAAATAGAAAAATTTATTAGAAAATAACACATGATTTTTTCACAAGATATTGTTATACTAGTACGTAAGTAAGGGCTAGATGTAGTATTAATCTAGCATTGGGAGGTACCGGTATGAAGGAACAGGATGTTAGAGCTGTAGAAGCAATGTGTAGCTGTGGAATGGATTTCGACACATTATGTGTGTGCTTTCCTGGATTTTTAGCGGCTGATTTAAAAAACATATATGACAATTACAAAGGTGTGACTCAGCCAAATCCTGTGGCAATGAGTGTGAATTGTTCGTAGAATTATATTTATGAGATTATTAAAGATGAAATGCCTACCTCAAATGAGGTGGGCTTTTTTTATGGGTGGCTTAAATTATTTAAAACTTTGTCCGACATAATAGTTGAACACAAAAATACCGCGGAGGGACTATATGCAAATTGAACCACTCAAGGTAACGGATTACATTAAAACAGAAGGTGCTGACACACAGGGATACGGAGTCGGAACCAGCGGTATCAAGGATGATAAAAAAGCAAATTCGAATAAAGAACTTAGATCATTATCGGTAGATAATGCTTTTTATGACAATAAAGGAAAGATGACTGATGAAGATTTCATGGAAGACGTGAATGAGGCATCAGCTCTTGGCATGTCTACAGTTGATAAAGTGAAAAATGTGGAAAGAGCATGGGATGACGAGGCCACAGCCAAGGTTCGTGAGGACGGACACAATCCTATGGATATGGAACCAGAGACTCTTGTCACTGTAGTAGATGAGATAAAGATGAACTTGGCCAAGGCTGGCAAAGACGTCAGCAAAATGGGCGGACTTGATCAGGACGAAATTGTTGCAATGTCAGGTTCAGTGGCTCAGGCAGTTGAAATGACTAAAGGACTTTCTGACACATTGCCTGTTGAGACACAGGCATATCTTGTAAAAAATGAATTAGAGCCTACAATTACAAATATTTATAATGCAACATACTCAGCACCAGAGAAGGCAGCTGATGATGTTTCAGATGAAGACATAATAGGTCTTCTTGAAAAATTAGGAGATAAGCTAGATTCACTTATAGAGCAAGTCGAAAGTGAACAAAACCAGTCTGCGCTAAAAGAAACCGTAGCGACCATGTTAAAGCAAGATGTTCCTGTTACAAAGGAACATCTTGAATACATGGTTCAGCTGGGGGACTATGAAAAGCCATCGGAAGAAAATATCGTAAATGCGATAGATGATATTGTAGCAGAGGGCAAAGAGCCAACTGATGCATATTTAATTCCAGGCTATTCTCTGATGGATCAGGCTAGAAAAACATTTGACGAAGTCATGGGAATGGATGCAAATTCACTTCCTACAATTACAGCTAGACGACAGCTTACAGAAATTCAGCTTATAATGACAGTTGAAGCCACATTTACCATGATGAAAAATGGCATCGATGTCAACACCAATGATTTATCAGACCTTCTTGATAAGCTAAAGCTTCAGGAGACAAATCTTCTCCAGATTTTGATGAAGGCTGAAAATAAAGAAGCAACAAATTCAAACGTTAATCTCTTCAAGCAGGTAATGAATGAGATGGCAGATATTAATTCTGCTCCAGCTGCTATGCTTGGAAGATTTTCAAATATTAATGCAGAGACATTTTCTTATGTTCACGAGGTCAGTGTTTCTGTTACAGCAGAGTATACCCGCATGGAGATGACCTATGAGGCTGTGGGCACAGAAGTAAGAAAAGATTTAGGCGACAGCATGTCAAAGGCATTCCAAAACGTGGATGATATTTTGGCAGATTTAAATATTGAGTCAACAGAATCTAGCCAGAAAGCTGTTCGTGTGCTGGCATATAATCAAATGGAAATCACAGCTGAGTCAGTTACAACAATGAAGGCAAATGCAGAAATGGTTGCTCGTACATTTAAGAGTATGACTCCGGCTGTAGTTGCTGAGATGATTAAGCGTGGCGATAATCCTTTGGATATGACCATGGGACAATTGAAGGCAAAGGCTGAGGAGATAAAAGCTCAGTTAGGCAGCAATTCTGATGAGGAAAGCTTCGCTAAATTCTTGTGGAAAGCCGAGCATAATGCAGAGATTACAGAAAGTGAAAGAGAAGCATATATCGGTGTTTATAGATTAATTCATCAAGTGGAAAAGTCAGACGGCGCAGCCATAGGAGCGTTGATAAGTCAGGGCAGCGAGGTAACACTTAGAAATCTAATGACTGCCGTGCGCTCTAGCAAGCACACAGGTCGTGAGTTTGAAATTAATGATAAGTTCGGTCAGCTTGATGAGATGGTTGTAAAGGATTTATCTATTACAGAGCAGATTGAAAAGGTATTCTTAACAGACAGATGTAGGGATGCTAAGGAAGCAATGACTCCTGCAAAACTCTCAGTTATTGGCGAAGAAAATTATATGGAAATGAATCCAGACCAGTTTGCTACTGCTATGGAAGAGACTTTGGATGAAGAATCAGAAATTGCTTACAATCAGTATGTTACTGAGCAGTTGAAGACAGCAGTTGCAGCAGAAAAAAATGTTGCTTCTATATTAGAAGAATTCAA
>JAILAV010000142.1 GCA_024681435.1 Pseudobutyrivibrio sp. | reverse complement strand
TACTACTCTTATTATTGCTATTTGATTTATTCGACTCTGTATTTGATGAAGATGAATCAGAAGATGGCTTTTTTGTATTATCTTCTTTATTATCTTTAACTTCTTTATCCTTATTATCTACAGGTGCAGTTGTCTCTTCTGACTTTTTATTATCTGTAGTGGTATCAGGGTTTATAGGAAGCTGTGATGGAGTTCTAGTTTTATTATCCTCTACAGTAGGAGTTGTTGTCTCTCCAGTAGTAGGAGCTGGATTTGGAGTTGGGGTTGAATCTGGCTTTGTATCTGGCTTTACTGTAGGCTCTTCTTTCGGATTAACTTCTGGATTAACTTCTGGTTTATCTTCTGGCTTCTCTACAGTTTTAGCAACTACTTTTACTGTTACAGTTGGATAAGCTAAATTTGAGCTGTAAGTATATCCTTTACCTGCCCAATAGCCCATGAATGTATACTCTCCTGGCTCTGTTCCGTAGTCATGGCTAATCCATCCAACTGAGATTTGGTAATTATCGTCAGTTGAATAACTAGAATCAGCTGTGGTATCGCCCTTAACATATGTAGTTATATCAACTTGAGCAGTGATAGTTTTTGGTAAGCTATCAATTACAGTCTGCTCATCTGTTCCCTCATCAAAAGTATATTCAGTTACACCCAGTGAATTAAATGATTTAATGTGTACTGTCATTTCAGCCGAAGCAGTTATGTGTAGCGATAAGAACACTATTACTGCTGTTAGAAATAATGAAAAACCCCTTAAAATCTTATTGTTAGATTTCATAACTATACGCCCTCGTTATTTTGTGAATTTTCTGTAAAAACTTAAAGCAATTGATGTTATCATATTTTGTCAGATTATACAACCTTAGTTGGAATATTTATAAAAAAAGGATATAATATGCTCATGACTAAAAAAAGACTAACCAAAATAGTATTTTTAATATTGTTAATTATGACAGCATTAATCCTAATGCCGTCTATTTTTTGTGCAAAAAAACATCTCGATAAGAAGACCAATCATGAAAAGGTTATGGAGATAATTAATGACAGTCACAGTTCTACGGCTGAGTATATTATTGATGAATCACAAAAGATAGACAATATGATTAGTACTGGTTCATACTACGATGCAGATTTAGGGCTTCTCTATGAACATGCTGGTTCCCTTTATAAGGAGCTTGGGGAAGAAATGACCTATTATCGCTATCTAGGTTATGCCCTCTATTATCTGGAGCAATCTGAGGAAAAGGATTATACAGTCAATCTTTATTTGAATTTAGCAAATCTTCATATTAACAATCACTCATATACTGACGCCGAAGAAATGCTTAATCGAGCATCTGACGTAGAGAAAATTGAAGATATCACTAATCCTAAGATTAAAAGTTACGCATATAGAGTCTTGGCATTATACGAATCCGAGACAAATAACTGCAAACAGGCTGCTTCATATCTAGTTAAATCTCAGGAATGCTTGAAAGATGTTGAGAAAGATTTTAGCACTGATACAGATATCTTAATTAACAAGATTTTGCTGGCAAAAATATACCAACGCCAGGGTAATTTTGATAAAAGTAACGAAATTCTTGAGGAATGTAAATCTTCTATTCCTGAACGCACAAATGATCCAACGCTTCTTAGAGATGTTGTTATTCCTTACTATCAGACAAAATGTCTCCTGATAGTTAACGATAAAAATACCACCCAAGAAGAGGCAATGACTGAAATTGATAATCTACTGGATGCATGTAAAGAACATGGATATGAGAAAGTAGCCTTAGATACATTAATAGCTATTTCAAAGGAATTGCCATCTTATGATGTCTCAGATATAAGAACAATCGAAAAAGATATAGCTGAACTAAGTGATAGTATTATTTCATATCAGGATAAGACCTACTCATCAATAATAAATAGCCAGGTTACTGACTCCAGCCTTTCAATGGCAAAGAGCGTAGAATTCACCAAGAATACTCAAAAGAGAACCATGTTAACAATTCTGGCTATTGTGATTACAATCTTGATAATCTTATTCTTTATTATCATTATTCTAAGCACAAGACGAGATGGTTTGACATTCCTATACAATCGAAGAACATTTAATTTTGATATTGAAAGAATTAAGCGTTCATCAATGCCTTATTCTGTAATTATGATGGATATCGATAATTTCAAAACCATCAACGATACATACGGTCATCCTGAGGGTGATAAAGTATTACAGAAGTTAGGTCAGTTTATTAATAATGAGACCAATTCAGATATCAAAGGATATCGTTATGGTGGAGAGGAATTTGCTATTATACTTAGCAAGAATTCCTACACCAAAACAATGGAAGTTGCTGAAAGCCTCCGTCGAAATATGGAGGCTTCCCGCTGGCCATTTGATTCTGATTTAGTTATCACAA
Organism: Pseudobutyrivibrio sp.; assembly: GCA_024681435.1. GTDB lineage: Bacteria > Bacillota > Clostridia > Lachnospirales > Lachnospiraceae > Pseudobutyrivibrio. The sequence continues at coordinate 8,868 of JAILAV010000142.1, read as the reverse complement.
TCAGTTTAGGCGTTGCTTCCGGAAGTTCAGTCACTGATGTTGTTAAGAAAGCAGATGAAAATCTCTACTTCTCAAAACACAATGGCAAGAATCAGATTTGTACAGATTAGAAAAGAGGCCAGAGAGCCTTCTAAAAAATCTACTGCTTATTATTTCTTTCTATTTGCTCTTTTCTAATCTCTTCTGCTGATTTACCAGCCTTAGCCACTTTATCATCCTTAATTGTAGTGGTTTCTTTTGTAGTATCTAGAGTTTTCTCAGGTGTGAGCAATTCGCCTACTGGCTCTTCCACTTCATCACCGACAACTCCAAGTGGTACAGGATTGTCAGCTATAGGAGTGATGATATTAGGATTTCAATTTTTCAACTACTCCCAGGTCAAAACACCTGTCTTCATAGCCTCTTCATATCTTGAAATTTTGTAATTAAGCTTATCCATAGTTTCCTGATATTGATTAAGCTTTTCCTGTATCCCCACTCGAGCTTCAATAAGAAGATTTTTTCTAGCTTCGATAGTAGAATCACCTTCTCTATAAAGCTTAACATATTCGATAAGCATTTCCACTGGAACACCTGCACTTCTCATGCAGATGGCATTTTCAACCCAGCTGATATCCTCATCAGTATAATTTCTGTTTCCACCTGCTGTACGTCCAACTTCGGGAATAACACCTACTCTCTCATAGTAACGAAGAGTATCTGGGGTAATATCATATTTCTCACAAACTTCCTTGATAGTCATATGCGTTTCTCCATATTCTAAAGTAAATCTTTTACTTCAGCTACAAGCTTTTCTACTGACATTCCATGGTCTGCCAAAAGCTGATCTGGATTATAATCAGTATGGAACTTACGAGAAATTCCGTGGTTAATTACTTTCATTGATGTGTTTCCGTAGAATGAAGCGATATTCTGTCCATATCCACCCATAACTTCGCCGTCTTCAATAGTAATGACAGCTTTATGGTTAGAAATAAGACTTGTCAATAGATTCTCATCTATACCGCTTACAAATCTAGGGTTGATTACTGTGATTGACTTGCCTGTTGCCTTCTCAATCTCTTCGGCAACCTTCTTTGCCATCTTAAGAAGTGGTCCAACAGCAACAATGGCAACACCTTCACCCTGCTTTTCAACCTTGTTAGTTAATACTGAATAATCTGTGTCATCCTTAACACCAGTCTTTTCAAATGTTGGAAGAACACGGATTCCAACAGGATGATTTTTCTGGCTAGTAGCATATTTAAACATCTGCTCATACTCTTCTTTAGTAGTAGGAGCGAAATAAACAAAGTTTGGAATATGCGCAAACATTTGAATATCGCAAAGTGCTATATGTGTATTAGAATTCATTCCGTAAACACCAGGGATAAGCACGAGCATTGTAGCTGGACTGTTGTTAAGAGCAATGTCGTGTGATAGCTGATCGTAAGTTCTCTGGAAGAATGGAGCGAATGTACCAAATACTGGTGTACCACCATTCTTTGCAATACCTGAACTCATGGCAACAGCATTTTCCTCTGCAATACCAACGTCTACGAACTGACCTCTCTTAGCATATTCCTCACGAACTCCCTGAACAAATCCAAGTCCCATAGGAGTACCAGCGTTTAATACAACTGCCTTTTCGTTAGTATCGAGTAGTTCCTTTAAGCTATCGAAAACTGTTGTATCAGGATTGCCACCTGTAAACTTAGGTGAACCATCTTCTACATTAAATGGGCCACCTGCATGCCAAGCTTCACGATTTGCCTCAGCATATGGTAATCCTTTTCCTTTGATTGTGTGAATGTGAAGAACAACAGGGTGATCAATTCCCTTTACACTCTCAAATAGCTCAACAAGCTTTGCAGTGTCATGTCCATCTTCGAGGTAACGATAATCAAGGCCAAATGTCTTGAAAATATTATTCTCAGATGTACCGTTAGACTCTCTCAATGCCTTAAGTGATTTATAAATACCACCGTGATTTTCTGCGATACTCTGGTCGTTATCATTTACAAGAATAATAAGATTATTATTATATTCTCCTGCAAAGTCTAAAGCTTCAAGAGCTTCGCCACCAGAAAGAGAACCATCACCTATTACAGCGATGATATTTTCATCTGCCTTTCTTAAATCTCTAGCCTTAGCAAGTCCAAGAGCAAGAGAAACTGATGTTGAAGTATGACCTACAGTAAAGAAATCATGCTCGCTCTCAAAAGGATTTGTATAGCCTGTAACATCTCCAAAATGCTCAGGATTAATATAAGCATCCTTTCTTCCTGTAAGAATCTTATGTGGGTAGCACTGATGTGATACGTCAAAAACAAATTTGTCCTTTGGCGAATCAAATACGTAGTGTAATCCCACCGTAGTCTCTACGATTCCAAGGTTAGGGCCTTTGTGACCGCCAACATTAGAAATTCTATTAATAAGAGCTTGACGAGTCTCATCTGCAAGCTGCTTTAACTGTCCTATCTCAAGCTTCTTTATATCCTGTGGGCCGTTAATTGTATTCAAAATATCATACATTATTTTTTTCCTCCTAATTCTTTCCGTAATTCTATTTAGGTACCTTTAGGAGGTACTATACACCTTGGAGTTAACTCCAAGTCAACAGCTTAAATGATATTATTTATTTTTTATTATAATAGTGTTCCTATTGACCTTAGCCTCGTACAGGCATTTGTCAGCTTCGGAGAACATTTCCTTAGCAAGACCATATCCATATATGGCACCGAAACTCATGCTTAGCCTGATGGATGGATTTTCTTCTAAGCGGATTTTCTCTACGGTCTGACGGACCCTCTCCAGCAAGGCTTCCAATGCCTCAAGCTTAATATCCGTAAATCCCAGCACGAATTCATCACCGCCATATCTGGCCACCTCATCGGAGCTTCGCACAGATGAATTCAAAACCTCTGCCACCTTGGCAAGGACAATATCGCCACACTCATGACCATAGTTATCATTAACCATTTTGAAGTGGTCAATATCAGCCACTACTAATGCTTGAAGTGTCTTCTCGGAAAGCTGTTCATCGTAATATTTTCTGTTTTTAACCTTTGTTAGGGAATCGAGATATATCTTTTCCTGTCTTTCTGTAATCTCCTGATTTCGCTCAGTGAATCCCATCAGTATGCTGTCCTCATCTATGCGAACAATCTTTACCTCGCCATATACACCGTTATTATTGCGATATTCTTTGACGATGCTATCACCAATACTAAGATTTTCCTGAAGATATTTAGGCGATACAAGCTCTAGGACCTCTGCACGGTCTTCGTCGCACACGCCATATTTAGCATATAAAGGAACCAACTCAGACCAAGCTGGAAATGAATCCCCCATATTTAAATTTGCGAAAAGATTTGTTCCCAGATGCCAAAAGTGAACATCCCCGGTGCTAAAAGATGATTCCCCTATGGTAGTGTAGCCAGCCATAAGAGCGCCGAGAATTTTCTTCAAGCGGTTATTCTCTTCTCGCAGTGTTGTTAATTCGTCGTTGTTTTTCAATATTTCTACCCTTTCAACTTATATTTATTTGACCACAAGTGAACTTTCTGGCATATGAGTCAACTGCTGGGCTGATTTTTGTTAACCTAATTGTGGCTTTCTGCCAAGTGAGTCTACTATAAACTATAATTATTCTGTACTGGCTATTTTTATAGTCACTTCCGAGATATCCTGACTATAATACTTAACATATTGCTTATTTTATAGTCATGATTATATCTCTGTGACTATAAGATTCAGTATATCCTTTAATTTATAGTCAGGGTTGCATCTCTGTGACTATAAGATTCAGCATATCCTTTTATTTATAGCCTGGTTTGCATCTCTGTAACTATTAGATTCAGCATATTCTTTTATTTATAGTCAGGGTTGCATCTCTGTGACTATAAGATTCAGCATATCCTTTTATTTATAGTCAGAATCATATCTCTGTGACTATAAGATTCCCAATAATTCAAATCTTATAGTCAAACCAATTCCTTCAAAACTATAATTTTTTCGAAGTTCTCATTTTTATAGTCACATCAAGTAATCATAAACTTATATATATTAGAACTCTTTTTTCTTATATTTAAGATCTAATAAAGCCTTCATCCGATTTGGGCAGCTCCTCTGAAATAAATCTTTCTACTTTCATATGTAGGTCATATTTATCTCGTAAATCCATAATTGTCTGCATCATTGGTGAAGCATGATGAGCATCGATTGCCTCCTGATTCTCCCATGCATCAATTAGAAGAACTGTCTCAGGGTCTTTCATGGAGAGGAAATAGTCATATCTAACATTTCCTTTTTCGGCTCTGATTTTATCTGCTGTTCCACTGCTTTCCATTTCTTCAGCAAACTTACGAGCACTGCCGTCTTTACCTGTATAATACAAATTTACTGTTATCATATCTACTCCTTTTATACAATGTCTAAATCAAATCGCCACTGAAATATTGATTTTATTATAAATTATTAACCATTTAGCAACAATAAAAAATATGTGGAATAAAATAACAGGAGGCACTACAGTGCCTCCTGTGTCTTATTCCTTTAAATCATTGTTTTTTGTACTACCAATTGCAGATATCATCTACAGAGTGTACAAGCTTAGCTTCAATTGAAACTGCACCAGAGGCAGATGACTTAAGCTTTTCAGCTGTTTTTCCAATTCCACTTCCGCCTGATGTAGCAAAGGCATAAATCTTTTTGCCCGACCAATTGTATTTCTTACAAAAAGTATGAATAACTCTAGGAGCTTGTGCATACCAGATAGGAAAACCTATATAAACAGTATCATACTGGTCAAAATTCTCAATTGTTCCCTGACTAGGTACATCCTTTCCTGCAATCTGCTCTCTATTACATCTAGCTAAAGGATTAGTATATTTAAGATCAGCTGCTGTATATGGCTCTACAGGAACAATTTCAAATAGATCTGCGTTTACCTTTGCTGCAAATTCTTTTGCAAGTGGTGCTGTTGTGCCTTCAGCACTAAAAAAAGTAACAAGTGTTTTTTCGTCGCTCATTCCGAATCCTCCTTATCGTTGCATCAATATAGTTACTACCGAATTTGATAATTGAGTTTATGCCAGAAACTTTCCAGCAAATTCCTTAATTCTATTCTCCAGTTCAGGAGTAAATTCTGCACCTTTAAAACCTATATCAAACATACCCTCTAATACCCACTTAATACATAGATCTTCGTTGGCGCATTTTATATTATTGTTTTTACAAAAATTCCTAATTTGTTTTATAACATTTGAGAATTCATTGCATGTGGCAAATGGAACAATTTCTCCTATTAGAGATAAGTCGGTCCCTTCTAAATAGTCTTTGATAGGTTGATTATATCTTTTAATATATAAGCCACCACCAATAAATAAATAGTCCACCTGCTCTGTGATAGGTGTGTCAAGGTCATATGCCTCCACACCCAATGTCTGGGCCAAAATTTGGGCAACCTTTTTGGTCTTGCCGCCTTGCGATTGATATCTAACTGCGTAAGTCATAGAAAAATCCTCCATGATAATCAAATTAATTTTATGCAAAGATTGCATTAAACTATATTGTACGCAATTATTATATAACAATAGCTGGCTTATTGCCAGCCTTTACAAATATCTACCCATCCTTCAGCTCCAGAAGCAAGTTCTAGCTCTTCTGGCGTAATCTTTACTGATGTGAACTCATTGCCACCAGCAGGATGTACATATTCGAATCTTTTCATTGAAACATCAAGCCAAATTGGAATATCCTCAGGTACTGCAAAAGGACATACTCCACCTGGCTGAAAGCCAGTGATTTCTTTCACCTGATCACGAGGAATCATGTGAGGCTTTGTGTGAAAATAAGATTTGAACTTAGAACTGTTTACCTTGCCATCTCCAGCCATTACCACAATAACTGGTTTCTCCTCTACGACAAAAGATAGAGTCTTTGCAATCTCTGGCTCAATACAACCAATTTGCTGTGCTGCATGCTCAACAGTATCTATAGTCTCTGTATGAACTGTAAGTCTATCCCCAAGTGATTTCTCATTGAGGAAGTTCTTTACTTTTTCATTAATCATAACGTTTTACCTCCAGATATCTGTAATTATAAATCAATTAGTCAATTCTGATGGTATAGTTGTTTTTTATTAGTTGTTATCAATTAATTCTTTACAAAGTCTTTCGTATCGCTTCTGCTCTTTTTCCTTTATTGGCTTAGATGAATCTTTAAAACAATGATCAATTACATCTGCATCCTTAAGGAGTTCATCCAAAGGCGAATCTATTACTAGTTTGTCATCATGATGATATATTGCAGAACAAATGGTATTAGCCTCTTCTGAAGTAGTTATAGCTAAATCATCAAGAATCTTTCTTGCCAAATCAGCTCCTAAATGGGCATGATCATCATAAGATCCACTCTTATATGCATGCATATCATGAAGCATTGCTGCCATAGCTGCAAGCTCCTCATTTAGGCCACGTTTTTTTGCAAGAATTGTAGCCGCAAGTGATACACCATATAAATGTGCAGTTGCACTTGTGCGCTTCTCATCTTCCAATAAGCTCAGTTCTTTATCTACGTATTCACGAAGTGTTTTTAATCTGCTCATAAATTCCCCCCTAGATTAGAAAATACTGCATTAACTCGTATTTCAGTTTACTACCCTCTTCTATATCAGCAGGTAGCAAAGCACGAGCTACCAGTTTGAGCTCATCAGATTCGATATCAGTTCTCTTTAAATTGGCATAATCGCCATCAATGCTTTCCACTACGTAAAACCAAGTTTCCATAATATCCTCCTATTTTCTTTATCAAGCTTTATACAAAAAGGATGCCGCATAATACTACAGCATCCTTACATTTTTATCTCTTCGTCCCGACGCTCATGCCAAACAGCATTCCGAGCACCATGCCAATACACATCCATGTGCCAAGATTCTTTGTGGCGGTGCCAACAGCACAGCCTACCGCTAATCCTATTAACATGCCAATGTTCACGCCGTTAGATACTTTCTCAAGCTTTTCATCCGCATTCCTAACGTAATTACGTACTATCTCCAGCCCACCCATTGGCACACAGAACTTCTCGTCCCTTGGTGGCTGGCAGGCCTGATAGACTTCCTCCAGGTCAAACCACTCCACGCTGTCCAACTCTTCCTTTTGAATGGTGAGATTGTCGATGCCCACCTCTTCATCGTAGATATAGACAAATGCGATTTCATTGTCCTTGAATGGCTTGCCGTGGAATTCCTTTTCATACTGAATTGGAAATGTGCCGGCGAATTTCAAATCATCAGGATCCGCCTGGATGCCAAGCTCCTCAGCTAATTCTCTTACAGCGGATTCCAATGGTTCATCCCCAACCTGAATGTGTCCCGCTGATGATGTGTCATATCTGCCTGGGAACGAATCCTTATTCATAGCTCTCTTCTGCAATAGAACTTCAGTCTTTTCCCCATTTTCACGAACCACCCAAATGTGAGCTGTCCTGTGTCGGATGCCCTCAGCATGTGCCTGTGAGCGGGTCACAGTCTCGCCTGTAGGCTGTCCTTTTTCATCAACAATATCAAAAATTTCTTCTGCCATAGTTCTCCCTTTTTGCCTTCCCAACTGTAGTTTTTACAACGTCCCATTCTCCTGTGCCTTCTGAACCAGCGCAGAAAAATCCGCATAAAACCAATCCTTAGTAGGCTTCTCTTCCTTTATATTATGGAAGAAACAGCTAGGAATTTCCCCCTGCCCTAGATTCTTTGCAATGCATGGAGTGCAGCCCTTATCATGATTACTAGGGTGACAAGGACATGCTGTGTCCGTGCATGTGCAAAATGCTGGTATTGTATTTTCTGTTGCCATATATAGATCTCCTTTTAGACATATATCTCAAACTCGCTAAGTCTATTAAAAACAAGTGAATTAATAAGCAATATACTTAAACAGAGCAACTGCATCCTGGTCCTTCGCATTTACGTTAACCAGATTTGCGATGCCTCCATTAGCTGAAGCAACCGCTGTAAGCTCACCTTTGCTCATGGCTTTTTCTTTCATATCAATGAACTAATATTTGATGCCACGCTCTTTGAAAAAGCGCTCTGTTTTCTTTGTGTCGTTGCACTTCTTAGTGCCAAAGATTTGGATGTTCATAAATTACTCCATGTACTGCTTTTTTAGTCTACTTGTATTGCATTAATAAAAGTGCTGCAGGATAAAGCCTGCAGCTAATATATGAGAGCGGGCAAGCTTTGCTTCAACCCGCGAATCGAGATTAGGCCTCCATCTTCTGGAGGGATTTTGAGGTATTGAACATAGGCAATTCCTCCTTTCCTAATGTCTATTCTATTATAAAGAATTATCACCATAGCAACAATAAAAAATACGTCACTCCTTCACCTGTTAAGACCTAACAGTAAAAGAATGACGTGAACCCCTACTCAGTGGCAATATGCATGTATTTTTTTTGATGTAAAAGTAAGCTGTATAAACATAGCACGCCAGACCATTAGCGCCTCCCAGTTTGTTATACTCTTTATTTACAGCTTTATGCCCTTACTCTAAAAATCAATTTATCATCATCTTCATCACAATTAGAAATATAATCACTTTTCTTTAACAATTTTCCTAAAATTTTATTCAACTCAGTATTAGGTAATTGCTCATAATGTCTTCTTCCAGTTTTGACAAGCTTTTTATAATCTTCAGGCATATCCTCAAACATATCGGATAAATTATAAGAAAAATAATCAAAATAATTAATCAAAATATTAACCCTATCATTAATATTAGAGTTTTCCCACAAAGCATCGGCCAAATCTGTATTCGGAATAGTCTGTGCTATTGCATATTTGTATGTAGCTGATCCTATTTCTTCCCCTCTAAAACTACTCAAACACT
>JAILAV010000092.1 GCA_024681435.1 Pseudobutyrivibrio sp. | reverse complement strand
TATTTATCAGTTCCAATGTTTGGATTATCAATTACTTTATATCAGATATTCATGCCAGCATTTGAAATCTCAGTATTCGGGCGAGAGAATTTCAAGGTTGTAAACGGAATATTATTCCCGCTTGTTAGCATGTGCGGACAGCTTACATTCCTTGTGATAGCACTTTGCATGAATCTCTTTGGAGAGGTGCGTTTCGCATATATCGTATTTACGGTATTGCTCGGCGTGACGTTACCACTGGCTTTATCATTATCGGAGAAGTAGCCTGTAGTTATCAATTTCTGAGGATTACTCAAGGAGAGCTTTTTTTAGCTCGACGGAGTAATCTTCAGGATTGATAATGTAACAGGCGGGAGATTATTTATGGATAAATTAAATATTTTATTTGTGACAGGGTTGGTCACTGCTGAGCATCAAGGCCGCGCAATTGCTCAGAGACTTAGAGATCTTCTTGAAGCTACAGGAAGATTCAATGTTGTAATTACAGAGGAATTTAGAAATATTACTCCAGAGTATTTGGAGCCATATGATGCGTTGTTTATTAACTATGATGGAAAGCTTTGGCCTACAGAGCATGCAAGACGTTTTGGGGAACAGTCTGAAGCTGCTGTTTATGATTTTGTTTCTAAGGGAAAAGGAATTGTATTCTATCATTCAACAATTTGGGTAGACCCAGATTGGCCAGATGAATGGAGAAAGCTTCTTGGTGGCTACTGTGCAATGGATAAGGGTTGCCGCCGAGTACCTAAGGATGATCACTTTGTCGAGATTATGGATGAAAATAGTCCAATCACAAAAGACATCGATAAGAAATGGATGAATGTTTTTGATGATTTGTTTACGCAGGTTATTGTTCATCCTGAGGCAAAGATGCATGTGCTTGCTTCAATTTTTGATGATGTTGAAAATTATAAGGTCCCTGGTTGGCCTCCAAAGCATCATCCTGTTGACATCCCAGATGGCAAGCTTGAAAACATGCCAGGGGTAAATCAGTACACACCTGTTATCTGGACAAATGAATATGGTAGGGGTCGTGTATTTGTTACATCTATTGGACATTGGGAAGCCTTAGATCGATTCAATTTCATTACAATGCTCGTTCGAGGAACAGAGTGGGCAGCTTCGGGGGAAGTTACCTTGGATAAACCTGATAGAAGTGGAGACAACCGCTTAAAATTATTCCCATACTATTAAGATATAGAGAAATGGCCCGGCATTTGTCGGGTCATTCTTTATATAAATAATAAGATAGATTTTTTATCTATCGTTAGGAGGAGGTTTTTTATGAAAGAAAAGAAAGGTTTTGGAAAAGGTTGGCTGTTGATAATCTATGGTTTTTTAGCTTATTTTACAGCAACTGCTGTTGGTAGTGCCATGAATGCAGCGGCTGGCACACTGGCAGAACTGAGAGGTTGGGAGGCTGCGTTACTTACCAGCTTAATCTCTCTTGGAAGTCTAGCAAATATTGTTGCTTGTTTTATTTTAGGTAAGCTTGCATCAAAACGTTCAGCTAAGACACTTAGTATCATTTGCTTTGCAATCTATGGTGTAGTCATGGTTGGGTTAGGCATCACAACAAATCTTGCAGTGTTTGCTGTATGCTTGATTCTTGCAAATGGTATTTCATGTGGAATTGGTTATCAATTGGGACCAGTTATGTTCTCAAAATGGTTCCCTAAGCGCAAAGGCATCGTAATGGGAATCGTTACAATGGGTATTCCTCTATGTGCGGGCATAGCTACAATGATTTATCAGGCTGGCTATGCTGCTATGGGCTCACTTGGTGGCTTTATTCCATTTATTGTAATCGCTGCAATTGCATGTATCATTCTTATTCTATTCATTAAGGAAAATCCATTAGATTGTGGATACACACCAGATAATGGTCTTGAAGTGCAAGGAGAAGTTGAGAAAGAAATCAACAAGGAAAGTATTTGGACAACTTCAAAGCTTCTTTCTACACCACAGGTTTGGGCACACGGCATTGCACTAGGCTTACAACTCTTATTTGCCTCAGGCCTTATGGTACAGCTTTTCCCAAGACTATTGGAAATCGGATTTGACCCAAGCACAGCAGGTCTTATGATGCTCGCATCAGGATTACTAGCACTCCCAGGTTCATATGTTTGCGGTGTAATTGATTCCAAGATTGGTGCTAGAAAGGCTGCTTGCACATCATATGTATTTGGTATGATTGCTATGGCTGCAAATCTCACTGGCACAACAATTGGTGTGTGGATTTCGCTTATTTGTATAGGTATGGTCGTAGGTGGTGCTGCAAATTGGCCAGCTTCACTTTGCATCGAGGAGTTTGGAGACAGTTTTGCTAACGGATACGCTGTTATTCAGCCAATGATTCAGTGCGTTGGTGCAGTAGGACCAGCATTCTTTGCTGTATTCTACGGAATGACAGGAAGCTACAGAATCCCATACGTTTGCGGTGGTGTTCTTATGCTTATAGGCTTACTCATTTACCTATTTGTCTGCAAACCAGGCTTTGTAAAGGCTGAAGAGGCAAAAGCTTCAGAGCTATCAATTAATAAAAGCCTTTCAGATTCTGAAAAATCTAAGAAGAATGTGGGTTAGTATTTAGGGTTTTATTGCAAAAGGAGGACTATTGAAAAGTAGTTCTCCTTTCTTTTGCAAAAAAATACAAGCATGAAGAAACGAATTGATATTTTGACTTGATTTTAAATAATAAACTTTTAAATAGGAAAAATATATGAATCGAGGCA
>JAILAV010000090.1 GCA_024681435.1 Pseudobutyrivibrio sp. | reverse complement strand
AATATTTTTGCTTCTGGTTTTAACGATGCTGAAATCATCCAAATCAAAGGAGAAACAAAGATAATTCCAATTATTGTATTACCAGCATAGAATAGAATTTTCTGAAGCGCCTTCTGTGCTTTTAAAGATTTCATAAGCTACTCCTTTCATTCTTCTGATGTTATTTTTTGCAAAATTAATGACATTGCCACAACAATCACAAAGAATACAGCTGCAACTGAACAGGCATATCCAAAATTTCCTTTTTGAAATCCCTGGGTGTAGATGTAATACACCATGGTTTTTGTGGAATTTCTTGGACCTCCCTGTGTCATTACATATGGCTGTGTGAATAACTTCATCGCCTGAATCATAGTAATCATAATGACATACTTAATTGTTCCTTTAAGATTTGGTATTGTGACAAAACAAAACTGTTGCCAAGGTGTTGCCCCATCAACTGATGCAGCTTCGTATTGATCTCTTGGAATTCCTTGCAAGCCTGCAAGAAAGATCATCATCTGATAGCCTGCTCCTTGCCATGCAGACATGAAGATGATTGAATTCATCGCCGTTCTCTCATTGGTCAAAAAATTAATTGGTTCTAGACCAAGATTTACTAAGAGCGCATTAATTAGTCCAGTATTAGGATTAGAATTGTATAAAACAGTCCAAAGAACAGCAATTACAACCATAGATGTTAACTGTGGACTAAAATACATTGTTCTAAATACTGATACACCTTTAAATTTTTTTGATACTAACATTGCCAATGTCAATGCTAATGCACATTGAACTGGCACAACTATAATAGTGAAATAAAACGTATTTTTTAACGAAATCCAGAAGTCAGAATCAGTAATCAATTTATGATAGTTTTCAAAACCAATAAATGTTATATCGTTTGGTCTCATAACTTGATACTGGAATACTGAATAGTACACTGTATATATAATTGGTACAACCAAAAACGCTATCAGTAATGCTACTGCAGGCAATGAAAAAACATATCCAGCAATTCGTTCATCCCGTTTTCTTCCAGACTTTTGCTCTGTTTTTGCCATCGATATTGCTCCTATTTTTAGAATTCCTTTACTGCTAAGCTACTAGCTATGCTATATAAAAGTCGCACCATAATTGATGCGACTTTTAACATAGTATCATCAAGCCTTACTAATTAATTTGCATAGTAAGTGTTATAATCTTCAGCAAAACTGTCTGCTACAGAATCTAACTGTTCTTTAATGTATGATTCATCAACAGCTTTTGTCGAAGCAGCTTCTGAGAAGATATTTGACATTGCTTCTGCATAATCTGTTGAGAAAGTTGCATATGATGGGGTTCTTGGACGAGGAGCAGCTGAATTTTGAAGCTGTTCTACGAATAAAGCTCTTGGTCCTTCTGCATAAGAAGCCATACATTCCTCATCATAAGCTGATGCTCTAGTTGCAGGCTTAGCAATTGCATCTGCATAAGAAGCAACATTTTCTGTATTCATTAACCATTTAAGGAACTCACCTGTAGCCTCTACATTTTCGCAATCCTTTGAAACAGCTGCTGACCAGTCTCCACATGGAGAAACAGCCTTACGAGTATCATCAGCAACTGGATAATATGTTACGCCCCAATCGAAAGTTGCATTAGCCTCAAGTGTAGCTACATCCCATGAACCACCTAACTCAGTAGCGCATGCGCCATTTAAGAACTCATCTGTAATAGGATCTACATTTGCATAACCCTTTGCAATTAGGTCTGCAAGAAATGCTGTTGTCTTTACAGATTCGTCACTATTTACATAGCCATCTGCTGTAGTTCCATCATCTGAAATATAGTCCTTACCTTCTGAAATATACATTGGCTCAAGAGCATAAGGAATACCCTCGCCGTGGTCCATAATAATATGTGTTCCTACATAGCTATCTGTTGTACATTTCTCAGCAATTTCTGCCATTTCTGACCATGTTATTGGATTATCAATAGTTCTTGAATCCAAGTCATCAGTATCAACACCACATTCCTTTAACAAATCCTTGTTGTAGTAGAATGCTACACCAGACTGTGTTGCTGATATTGCATATAATTCACCTTCATATGTACATTGAGCCTGTGTTGCAGGATCAAAATCATCAATACTATCACTAAAATAATCGGTGATTGGAACAATAAGTCCATTAGCTGCATAGTATGAAACCTGTGGTCCGTCTACAAAGAATATTGAAGGAAGGCTATTTGATGTTACAGCTGTTGCGATTTTATTATCATATGCATATGAATCTGAACGATCAATTGCCTCACGAGCTGCCTTCATGTCTGGATGAGCTGTGTTCCATTCGTCAATCTTTTCTGCCCACCAATTCTCAATAGATTCTTTATCACTTGGTGACCAAATAGTAATTACGGCATCGTCCATATCACCTTGTGTTGCGCCTTCAGTAACTGTGCTGTCATCTCCACCTGTAGATTGTGAAGACCCGCACGCCATAAGAGATGATGCCATCATAATGGCAAGAACTGAGCAAAGAATTTTTCTTTTCATTTTTTCTCCTCCTATTGTAAAAACATATATGGAACCCGTTCCATGTCCCCTCAATAAAAAACGCAGCCCGGTCCTGCGTCATTATATTATTATATGGAACCCGTTCCATATTTTCTATGCTTATAAAATACACCAAGCCATTATGGTATGTCAAATATTTTTACTTAAGGTTTTGCTCAAATACTACACAAAAAAATACTCCCCATTTTATGCATTATGCTCTCATAAATGGGGAGTACCATTATTCAATTTGCATCATCAATAGCTTCAGTAATAACTTTGCATATTCGCTTAAATCCGTTATATCTAAGACCCTTTGAATCCATATTTACATATGCAGAGCTATGATATATTTCATCATCTGTAACTACACAAATCCCTGTATATCCACCATCCATAACGACAGGACCTACAGTATCTGGATACTCAATAAATAGGTTATTTTGAAGGGTTGCTACTATCTTATCCCATGAACCATCCTTCATTTTCCACTCTTTCATTTCATAATCCCCTTCAGGTGGTAATGGATCAGTATAATAATTAAACTTATAATCATGATCTAGGCCATATTGAGTAAAATCATAATATGTAAGAGTATCCTTTTTAATTGAATATAGAGTATAGGAATAAATATCACCTCCCCCAACAGAATAAGTTATTTCTGTTGGTTCAACATAACATTTTTTTCTCTCTATAAAATATGCTGTAAGCAAACATATAATTATTATTGCTACAGCAAGCAAAGCGATGATAAGCTTTTTGCTATTTTTCATAAAAAAATTCCCCCACATTATTACACCAACTCTTCTAAATTTGAATTAACCTCAGCTCCTGCCTTTTCCATAGCAACAAGCTCTTTGAAGTAGAACTTATCATTATGTGCCTCAATTGCATCCATCATAAGTCTTACTTTGTACCCTCGCTTGATTGCATTCATGACGGTTCTGTATACGCAACATCTGCCGTCAACTCCGACTACGTTGATAAACTCAACATCCATCTTCTGCAAGAACTCTACAAATTCCTCATTTGTAAATGCGCTAGGGAATCTTTTCGTAAAGATACAATCAGACTCTATTTTTAGCTCATCAGCAAACTCAAAATACTCCTCTTTGCCTGATATGCCAATGTTTTTCACATATACAACTGGTATATCCTTTTTCAAAGCTTCTTCAATTCTAGTATTAACCCTATCAACAAGCGTAGGTTTGTAAGATTTAAGATATTTTTGCTGTATATCAATTACAAGCAGAATATTCATATACTATGTCCCCAGATTATTTTATGCCAACATACTCATATCCAGCGGCTTCAACCGCTGCTTTGATATCGCTTTCTGCTACATCAGCTGAAGTCTTAAGTGTTACAAGGTTCTCATCGTGATTTGCGGTTGCCTCATCAATTCCTGCGACCTTCTCTAATGCTTCCTTTACATGTGCTTCGCAGTGAGCGCACATCATTCCTTTTACTGTAATTTCCATATTGTTTTGTTCCTCCTTATTATTAACTAATAGTGGTTCATGACCAAGGCTATTTTTTCCTGCCTTATCTTTGCTATTGTCATGCATTCTAAATAGATTAAGTCTCAAAGCATTTGAAACAACGCAGAAACTTGAAAGACTCATTGCAGCTGCACCAAAAATAGGATTAAGAGTCCATCCAAAGGCATGGATGTATGCCCCTGCTGCAAGAGGAATTCCAATTATATTATAGAAGAATGCCCAGAATAGATTCTCGTGAATATTCTTAAGTGTTGCTCGACTAAGTCTAATTGCTGCGGAAACATCTGAAAGTCTACTTTTTACAAGTACCACATCTGCTGCATCTAACGCAACATCTGTACCGGCTCCAATGGCTATTCCTATATCTGCTCTCGTAAGTGCCGGTGCATCATTAATTCCATCTCCTACCATTGCAACCTTACCATGCTCCTGAAGCTTTCTGATAACCTCTTCTTTGCCGTCTGGCTTAACTCCTGCGATAACTTCATCTACACCTGCTTCTTTAGCAATAGCTTCAGCTGTCACTTCATTATCACCAGTAAGCATAACCACATGGATGCCCATGTTCTTAAGATGTCTAATTGCCTCTTCAGAATCATCTTTAATCACATCAGCAACAGAAATAATTCCAAGGAAGGTATTGCCCTTTGCAAAGAATAATGGTGTTTCACCTTTCATTGCAAGCTCATTGGCGAGTTCCTTTGATTCCTGGCTTACTTCAACTTTACTACTAATCAGCTCAAGATTTCCACCATAAGCGATTTCACCATCAACAACGCCTGAAAGGCCATGGCCAGCTAAAGCTTTGAAATCAGTAACATCTGCTGGATCAACTCCCTCAGACAATCCAAACTCTACAATTGCTTTTGCTAAAGGATGCTCAGATTTTGTTTCAATGGCATAGGCCACTCTAAGTAGATCTATATCTTCGACACCTTCTGCCTCAAAAATACCTATAACTGTTGGCTCACCCTTTGTGATAGTACCAGTTTTATCTAAAGCTACTATCTGAACCTTACCTGTTTCCTCAAGCGAAACCGCAGTCTTAAACATGATTCCATTTTTTGCACCCATTCCGTTACCAACCATGATTGCAACAGGTGTGGCAAGGCCAAGTGCGCATGGGCAACTAATTACAAGCACTGCTATTGCTCTTGCAAGAGCGTAACCAAATGTTTGTCCAACTAAAATCCAAACCACAAAAGTTATCGCTGCAATTATAATAACTGCTGGCACAAAAATACCTGAAACAGTATCTGCTATCTTTGCAATAGGAGCCTTTGTGGCAGCTGCATCACTTACCATCTGTATAATCTGAGAAAGGGTTGTATCCTTTCCAACTCGTGTTGCTTCGCAAACTAAATATCCACTTTCATTATTTGTAGCTGCTGAAACTGTATCGCCAATATTTTTATCAACCGGGATGCTTTCTCCTGTAAGAGACGCCTCATTAACCGCGCTAGTTCCTTCGACAACTATTCCATCCACAGGGATATTGTCGCCAGGTCTAACTACAAATCTATCACCAACTTTAACCTGTTCAATTGGAATTTCAACTTCTATACCATCTTTTATTACAACGGCTGTTTTAGCAGCTAGTTTCATCAAATCTTTAAGTGCATTTGTTGTGCGCCCCTTAGATATTGATTCAAGCAACTTTCCAACTGTGATTAAAGTAAGAATCATGGCTGCAGTCTCAAAATAAAACTCCATCATGTAGCTCATGACTTTATCCATATCTCCAGCTACCATAGCTAATGTCATGGCAAAAAGAGCATACACACTGTATACATAAGATGCTGCTGAACCAAGTGCTACTAGACTATCCATATTTGGAGCTCTATGAATAAATCCTCTAAATCCACTGATGAAAAACTTCTGATTTATGACCATTACTCCTGTAGTCAGTAACATCTCATATAGTCCCATAGCTATATGATTGCCATCTAAGAAACCTGGAAGAGGCCAATCCCATAGCATATGACCCATTGATACATACAAAAGTGGAATCAATAAAACCAAAGACGCTATCAATCTATTTCTAATTACAGGTGTCTCATTATCCTGTAATTCTTCATCATAATTTGGAGTTACGCTGGCATCTTCGCTTGTTGAATCATTTTTCAACGAGGCTCCATATCCCGCTTTTTCAACTGCTTTGATGATTTCTGATGAATCAGCATTACCTTCTATGCCCATTGAATTAGTCAAAAGACTCACAGCACAGCTATCAACTCCTGGCACAGCCGAAACTGCTTTTTCTACTCTCGCCTGACACGCGGCACAACTCATTCCCGTAACGTTGTATTGTTTCATTTCATTACCTCATTAACTTCTGTAATACACCTACAAGCTCATCAACCACGTCGTCATTGCCCTCACGGATATTATCCGCTACGCAAGTCTTAACATGATTTGCAAGAAGAACTTTATTAAAGCTATTTAGGGCAGAGGTGATTGCAGAAACCTGCATGAGAATATCTGTACAATATACATCCTTCTCAAGCATATTCTCTACGCCTCTAACCTGACCTTCGATTCGCTTTAGGCGGTTCATTAAATCCTTATATTCTTTGTCTTCGCGATTCTTCTGTTTTCCTGAACAGCAACACACGCAACTTTCTTCCATTAACTCTTCTTTATTTCCCATGTTTTATCTCCTTTTACATAAGACAGATATACCCCCTTGGGGTATCATCTAAAATGTATGATATACCCTCTAGGGGTATTTGTCAAATATTATATTTCAAAAAACTCGCATATAAAAAAGCAGCCTAGAGAAATTCTCTAGACTGCTTTAAACCAACCAACTATAAATTAATTCTGTCCATAATATGCATTTGCACCATGTTTACGATTGAAATGCTTATCGCGAATACAATCTGGAGCTGGCTCTACCTGTGGGTTAACCTGCTCTGTGAAGAGAGCCATCTTTGCAACCTCTTCAAGTACAACTGCATTGTATACTGCCTGGTCTGCATCCTTGCCCCATGTGAATGGGCCGTGATTCTTGCAGATAACACCTGGCACATATTTTGTATTAATACCTCTTTCCTCAAAGGTCTCGATGATTACCTTACCAGTGTTAACCTCATAAGCTTCATCAATTTCCTCTGGAGTAAGGTTTCTTGTGCATGGAATTGTTCCGCAGAAATAATCTGCATGTGTTGTTCCATATAGAGGAATATCTCTACCAGCCTGAGCCCAAGCTACAGCATATGTAGAATGTGTGTGAACTACGCCACCGATATTCTCATATTTCTTGTAGAGCTCAACGTGAGTGGCTGTATCTGAGCTAGGTCTGTACTTGCCCTCTACAACTTCACCCTCAAGATTTACAAGAACCATATCTTCTGGCTTCAAATCTTCATACTCAACGCCTGATGGCTTGATAGCAAAGATTCCACTCTCGCGGTCGATACCTGATACATTACCCCAAGTATAGGTAACAAGACCTCTCTTAGGAAGCTCCATGTTTGCTTCATATACCTGTTTCTTAAGTTCTTCTAACATTTTTTTCTCCTCGTATAGCCAATACTGGAAAGCATAGCTGTAATATTAAATGCTGGTAGGTATCAATCTCTATGTGTTACTCAAGCGAAGCATTCTACGCTGAGCGGAGTAACATCATAGGATTGAGACAGTAACCAGCTTCTCAGCGTATATTATCTCCAGTTGTCTACTGCTGCAGCCTCAGCTTTGAGTGCTTTCTTGTATTCTGCAATCCACTCATCGTAGCCCTTTACCATAACTGGATCTGGCTCCATTGTAGTAGATTCCTGTCCTGCAAATACTTTTTCATCAAGGTAACTCTGAAGCTTTTGTGACTTGTCATCGCGAATACAGAAGTTTGCAAGTACTGCCATACCCCAAGCTCCACCTTCGCCGGCTGTGGCCATAACTGTAATTGGTGCGTTGAGGGCTGCTGCAAGTACAGACTGTCCTACGCCCTTTGTCTTAAAGAATCCACCATGTCCAGTGATAGACTTGATATTAACCTTCTCCTGCTTCAAGAGAATATCATTACCAATTTTAAGAACGCCAAGTGCACCATAAAGGTTTGAACGCATAAAGTTTGCAAGTGTAAATTTAGCATCAGGCTGACGAACAATCATTGGACGACCTTCATTTACACCAACCACTGGCTCACCGCCGAAATAGTTGTAAGATAACACTCCTCCGCAATTTGCATCTTCTGTAAGAGCTTTGCGATAAAGTGTGCCATAAATATCGTTCATTGAGATATCAACACCGAATGCATCAGCAAATTCCTTAAAAATACCAACCCAAGCATTAAGGTCTGATGTACAGTTGTTGCAGTGAACCATGGCTACTGCTTCACCTGTTGGTGTTGTTACCATATCGATTTCCTCATATGGTTTTGAAAGAGCTTTTTCCAGTACAACCATTGAAAATACTGATGTACCAGCAGAAACATTTCCTGTTCCAACTGAAACGGCATTTGTAGCAACCATTCCAGTACCTGCATCACCTTCTGGTGGAGCAAGTGGACAACCTGCCTCTAGCTCTCCTGTTGGATCAAGAAGCTTTGCTCCCTCTTCTGTAAGATTTCCTGCATCATCTCCTGCTACAAGAACTTCTGGAAGAAGGTCTTCAACCTTTGTAGTTACGCCATGTGCTGCCGCAAGCTTGTTGAATTTCTCAAGCATGGCTGCATCATATTTGCATGTCTTTGAATCAATAGGAAACATACCAGATGCTTCGCCAACGCCTGCAACCTTCTTGCCTGTCATCTTATAGTGAACATAGCATGCAAGTGTCATGAAATAAGCTACATTTGGAACGTGCTCTTCCTTATTTAAAATGCACTGATAGTAGTGAGAAATACTCCAGCGCTGAGGCATATTGAAATTAAGTTCCTTGCTAAGCTCTGCTGCAGCTTCGCCAGTGATTGTGTTTCTCCATGTTCTAAATGGAACTAGAAGATTATCATCCTTGTCGAAAGCAAGATATCCGTGCATCATAGCAGAAAAGCCGATTGCACCAATTTTTGTAAGCTTTACATCATACTTATCGCTTACATCCTTCTTAAGCTTTGCATAGCAATCCTGAACACCTGCCCATACCTCATCAAGTGGATATGTCCAGATGCCATTGTCTAAATGGTTCTCCCACTCATGATCCCCCTGAGCAAGAACCTTGTTGTCCCCATCAACTAAAACCGCTTTAATACGTGTTGATCCGAACTCAATACCAAGGGCTGTGCGTGTACCTTCTGCGATTACTTCATTGATATTCATAGTTGAATTCCCCCATAGTGTTTAAATAGCTTGTAGGCATCAATCTCTATGTGTTACTCAAGCGAAGCATTCCACGCTGAGCGGAGTAACATCATAGGATTGAGGCCGTAATAAGCGAGCCTTTACTCTCCGAATACTGCGATGTAGTCCTTCTGGAATTTCTCGATACCTGCAGTTGTGAGAGGATGATTAATCATTGTCTCGATTACAGAGTATGGAACTGTTGCAATGTGAGCGCCTGCAAGTGCGCAGTCTGTAACGTGAATTGGATTACGAACTGATGCAGCAATGATTTCTGTCTCGTAGCCATAGATATCGAAAATCTCTGCAATATCGCGGATTAAGTCGATACCAGCCATATTGATATCATCAAGACGTCCTAAGAATGGTGAAACATATGTTGCACCTGCATTAGCAGCAAGGATTGCCTGATTTGCAGAGAAGATAAGTGTTACGTTTGTCTTGATGCCCTCAGAAGAAAGAACCTTTACAGCCTTAAGACCTTCTGCTGTCATAGGAATCTTAACGACCATGTTTGGATGCATAGCTGCGATTTCGCGGCCTTCCTTAATCATGCCTTCAGCGTCAACTGTTGTAGCCTTAACCTCACCTGAGATAGGTCCATCAACGATAGAAGCGATTTCTTTAAGGATGTCTTCCTGAGCACGTCCACCTTCCTTTGCGATAAGAGATGGATTTGTAGTTACACCACAAATTACTCCTAAATCATTTGCCTTCTTAATGTCCTCAATTTTTCCAGTATCAACGAATAACTTCATTTTTCTCTCCTTCTTTCTTGGCTTATGCCATTTCTTAATCCCTCGGGGAACCCCAATTGGTTCCCACTTTAACTAAGATTTTAATTCTTTTAAAATCTGACCTCAATCATTTTTATTACTTAATGATGTCAGAATTTTTACTATTTACCATATACAATATTGCCAATAGCTAGGTCGCGCTTGAAGTCGCGAATCTTTGTATCTTTGTCAATAAATACAGCTTCAATGCCCATTGCTGCAGCCCAATCACCCATTTGCTCAGCAGTAAGGTCATATGTAAATGCTGTGTGATGAGCACCACCAGCAAGAAGCCAAGCCTCTGTTCCTGTATAGAAATCTGGCTGTGGTGTCCAGAAATTGATAGCTGTAGGAAGCTTTGGAAGTGGCTTCTCAACCTTTTTGCAATCAACATCCTGAATGATAAGACGGAATCTATTTCCAAGGTCAATAAGAGATGTTGCAATACCCTTGCCTTCCTTTGACTGGAATACAAGACGAGCTGGATCTTCTCTATCACCCATTGAAAGAGACTGAACCTTAATCTGAATTGGTCCTTCAGAAATTGTTGGGCAAATCTCAAGCATGTGGGCCTGAATGATTCCTTCCTTACCCTTTACAAGATTGTATGTGTAATCCTCAAGCATTGAAGTACCCTTTGCATCCTTCATGCCAGTTGTCATAATCTTCATAAGGCGAACCATTGCAGCAACCTTCCAGTCACCTTCTGCACCGAAACCATATCCTTTTTCCATAAGTCTTTGGATTGCAAGACCTGGAAGCTGCTTAAGTGCACCTAAATCACCGAAGTGAGTAACGATTGCCTGGTAATTCTTCTCCTCCAAAAATCTCTCAAATCCAAGCTCAATCTGTGCCTGAACTGCAACATGCTTCTTGAATTCTTCAGGATCTCTACCCTCAAGGCAGATATCGTATTTACCATAATATTCATCGACAAGCGCATTAACATCTGACTGGCCAACTGCAGCTACTGCCTCAGCGATTTCGTTTACCGGGTAAGCATCTACTTCCCAACCAAACTTAAGCTGAGCCTCAACCTTATCACCTTCTGTAACAGCAACATTTCTCATGTTATCAGCTACACGCATTACACGGATATGACTAGACTCAACAATACCAACTGCAGTGCGCATCCATGAAGCAAGCTTGTCCTGAACCTCTGCATCCTGCCAGTAACCAACGATTGTCTTTCTCTCAATTCCCATACGTGAAAGGATGTGAGCGTACTCTCTGTCACCATGAGCTGCCTGATTCTCATTCATGAAATCCATATCCATTGTTTCGTATGGAATCTCACGATTATACTGTGTGTGGAGATGGCAAAGTGGCTTTCTGAATTCCTGATGTCCAAGAATCCAAGACTTTGCTGGTGAGAATGTGTGCATCCATGTGATTACACCTGCACATGTTGCATCATTGTTAGCCTCGTTGAATGTGCGTCTGATTACTTCATTTGTAATCATTGTTGGCTTCCATACAACCTCAAATGGAAGACGGCCTGATTTGTTGAGGCACTCTACTATTTCCTTAGAATGAGCTGCAACATGCTCAAGGCACTCATCGCCGTACAAATCCTGAGAACCTGTACAAAACCAAAACTTGTAATTTAACTGTGTCTTCATAAAAACCCTCCCGTTCAATTTTAGTTACAACTTTCAACTAATAAAAAAATACAACTTGTAGCACATAGGTTACAAGTTGTATTTTTAAAATATCATATTCAGTTAAACACTAGGTTTATAGGTGTGTACAAGTTGTTTTATGCATGTACAACTTTGATTATCTAACAACTTCTTTTTGCTCACAGCTCCAATACATACTCTTAAACTCTGTAGGAGTGCAGCCCTTTTGAAGCTTAAACATTCTAATAAAAGATGATATAGACATAAAGCCACAGTTTAACGCAACATCAGTAACTGAGTTGCCTGGCTCTATTAAAAGCTCCTGAGCTTTAGCAATTCTTTTTTGATTTACATATTTATAGAAGCTTGTTCCAGTGAACTGCTTAAATAAACGCTCAAAATAGAATTTACTGAATCCGCTCATATTTGCAATATCATCAAGCTTTAAATCTTCGGCGCAGTGTAAGTTAATATAATCGCAAATCTCCATAAACGTATTTGCGTATTCTTCTCTAGTTGCCATTGTGTAATCACTAGCCTCAGATTCCTTAACAGAGTAATTCTTTCCAATAAGTATAAACATCTCCAAAAGCTTGCTATAGATACTAACCTCCGAAAAAGGATATCCTGAAAGATACTCGTCTCTAATCTCAATAAGTTTCTTTTTAAGATCACTATGAATTGTAGGATACTCCTCCGGCGTGATAATTGCATATGGAGACATGAAAGAAATGAGAACTTCCACATCACGCATAAAACGTAAATACGTAGTATTAGGTTGAAATATAATTCTGCGTCCTGTCTCTGGGGCTTCTATAGAATGAACACATCCAGGACATACAACACAAATATCCCCTTCTCTAAGAAAGACTTCTGAATTAGAAAATCTCATCTTATAACCGTTGTCTACAGGCATTACTATTTCAATAGCTGGATGCCAGTGCATCGGATAATCTTCATATTCAACATTATCATATAACTTTAATGTTGTACTCTGCTTACAATTTACGGTTTCAAAAAGGCCATCAAGTGTTTCAATCATAACATCATCCCTTCTAAAGCAACAATTAGAAAAATAGTACGCTATTAATTTTTGCTCTAATTGTCTAAAAAATCAAGTAAAATATTTTAATTTTCACCCTTCGCATTTCTTCTTTTGTTAAAATAGCACAATTATATAATCTTAAATTCGTATATCCCATACAATACCACTACTAGTCAACATTTCACCACGGCAATAATTGATAATCAACAAACAACAATTCTAAAGATTGTCAATTTTCTGTGTGCTACATTTAAGTTACAGAACAGATGAGTTGGGGAATTCATCAAATATAAGAGAAAAAGGAGAAAGGTAATGAAAAAAAAGATTTTAGCTACTCTACTTTCAACAATTATGGCCGCTTCCTTATTCGTAGGATGTGGTTCATCAAGTTCTTCTTCTGATTCAGCTTCAGCTGATGGCGTAGAAGAAATCACATGGATGTTCTGGGATGACTTGAACGCTACAGAGGATCTTATTTCTCTTGGCTACAAGGATGTAATCGACAGATTCAATGCTGATTACGAAGGACAGTATCATGTAAATGTTGTAACAACTAACCTTGAAGAGTATTACGCAAAGTTAAACGCACTTGTTGCTGCTGGCGAAACTCCTGATGTATTCATCGTAAGCCCAGGTCCAAACCTTACAGATTACGTTGAGCCAGGTGTAGCTGCTCCACTTGATGATTATCTTGGTCAGGATGGATGGAAAGATACATTCACAAGCGATGCAGTATTTACACAGCAGACATACGACGGAAAAATCTACGCAGTACCTCTTAACACAGCTGCTGCTTGCTGCTTCTACAACACAGAGATGTTCGAAAAAGCTGGTGTAGATATTCCTACAAATTATGATGATTTCATTAAGGCTTG
Organism: Pseudobutyrivibrio sp.; assembly: GCA_024681435.1. Lineage (GTDB taxonomy): Bacteria > Bacillota > Clostridia > Lachnospirales > Lachnospiraceae > Pseudobutyrivibrio. The sequence continues at coordinate 31,313 of JAILAV010000090.1, read as the reverse complement.
TGATAAGCTCCAGAGCGCAGGCTACACACCAATCACAATCTCAGCTGGTACAGCATGGTGCCTTTCAATGGTAGCTGGTTACCTTTGCGATTGCGAAGGCGTTGACTTACCTGCTCTTGCTGATGGTAGTGCTTCTTGGGAAGATGGAAAACTTGAGTCAGCTGCAACAAAGCTTGTTGAGCTTTCTAAGTACTTCCAGCCTACAGCTGCTGGTGACACAAACGACGTAGCTACAGCAAACTTCTACAATGAAGAAGCTGCAATCCTTATCCAGGGTTCATGGGCTATCGCTCAGATTAATGGTAACAACCCAGACTTCGAGTCTAAGTGTGGTGTATTCCAGTTCCCAGGCGAAGACAAGATCATCGCTAAGTCAGATTCACTTGCAATGAGCTCATCTACAAAGCACCCAGAGGCTTGTGTAGCTCTTATGAAGTACTTTACAGATGATACAGCTCAGAAGTACACAGCAGAAGTTGGTGGAAAGATTCCTGTAACAAAGGTTGAGTACGATGCATCTAAGGCTCCAGCACAGCTTGCATATGTTATGGATGTATTTGGAAATGCAAAGGGTACATTCGGATTCTACAATGAGTCAATGCCTACAACAGAGACAGGTTCACACTTTGATGACACAATGGTTGCTGTATTCCTTGGTGATATGACACCAGCTGATGCAGCTAAAGATATGGAAGAATATTACGCAGCTAACTGCAGATAACATTCTTTTTCTTCAATACCCTATTGTTTGGGAGTGCTCTCCTGCACTCCCATTTTTTTAGAAAATTTTTCTTAAGGAATAATCGTTATGGATAAATTATTGAGAAATAAAAAGGCCATATTTGTATTTATGGCACCAGCATTTATACTTTTTACTTTTATTTTGTTCATTCCAATTTGCCAGTCTGTGTATTACTCATTCTGTGACTATAATGCACTCACTCCAGCAAAATTCATTGGATTAGAGAACTACAAAACTCTACTTTCAGATAAAGTTCTTATTATTGCTTTGAAAAACTCAATTTTCTTTTTGATTTTTTCATGTGTAACACAGCTTATTATGGGTCTTTTCCTAGCGGCCCTTCTCACAAATATAGATAAAGGAAGAAACCTATTTAAAAATATTATCTACCTTCCTTGTGTTCTTTCATCTGCAGCTTTAGGTCTTTTGTGGATGTTTATTTTCAGCCCTAAGCTAGGTATCAATCAGTTGCTCATAAAGTTTGGTATCGAAGGCCCATTATGGCTCATGGACACATCAGGCTACATTATTCTCCCAATGTGGGTTATTGCATTTGTCGCTTTATGGCAGTATGTTGGTCAGTCTATGATGCTTTACATGGCTCAGATATCAGGTATTAGTAAATCACTTTACGAGGCAAGTTACATTGACGGTTGTAACAAGGCAAAAAGTTTCCGTTACATCACTCTACCCCTAATTCGACCAATGGTTGCAACCGCAATGTCACTAAATGCAATCGGTTCATTAAAGTTTTTTGATTTGATTTTCAACATGACTGAAGGTGGTCCAAACCACAAGACTGAAGTTCTTGCTACTCACTTATATCAACAGGGATTCAAGTATTTTAAGTACGGCTATGCCAGCGCAATCGGTGTTCTTTTGCTTATTCTTTGTTTACTTGTTACTGCATTTATTAACAAAGTAATAAAGACAGAACAATACGAAATGTAATGTGCGCTATCCCGAAAGGAGTTAATGGATATGAAAAAAACTAGTCCAATTACAATAATTATATACATATTCCTAGTATTTATGGCTGTACTTTATCTTGCGCCATTGTTCTGGGTATTTAATGTTTCATTTAAAACTAATGCAGAAATTTTCACTGCTCCATTCGCATTGCCAAAAGCTCCAACAATTGACAACTTTACTTTTGCATGGACAGCAGGAAAACTTGGAATTGCTACCCTCAACTCATTCCTTGTCTGCGTTATCACACTTATTTTAAGCATGGTTATCGGCTCAATGGCTGCCTTCGGAATCGCTAGACTTCGTTGGAAATTAGCTAAGTTATCTCTTACTTATTTCCTACTTGGAATGATGATTCCTGTGCACTGTGTGTTGATTCCACTCTTCACTCGTTTTGCAAAGGTTAGCCTTACAAACAGCCTTGTAGGTCTGGTTTTACCTTACCTTACTTTTGCTTTACCTATCACAATATTTATCATGGTTGGTTTCTTCGAAAGTATGCCTAATGAACTAATTGAAAGTGCTTGTATCGATGGTGCTACCATCTATCAAATCTTCTTTAAGGTTTGTCTTCCACTTGGAAAAACAGGTCTTTTTGTTACAGGTCTTATGACTTTTATCGCAAACTGGAACGAGCTCTTACTTGCCATGGTATTTATTTCCGACGATTTGAAGAAAACACTTCCTGTTTCCCTTTCAAAATTCGTTGGACCTTACAACACCAATTACTCACAGATGTTTGCAGCTATCATCATTGCAATCATCCCTACTATAATCGTTTACTGCGCATTCTCTAACCAGATTGTAGATGGTCTAACCGCCGGAGCAGTAAAGGGTTAAGCCTAAGGAGATTTAAATGAAACAACAAAACACACCTCTAGTTACAGACATTTTTACTGCAGATCCTTCTGCGCACGTCTTTAACGACAGAATTTACGTATATCCTTCTCATGATTTTCCACATAACGGAGAGGATAATGACAATGGTGATGAGTATCAAATGCGTGATTATCACGTCTTATCACTAGATGACAAAAGTGATGAGGTAATCGACCATGGCGAAGTACTTCATCAAGATCAAATACCATGGGTCTCAGAACAGCTTTGGGCACCAGACGTAGTTTTTAAGAACAATACTTACTACCTCTTCTTCCCAGCTAGAGATAAGGATGGAAACTTTAGACTTGGAATTGCAGAAAGTGAGAAACCTGAAGGTCCATTTTCTCCAAGAAAAGAGTGTATTCCTGAAAGTTTCAGCATAGATCCTTGTTCCTTCATCGATGATGACGGAGAGGTCTATATATATTTCGGTGGTCTATGGGGAGGACAACTGGAAAAATATCGTACAGGCACCTTCGATCCTAACGGCACTGAGCCAAATAAAGACGAACATGCCGTATGGCCAAAAGTCGCAAGTATGAAAGACGATATGTCCGAATTTAAGGCAACCCCTAAAGATATCGTAATTCTTGATGAAAACGGTTCTCCACTACTTGCTGGCGACGAAGCTAGACGATATTTTGAAGATCCTTGGATGCACAAATACAATGGAAAATACTATTTCTCCTACTCCACTGGAACAACCCACACCATTGTATATGCAACAGGCGACAGTCCTCTCGGACCATTTACTTATCAAGGAAAAATCCTTGAACCAGTCATTGGATGGACTACACACCATTCAATCGTTGAGTATCACGGCAAATGGTATCTTTTCTACCACGACTGTGAACTCTCTGGTGGTATAAACCACCGTAGAACCGTCAAATATTGTGAACTAAACTACAATCCAGATGGTTCAATCCAGACTATAACCCCTACTTACAACTAGTCAAACTTGAAGAAGCCCTCATGGGCTTCTTCTTTTTTCTTCTTATAGCATTGGAGCTATATTCTGCTAATGGGTTTTCTATTTTTGCTTCTTATAGGATTGGGGCTATAATCTGCTGATGGGTTTTCTCTGTTTTTGATAAACAATTGCATTTATCCGCACTGAAAAAGCTATGTAGGCACGCAATCTACGCACTCTATTCTATGTGCGTGCTCAATTTTATATTTTAATACTCATAATACATAATTCGTAGTACTTATGCACTCAAAAAAACACGCATGCAATGATATCTCTGCATGTACGTGTCCACCAGTACAAAATCACCCAAAAATAAGCACGCACATATAGATATACTTTTTATGTGCGTGCCATACTAACATAGACGAGTAATAATTCTTGCTTCAATTTTACTAAAATAACAGAATCTCTGTATAAATATCAACCACAATGCATAATTATGCATTGCTAAATAATTCGAATGAATTCTAAAGCCTCCAAAGCAAATATATGCCCTGATTCTTAACATATACACCTTAATTTTTATTACAACAATAAAAATCCCCTTCTTGCTGTTTGATATGAACCCATTTCTTATTGATGTAGAAAAGGGATACTTATCAGTTAACATACAGCTGAAGGGGATGTATCACACGTAATACAAATTATATGTATTCATGTTTCTATGCTTTATATCTCTATTTATTTTACGTTGAATGCGCCCATACCTGGGTATGTTGCTGCTGCGCCAAGCTGCTCTTCGATACGAAGGAGCTGGTTGTACTTTGCTACACGCTCTGTACGAGATGGTGCACCAGTCTTGATTTGGCATGTGTTGAGGGCTACTGCAAGGTCTGCAATTGTTGTGTCTTCTGTCTCGCCTGAACGGTGTGAAGAAATTGCAGTGTAACCTGCCTTGTGAGCCATCTTAATTGCTTCAAGTGTTTCTGATACTGAACCAATCTGGTTAAGCTTGATAAGGATTGAGTTACCGCATCCATTAGCGATTCCCTTTGAAAGACGCTCTGTGTTTGTAACAAATAAATCGTCACCTACAAGCTGTACCTTATCACCAATCTTAGCAGTCATTCTCTGCCATCCTTCCCAATCCTCTTCATCAAGTCCATCCTCGATAGAGATAATTGGATATTTGTCTACAAGTGCTGCCCAGTGATCGATAAGCTCATCTGTTGTAAAGTCCTTACCAGACTTAGGCTGGTGATAGAATCCTTTACCCTTTTCAGACTTCCACTCACTTGATGCTGCATCCATAGCAATCATGAAATCCTTGCCTGGCTCAAAGCCTGCTTCCTTAATAGCCTTAAGAATTGTCTCGATTGCTTCCTCGTCATTTTTAAGTGAATTAGGAGCAAAACCACCTTCATCACCTACAGCTGTAACATCACCCATATCCTTAAGAATAGCCTTAAGTGTGTGGAATACCTCTGCACACCAGCGTAGGCACTCGCTAAATGAAGATGCACCAACTGGCATAATCATAAATTCCTGTGTATCAACAGCGCTATCAGCGTGAGCTCCACCATTTAAGATATTCATCATTGGAACTGGAAGCTTTGTACCCTGAACACCGCCAAGGAACTTGTAAAGAGGAATATCAAGAGCTGTTGCAGCTGCTCTACAGCAAGCAATTGATGTTGCAAGAATAGCATTTGCTCCAAGCTTTGACTTATCCTTTGTTCCATCAGCCTTAATCATAGCTGCATCGATAGCATAGATATCAGAGGCATCCATACCGCAAATAGCCTCTGCAATTGGGCCATTGATATTTGCTACAGCCTTTGTAACACCCTTTCCTAAATATCTTCCTTTATCTCCGTCACGAAGCTCTAAAGCCTCGAACTCACCTGTAGATGCGCCTGATGGAGCCATACCACGTCCAACAGTACCATCAACAAGAATAACCTCGCATTCTACTGTAGGGTTTCCTCTTGAGTCAAGAATCTCTCTACCTACAACCTTTTCAATTTCTAAGTAATCCATAAATTAAATCCTCCTAAAAGATGGTAGAGTCCTTAATTGTCAAGAGTAGCAATCCTAACAAAAAAGGAGCTCTACAATGATTTACACTTAGTTAGTAACATCTAACTAAGTGTAGATTAGCAGAACTCTCTATAAACGTCAAGAAATTAATCTTTAGAAAAAGTAAAATTCCTAGTCATACTTGTATTCGATTGTAATATTATCATTGCTGGTTGAAATCAATGCATTAGCACCAGATATAATAGGCATAGTTGGAGGTAAATGACCAATATCTGCATCCATAATAATAGGCACATTGTATTTACCTAATATGCCTGTAACAGCATTATACTGATTAAGCCCCATCATCTCCTGCTTCCATGCTGCAAGAGGACGACCTATGAGAAATGCCTTGGCATTTTCAAACCATCCTGCTCTATCCAAATTCCATAATGAACGTCTGATTGACATTACATTTAAATCACAGGCTTCTAAAAACCAAATTATTCCATCGTCACTATATTTTGCATTAAAATCTGATACCTTATCGTATTTTGTGCCTACGATATTGGATAAACAGTCCAAACAGCCTCCGGTGATTCGTCCTTCAACTACAGGAAGACTGCTCTTTTCTGCGTCTCCAATGTACAATTTCAGTTCTTTTTCCTCTGTAAGGTTATAAGGTACCAATGGATTATCTTCGTCTTTAAGAGACTCTAATTCAAACATGTCGTACCCTGTAACACGATTCAACTTCCCCTTGATTGCGCTAATCGCATCATTTAACGCTGGATGAAGTTCTCTAGCTCCAAATGCACCTACGCAAGGTCCATATATGGATGCTGTATCACAAATAGTATTAAGCAAAAATGTAAAATTAGTATTGTCGGAATAACCCATAAACCATTTTGGCTTTGCATTTGATATTGCATTAAAATCTACATAGTCCAAGATTTCGCACATAAGCTCGCCACCGCCACAGCTTATCAATACATCAGTATCATCCTTGCAATAATATTCTGTCAGTTCACCACCACAATTCTTAGGTGTAGAGCTTATGCCTATACCATCAGATTTGCGGCAATTAGGGCCTTCAATGATGCTATAGCCCATTTTATCGAATCTATCAATTGCTGCCTGCATACAGCTTATATAAGGCTCAAAAGTACATCCAAAAGATGGCGCTACAAGCCCAATAGTTCCATTTTTCTTTAATCCCTCAGGATATTTCATATTATTCTCCTAATAAGATTTTTAAAGAGTCATACTGATGGCTCCAAGAAGCTCCTCCACTTCCTCGTCAGTAGGAATGCCATCGTAGCAAAGAGCATAATCAATCAACTGCTCAAAGGCACTCTTTCGGCTTTCCTCCAATGGAAATAACTCTACTATCGGCTGTCTCCAGCGTCCTAGCATCTCGTTTAATTCTCCTAATCTAGGTGTAAGAACTTCTTTTTCTTTATTACGCAAATACTGAGTAAGGGCAGGGCTATTTCCACCGCTGGAAAAAGCTCCTACCAAATTCTGCTCTTTGACATAAGAAGGGAATATAAAAGAACATTTTTCTTTATCGTCAACCACGTTAACAGGAATGCCGCCTTCTTTGCACATCATTGAAATTTGACCATTTAATTCATCATCACTTGTAGCTGCAACAACTAACTTTCTATCCTGCAAGTCAAATGGAGTGAACTCTTTTTGATCTAATAATAAATGGTCTGTTTCCTCTGATAACGCTGCTAAATCCAGCGATATTTCCTTCGCGATAACATGAACTTTAGCACCAAAATCTAGCAATACCTTTACCTTCTGATATGCCACTTTGCCTCCGCCAATCACAAGACAATTAGCATCTGTTAAATCTACGAACATTGGAAAATATGCCATAATCTCCTCCTTATTAACGGATTAATTATCTTCGTGAGTCATATCTTAGCATAAAGATGTGAAAAATTTTATACAATGTACTAGTTCTTAAATGAATGGATCGGAGCAGGAATACGTCCCTCACGGTTGATGAAATCAGCACATGAGAACTTATTCACAGGCATGATTGGTGCATAACCGAATAATCCACCAAACTCTACTGTGTCGCCAACACCTTTTCCAATAACAGGGATAAGACGTGCGGCTGTTGTCTTCTGGTTAACCATACCAAGTGCCATTTCATCAGCAATCATACCAGAGATTGTAGTTGCTGGTGTGTCACCTGGGATTGCAATCATATCAAGACCTACTGAGCATACGCATGTCATAGCTTCAAGCTTTTCAAGAGTGATTGCTCCAGCCTCAACAGAATTAATCATACCCTGATCCTCTGATACAGGAATGAATGCACCTGAAAGTCCTCCTACGTAAGAGCTTGCCATAACGCCGCCCTTTTTAACCTGGTCGTTAAGCATTGCAAGGGCTGCTGTTGTTCCTGGAGCACCTGCGTATTCAAGACCAATTTCGCAAAGAATATCAGCAACTGAATCGCCAATTGCTGGGGTTGGTGCAAGAGATAAATCTATGATACCAAATGGAATACCAAGTCTCTTTGATGCTTCCTGAGCAACAAGCTGACCTACACGTGTAACCTTAAAAGCTGTCTTCTTGATTGTCTCACAAAGAACCTCAAAGCTCTCTCCACGAACAGATTCAAGAGCTTTCTTAACAACACCAGGGCCAGAAACACCAACATTAATAATAGCATCTGCTTCTGTTACACCGTGGAAAGCACCAGCCATAAATGGATTATCATCTGGCGCATTGCAGAATACAACAAGCTTCATGCAGTCAACAGAATCTCTGTCCTTTGAACGGTCTGCAACCTGAAGTAAGATATCGCCCATAAGACGAACCGCATCCATATTAATACCTGTTTTTGTGGAAGCCAAATTAACTGAACTACAAACTCTCTCTGTTTCGCAAAGAGCCTGTGGAATAGAACGAATAAGCATCTCATCTGCTGTGGTCATACCTTTAGAGACAAGGGCAGAATAGCCACCAATGAGATTAGCGCCGACCTGAGCTGCGGCTTTATCAAGAGTATGTGCAAGTGTAACAAAATCCTCTGGACACTTACATGCTGCACCACCAATAAGTGCAATTGGAGTAACTGAAATACGTCTATTTACAATAGGAATACCATAGTCTCTCTCAATCTCCTTTGCAACCTTATCAAGGTCCTTTGCAACGGTTGTGATTCTATCGTATACCTTTTTATTTACAGCATCTAAATCTGAATCGATACACTCTAAAAGACTGATACCAATAGTGATAGTACGAACATCCAACGTCTGCTCTTCTACCATTTTATTTGTTTCGATTACTTCATTTAAGTTAACCATATATTCTCCTTCTTCTATGCGGGAAAGTAACACTCATTATATACGGTGCATCTCATCAAAGATTGCTTCTTTTTGAGCCTTAACCTGAACGCCGATTTCTTCACCAAGCTTTTCTAATGCTGATTGAAGCTCACCAAAGCTGCACTTGCTATCATTAATATCTACAATCATCATCATATTGAAAAAGCCCTGAACGATTGTCTGTGTAATATCCAAAACATTAACACCTTTATCCGCTAAATATGTGCAAATGCGTGCGATAATACCTACAGTATCTTTTCCAACTACAGTAATAATAACTTTATCCTCCATTGTGTCTCCTTTCACTAATAAATCATATTACTATGCGCTGCGAAACCTCGCTGCGTGATGCTACAGTGATATCGAAATCTGCCCCCGTATATGGAGTGCTGTCATCCATTGTCACCTCTAAGCGAACTGTCTCATATGCCAAATCAGGATAATTATTTTCATGGCTAAGATGTCCCAAAAAGACATGTTTAACATTATCATGCAAGACCTGGCTAAGAAGCTTGCCGCTTGCTTCGTTTGAAAGGTGACCATAATTTCCAAGAATACGTTGCTTTAATGGGTATGGATAAGCTCCAACCTCCAACATATGAATATCATGATTAGCCTCTAAAAGCATAGCATCTAGCCCTTTAAGGTTCTCAACAATATAGTTGTCATAATAACCCAAGTCAGTGCAGACTGCAACCTTAGAATTATGATTTTCTATACGATATGCAACTGGGTCAGCCGCGTCGTGACTGATATGAAATGGATGAATTGTTAGACTACCTAAGACAAAGTCCTTGTCGGGCTCAATAACGTGTAATAACTGGTCATCTATTGCCCCAAGGCTCTTCATTGAACGTATTGCCTTAAGAGTAGCAGCAGTTCCGTAAATTGGAATTTTATATTTGCGAGAAATCACTCCTAGCCCTGCCACATGGTCAGAATGCTCATGTGTAACTAAAAGTCCTGCCATATCAGCTGTAGTGTAATCATATTCATTCATTCCAGCTTCTATGCGCTTTCCCGAAATACCTGCATCTATCATGACATGTGTGCTGTCATCTCCTACACAGATGCAGTTTCCACTGCTACCGCTTGCAATACTAAAAAAATCCATAAAACAAATTATTCCTTAACACTTAATTCTTCCCAATAACACTCGACCTCGTCGTTTGCGTGAAGAGCATCTGCATAACCACATTTTTCTCCATTGATTTTAATAACAAGAGGACGACCGTTTCCTGTTGATGGATCAAAATTAATTAGGTTATATATATCAACAAAAATATAATCTCGCTTACCAGCAAGCATCATATTTTTTCCGTTAACCTTGATTGGAATTTCTACAGTTTCAATTTTCATTCTTGTACGAGCATCTGCCACTGGTTCTGGCTCAACCGCTGGTACATCATAATCCTCTGGCAATCCTTCCTCATTATCAACAAGGTATTCTGCGCCATAGGCAATTTGATTTGTAGTGGTCCAATCAATAACGAAATTCTCATAAACAAGTGAATCCACACTTGATGGACGATTATTTACAAGGATTTCATATCTATCATCTATAGTAACATCCATGAACTCTGCCAACTGACCTACAGTATAGAATGGGCGTGTCTCAATAACATCACCTTCCTTAACAGAATATGTAGGTGGCTCCATGGAACCGTTAACCTCAACAAACTTTGGACATTTTACTCTGTGTCCACATACATTGAAATATAAGTACTCTGTAGTAAACTCTGATAAATCTGCAATAGTACCTGTTCCACCAGCTCCGACAGTAGATGGAACAAGAGTAACATCAGCATTAAACTCAAGTGGAGTGTTAATACCTACCTGTTTGCCGTTCATAGTAACAACAGCAGATTCACCCTCAGTACCACGAATCATACGCGACACACCATTGACTGTGAAATTAATCTCACGGCCACGACGTGGGAACAACTGCTCAGCAGAAAAGCCTGCCTGCATAGCAGCATCTACAATAGTAAGCTGTCCATTATCATAAAGCTTCATCATCTCACCGTTAAAGTGAATCATAATGAAGTTGTTCTTTGTCTCATAGTAATTTAAGCAGATTCCTATTGGTGTAACCAGTAAAGAATCCTTCTTAACATCTTCCTCTTCGAAAACGATTTTTTTCATTACCTCTTCGCCACGAAGAGCTACACGCTCAGGAACGATTTTTAAATCCTTTGCAAGAGCCTCTGTGAAACCGTGGATTTTACCACCACCTCCGACTACAAATGCTGCTGAAACAGATTTGCCACCGTTAAGCTCCTGAATCTTAGAAGATACTTCCTTAGCGATTTTCTCCATTACAGGATTTGTAAGCTTCCAAACATCCTCTGATTTGATTGTGTGGCTAAGACCCATAATATCTTCGTATGTGATTTCGCCACCCTCTGTAGATGAACGCTTGATTTGTTCTGCTGTTGCAAAATCAACCAAGAACTCATGAACCAATACTTCTGTAAGCTCATCGCCTGCCATAGGAATCATACCATAAGCAATGATACTTCCGTCTCTAGTAACACAAATATCGGACGTACCCGCGCCTACATCTATAAGTGCGATATTTAACATTCTGAAATTCTGTGGGATAGCTACATTGATAGCAGCAATAGGCTCCAATGTAAGATTAGCTACAGAAAGATCAGCCTTTCCAACAGCCGAATAAAGACCATCAACTACATCCTCAGGAAGGAATGTAACAATGATATCCTCGCCGATAACATCAGCCTTGTGGTCTTCAAGAGATGAAAATACATCACCATTTAAATAATATTTAACTGTAGAATAACCAACACAGAAGAACTTGTATTTGTTGTCCTCGTCACCTTTGATTTCTTTACCAGCCTGCTCGATACCCATCATATCAAGAGTATGTAAATCTTCGCCTGTAACTATTGTCTCCTCTGGGAATTCCAACTCAACATGGGTTGTAATTGTACGAAGAACACGACCAGCGGCAGCTATACATACTTCTGTAAGATTAAGCCCTGTCTTGGCCTCTAATTCCTTTTTAACTTCATCACATGTACCACCCACACGGCCGATATCATGAATCTGACCATCTAGCATGGCTCTTGTGTCATGTTCCTTTAAATCCTGGGCAATAACGTGGAATTCATCTCCGTCTAAATATCCAACTGTACCAACTACATTTCTGGTACCAATATCTAGTCCAAATACAATATCCTTAGTCTCCATTATTCATACTCCTTAGAATACTAATTATGTATTAATATTTGGCGAAGTTGTCTGAGCGTCTGCTCCTTATCGCCACTATTATCAATAACTCTATCTGCATGTTCTCTAAAGCTTGAATCGCTTCGCTGAGATGCGATAGTGTTTTCTATTCGTTCCTTTGAATATCCGCGGGATTCCATAAGTCTCTGTACTCTCACATCCTCGCTGGCATAGATATACCACATCTCATCCACAAGTTTACCATAACCACATTCTATGAGCAATGCAGCTTCAAAGAAAAAATACTCTATCTTGTATAGTCCTCGCTCTTTTTCTACTTGATTTAGTACTTCTTTCTCCACAGCAGGATGAACTATGTTGTTCACCTGAACTCTTAAATTGTCATCAGCAAACATGTACTTTGCCATAAGCGGACGATTGATTTGCCCATCTTGTCCCACTATACTTTCTGGCCATGGCAAAGCCACAACCTCATCAAAACATTTATTTGGGGCAGTCATAAGCTCTGCCGCCACCTCATCTGCAAGTAATACCTTGCAATTAAAATTGTCTCTTAGCAAAGAGAGCACCGTGCTCTTTCCAGCCCCGATGCCCCCTGTAATTCCTATAAATCTCATATTTTATTCTTCAAACATTGAATCATCTGTAGATGTCTTAGCCTCAGTCTCAAATGCTTCTTCTGAAGCGCTTTCATCTACCACCTCAGGATTAGCCAAACGTGTTCTCTTAAGATAATCGTAAGCACCTGCTACTGCAAGATTCATGTATGGATTAACAAAGAATATTGAAAGTAATCCGCATGTAATCATTGCTAAGATTCCCCATCCTATAAATGAAAGATCTAATACAAATAAGTTGAACTTATTACCAGCTGTCATTGCCTTTGTAGCCTTGAAGCACTCTTTTACTGTTAACTCATCTTTGTCAATAAGTAAAAATGGAATCATGCTGTACTGATAAGCCTTTACAAATGCAAATATAATACCAATTATGTAAAGAACCAATCCTATAATAAATGTTGCAACCATTAATCCAATATTAAGATAGAAGTTAACACTAGCACCCATCAAAATAGCGCCTGGCAAAACAAATAACCATGTCCAAAGCATAACATATAAAGTCATAAGAGCCATTCCGCCAAATACATGCCAGAATCTACCGTCTTTGCATCCTTCAAAAAATGTGCCAAACGAAGCTTTTTCTCCACTATAGAATTTATAAAAGAAATAGCACTGGCCTGCGCTTAATACATTCAAGAACAAGCATAATACTATAAGTACGACTTCTAATAATAATAATGTACTAATACTGCTATCTAATGCAGCTCGTAAACCTGACAAAGATGAAAAAGCAATTGCGCCTAATGAGCCAATAAGAATAGCTACAATAACTGTAATAACTACAGCATTTAATATAAGTTCTAAGAGAAATGGCCATCCTACTACTGGCCAATAATTTGCCTTAAGTGCTGCGCGTGCGTTTTTCTTTATTTCTTTTCTTGGAAACATCTTTACCTCCCTTAATGTGCATCTGCCCAATTCTTTCCTGATTTCATATCAATCTCTAAATCAACAGAAAGCTTTGCGGCATTTTCCATTTCATCCCTGATAAGCTCTTCAACTCTTGTCTGCTCAGCCTCCACCGTTTCAACCAAAAGCTCATCATGAACCTGTAACAACAGCTTAGATTCTAAATGTTCACATAGGAGTCTGTCATGAACTCTCACCATAGCAATCTTTATGATATCAGCGGCTGTTCCCTGAATTGGTGAATTCATAGCCACTCTCTCTCCAAATTGTCTAGTCATAAAGTTTGAAGATGCAAGCTCTGGAATAGGACGTCTTCTTCCATACATTGTGGTGACATATCCTTTTTCCTTTGCATCAGCTTTCAGCCCCTCAAGGAATTCATGCATTGCAGGATATGCCATAAAATAATTATCAATGTATTCCTGCGCTTCTCCTCTGGAAACATCTATATCTTTTGCAAGACCAAATGCACTTATGCCATATACGATTCCAAAATTAACCGCCTTAGCTCTGCGACGCTGCAAATCAGTAACCTCATCAAATGGAGTGTTAAACACCAATGATGCTGTTGAGCGGTGAATATCCTGTCCTGCTTTAAAAGCGCCGATAAGATTTTCATCACCTGACATGTGAGCTAGAACTCGAAGCTCGATTTGAGAATAGTCGGCATCAATAAATACACATCCTTCTTTTGGATGAAATACCTTTCTTATCTCTTTGCCAAGTTCCATACGAATTGGAATATTCTGCAAATTTGGCTCTGTGGAACTGATTCGACCAGTTGCAGTGACGGTCTGCATAAATGTAGAACGAACCCTGCCATCTGAATCAACACAATTAGCCAAACCATCTGCATAAGTACTCTTTAGCTTTGCTAGCTGCCTGTATTCTAATATATCACATATTATCGGATTTGTGGCAGAAAGTTCTTCTAGAACATCTGCCGCAGTTGAATAACCTGTCTTTGTTTTCTTGCCGCCCTGTATTCCAAGCTTTTCAAACAAGATAACACCTAGCTGCTTTGGAGAATTAATATTAAACTCCTCACCTGCCTGCTTGTATATGCTTTGCTCTAATTCGCCTATACGAACTGCAAGCTTTTGGCCAAACTCTGATAAAGCCTTAGCATCCATGGCAATACCAGCAATTTCCATATCAAATAATGTATAAACAAGAGGCATCTCGATGGTTTCGTATATACGAAGCATGCCTTCTTCTTTTATCTGTGCTATTACCTTTTCGAATGCCGCATAAGCAACATAAGCGTTGTAGCATGCATATGTAGTAACAGCCTCGATTAAGCTGTCGTCCTCAAGAGCAGCCTCAAGCTTTTTCTTTCCAAACAAATCTGCTGCAGCTGGAATCATGATATCAAGCATTTCATTTGCCACATCATCTGCTGTGTATGCATTCTTAGTTGGATTCAAAAGATATGCTGCCACTGCAACATCACATGCTGTAGGGAATATCTCTGCATTACCACCATTATTTAATACATCAGCCTTTTCCTGCTCTGACATCAAGTCATAAATAAGGTGCATCGCATTTTTCATATCCCAGAAGCAAAGGTTAACACCTGATTTGCTGACTTCAACAAGCTTGTGTCCCAAATAATCCGGTGATGCCAATCCCTGACATTCAATATATATAGTAGATTCGCCAGTGGATAAAGCCACGCCTTTAATTGACTTATCAGCTGAGGCCATAATGCTTGCGCCAACGAAGTCTTTTCCACTTTTCATCAATTCCGAAAAGAAGTTATCCACTTCAGAAAACTCAGTTATGCACTTAAAGGTTTCTTTTGTATTGTCCTCTACCTTAGTTGTATCCGTATTTTCGAACTTAGGTAAAAGCTTTTTAAGCTCATAACGTTTGCACAAAACATAGGCTTCTTCTGTAAAGATATTATCAAGTTTTGTACTGCCTTCCTCAAGCTCAATTGGAGCATGGACGTTAATTGTAGCAAGCTCCTTTGAGAGAACTGCTATATCCCACTGAGCAATGAAATTATCAAGAATCTTGCCTTTTTTCATCTCATCAATATGAGCATGGCACTCTTCAATGGAACCATATTCAGCAATCCACTTTTCTGCTGTCTTTGGTCCAATTCCTTCAACTCCTGGGATATTATCAGATGAATCGCCCTGAAGAGCTTTTACATCGATGAATTGCTTTGGAGTAACTCCATAGGTTTCCTTTACATCAGCTGCAAAGTAATTTTCGATTTCTGTTCCACCTTTTTTTGTCTTAGGGATAGAAATCTTAACCTTGTCTGTAGCAAGCTGAAGTAAATCACGATCTCCTGAAACAATAGTAACATCAAAGCCCTTTTCTTCGCCGATTCTAGAAAGGGTACCTAAAATATCATCAGCCTCCCAGCCCTCTAGAGTGATAACTGGAATCCCCATAGCCTTAAGCATTTCTTGAATACGAGGAATCTGCTCCTTAAGCTCTGGAAGCATAGGCTTTCTAGTACCCTTATAGCCTTCAAACATTTTGTGTCTAAAGGTTGGTGCGTGAACATCGAAGGCAACAGCAAGATTATCCGGCTGCTCGTCATCGATGAATTTGAACATCATATTTAAAAAACCAAAAATGGCGCCAGTATGTTCTCCGGCGCTATTTGTGAGATCTGGTACGCCATAAAATGCACGATTTGCAATACTATGGCCATCAATCAAAAGTAATTTACTCATCTAATCCTCCGCTAGTTACAATAAGCCCGTCGGTTACGCCTACAAGCCTTAGTGATTCTCCGTTCACCTTAGAATGGTTCACTTGAGAATCCTAAGAGCTTGATGGCTACCGACTCGCTATATCTCCCTAGTTTCTTTCTCAAGCCAAGCATACTCCTCTGCGGTGAGGTATGGCTTCAATGTTTCACGAACCATTGCGTGATATTCGTTAAGTGTCTTCTTTTCCGCTTCTGTCATCATTTCTGGGATAACAGGATCAAGATCGATTGGGCAATATGTAATAGCCTCGAAGTGGCGGAAATCGCCGTACTCTGTTGTCTCGCCTGCTACGCAAAGAAGCTCATTTTCAATACGAATTCCAAAACCATCTTCAATGTAAAGTCCTGGCTCGTCAGTTGTAATCATACCAGGAACAAGCTCTGCTGCATTTGTTCCCTTTGGCACTCTCCAACGGAAGTTATTTGGTCCCTCGTGAACATTGAGGATGTGGCCAACACCATGACCTGTTCCACAACGATAATCAAGTCCCATATCCCAAACTGGGCCTCGTGATAATACATCAAGATTTGCTCCTGTAACCCCCTTAGGGAAGTTAGCTGCAAGTAATCTAAGATGGCAACGTAAAACTACTGTATAGTACTCCTTCATCTGCTGTGTAAGTGGTCCAAGTGCAATAGTTCTTGTGATATCTGTGGTACCCTCAAGATAATGCGCACCTGAATCTACAAGAAGGAATCCTTCTGGCGCAAGTGTTGCCTCTGAACCTAGCTTTGCGCTGTAGTGCATCATAGCCGCATTTGGTCCATAAGCTGAGATTGTGTTAAAGGAAAGATCTACGTAGTTTTCCTGCTCTTTTCTGCGTGCCTCATAGTAGTCAGAAACTGTAATTTCTGTCATTGGCACCTTGCCAATATTTTCCTTAACGTACTTAATTGCCTTTGTACAAGCAACACCATCTTTGATATGAGCAAGCTTTGTATTCTTAATCTCTGTCTCGTTCTTGATTGAACGCATAAGCTCTGATGGGTTCTTTCCATCAATAATCTTAGCAGCTCCTTTGAGAGCCTTTACAAGATTGTAATTAACAATGCTCTGATCTAAAAGAACTCTGCGGTCAGCTAAATCTGCACTCTGCATGTAATGATAAACCATATCATATGGGTAAAGCTTCACGCTGTTGTCGTTTAAATATCTCATAGCCTCTTCAGGCCAATTTGTTGTATCTGTGAATAAAATTACACTATCGTCTGTGATAAGTAGAAATGAAAGGAAAACTGGAACGTTTGCAATATCATTTCCTCTAAGATTTAAGATGTAGGCAATGTCATAAAGACTTGATACCAAGTGTGCATCTGCCTTTTTCTTTTTCATCTTTTCGCGGATGCGATAGATTTTAGCCTGCATGCTTTCACCTGAGTATTCATCCTCAAGTACCCATGTTGTGGCCTTTGGAAGAACTGGTCTATCTTCCCAAATAATGTCTACTAAATCCTCTGATGTAAATAATTCTCCGCCTTTTTCCTGAGAAATATCAAAGTACTTAGAAGCATTCTTAGCTGAAACACATCTTCCGTCGAAGCCAAGACAGCCTCCCTCTGGAAAATGTTTTTCGATGAACTCTTCCACTTCTGGAACTCCAGGCTCTCCCATTCTCTCAAGAATTACTTCTGAGCCTGCAATCTGCTTTGCAGCCTGAACGAAGTAGCGTCCATCAACCCAAAGATGAGCTTCATCTAAGGTAACAATCGCTGTTCCAGCTGAACCTGTAAATCCTGTAATAAAGCTTCTCTCTTTGAAATGCTCACCCACATACTCTGATGAGTGAAAATCATCTGTAGGTATAAGATACATATCTATACCTCTTTCTCTCATCAAGTCTCTGAGCTTCTCTATTTTCTCATTTGTTGTCATTTCTTTTTAGTCTCCCTGGTATTACTTTCTTTTTCTGTCTCTTCTTCGTCTGTATCTTCTTTGTCTTTCTCTTTAGCAGAGTCTTCTTTTGATTTATCCTTAGCATCATGCTTCTTTAATAAATCGAAGAAATATTGTCCCTGCTCTGAATAATCCTCATATTCAAAGTCAGCTTTCTTATCGCAGTCGCTGTTAATAAGTGCAGAACCTTCATCCTTGTTTGAGAGATTCCAGATGCAGCTTGAAAGCTGATAGTCATCAATAATCTCCTGCCACTTTGAAGCTTCCTTTTTGTCGATTTCACCATCGCCATTTGCTGCTGTAAGTCCGTATTCAGAAATGAATACTGGCAAGCCATCCTCTAATGCTGATACAAGAGAGATACGAGCGCTTGCTTTATGGCTTCCTGCATAGAAGTGGTATGTGTACATGATATTGTCATACTCAAGCGGATCATCAACTGCAGCGCTAATATCGCTTGACCACTCTGGTGTACCCACAAGAATCAAAGCATCCTGATTTACATTTCTGATTACAGGAATAACTTCCTTTGCATATTTCTTAATGTCATCCCATGTTGTGTCGCCATTAGGCTCGTTGCAGATTTCATAAATAACATTTTCGTTTTTCTTGTATTTACGAACCATCTCGCCAAAGAACTGAATAGCCTCAGTCTTATACTCATTTGGATTATTATCATTTAAGATATGCCAATCGATGATTACATACATATCTTCATCTGTGGCGGCCTTAACAGCATTATCGATATTCTCTTTGATAACGCTTTGAACCTCGTCACCACCAACACAATATCCATTGTAATCGCTGGTATAAACAGCAAGTCTGATAACATTAATTCCCAAATTCTCTCTAAGAGATTTGATTGTTTCTGCTGAAACATATTCTGGATACCAGCTCAAACCATGTGAGCTAACACCTGTAAGCTGAGCAATCTCGCCATCAGCATCTACAAGATTTCCATCTTCAACATGAAGTGCGCCATAATAATCAAGCTGAACACCTGTGTTTGCAACTGTCGATTCAGGCTCAACTTCTTCTGACTCTTCAATCTCTTCTTCAGGTTCCTCCGGCTTAACCTCAGGCTTTGGTTCTTCCTTAACCTCTTCCTTTACAGGCTCCACCTTTTCTTCTATAACCTCTGGCTGTTCAACCTTTTTAGTATCTTCTACCTGATTGACAGTAAGCTCCCATGGAAATGTAAGAATCCCCTTATAATAACTAATTCCAAAAACTCCACCGACAATTGCCAAGGCAAAAATCAGTACAAAAACAACTGTTTTAAACTTCTGCTTTTTTGAAATCATAGTCTGTCTCCTTATTAATTAGTCAAATGTAATTTCTGCTTCTCCATTATGTGAATACTGAATATAGTCATAAAGACGTGAACTACTAAGCAAATCAATTGCCTCTAAATCGAAGTCATACTCCGCAAAATCCACCTCTTCAATAAACTTATCAAGCTCCTCATTACTAAGAGAGTTAACATAATCCTTAATTTCTATAATAGTTTTTCCTGTTAAATCGTACATAGTCATCTTATTCCTTTCATATCTTCCGCGGTCGAATTCCTTCCACCCCTATTTAGAGACCATTATACCATATTTCCCCCATTATGAACCAACTAGTAATGGGTATGAAAATGTTGTGAACTGTATTGTCATATGTTATCATATATGATAACTTAATAGTGGAAAGAAAATAGGGGTAAAGCATGAAGGATCGATATCTCGATGGAGTTGTCACGCCCCAGGCTCAGGCGGCTAGACAATCCATAGCTCGAGAGCTTCGTGACACTCGACATTCGCTCAATCTTACCCAAGAGGTCTTAGCCGACAGGGTCGGGACTAAGAAGTCCAATATCTGTCGAATGGAAAGCGGAAAATATAATCCGTCATTGGACTTTCTTGTGAAGGTTGCAAATTCAATGGGGAAAAATTTAGACATTCATTTAAATTAGCTGGAAATAATTATGAAAAAGAAACCAAAATTATCAAAGAACGTTTGCAAAGATGTAGTTCTTTGCAAAACTACAAATAGAGTTGTATCAAATCGTACATCTGATTTGCTTTTAGAGCAATCAGTAGCTTTTTCTAAGTCATTTAGACGTATACCTTTTTTCATGCGTGGACGCTATAAGGGCGCCTCACAGTTCTACGTCATTTCAATTAGTCGTACTCAATATTCAAAAGCCCGTCGCGTTCTCGACTTACTAGAAGAACGAGACTTCAACAGGCTTTTCCTTAATTATATCTAATTATCTGCGGGTTATCAGGTGATATATTCCTATTATTATTCCTCGTATGACGGCATATATGAGAAACATCAGCATAAAGCCCCATACGCCAAATAGAATATCATCAAAATCCATTACACCGCTCTTTGTTATCTTCTGCTCGATTTCTATAGCAAATGTCAGCATAAGAATTAACGTAAATACGTATATCCAGCTAATCACAAGCACATGGCCTCGCTTGGCTAGTAATGTAAATATTGGCTGAACAATAAAAATCATTGCCATGCCAAGGCAGCCAATAACTATAAAATGAAGCTGCTTGTCAGTAAGGTTTGCTTCGTATGCATCATTCCATGACAGGATATATGTATGCATATAATTTACAAAATCTAAAATCGCGTATAAAAAAGTATTCATCACCGGTCTCCTTATGGTAGAATAATCCCAAGAAACTCGTTCGAAAAAACAAGGGAGGACAATTTATGGGTAACGTAATTGTAGCACAGTCGGGAGGACCAACTGTTGCAATCAATGCCAGCCTTGCTGGAGTCATCGAGGGAGCCCTTGCTTCCAAATATGACAAAATCTACGGATCAATCAACGGTATCCTGGGAATCAAAGATGATAATATCATTGATTTAGGTCAAGTTGCAAATTCTGATCCAAATTTTCTTAAAAAACTCAAACTAACTCCAGCCATGTATCTTGGCTCTTGTCGATTCAAACTTCCAAATGTCGACTCGAAAGACCCTATCTACAACACATTATTTGAACAATTCAAAAAGTATGACATTGACGCATTCTTCTATATCGGTGGAAATGATTCCATGGATACAGTTGATAAGCTCTCTGCCTATGCTAAACAAATTGAGTCACACATAAGATTTGTTGGTGTTCCAAAAACTATCGACAACGATTTATGCGTAACAGACCACACACCTGGATTTGGTTCTGCTGCAAAATACATCGCAACCACCACTATGGAAGTAATTTATGATGCACAGATTTACAATTCACCAAGTGTTACTATTATTGAGGTTATGGGCCGTGACGCTGGTTGGCTTACAGCAGCAACATCACTTGCCAGAAATGAATATTGCCCTGGTCCAGATTTAATTTATCTTCCAGAGGTACCATTCAATACAGAGATTTTTGTAAACGATTTGTCTCGTCTACTTAAAGAAAAAACTAATATCGTGGTTGCAGTTTCTGAAGGTATTCGCGATGCTAACGGAGAATATATTTCAGCTTCAACTGGAACTCTTGATAACTTTGGCCATGCTCAGCTATCAGGAGCCGGCAAGACTTTGGAATACCTTGTAAAAGAAAGACTAGGTGTAAAGGTTCGCTCCATTGAAGTAAATGTTCTACAGCGTGCCGCTGCACATATCAGCTCTTCTACTGATATAAAAGAATCTGTTGCTCTTGGAAAAAATGGTGTTAAATTTGCAGAGTCAGGAGTTACTGGCGCAATGGTAATTGTTAAGCGTACAAGCAATGAGCCATACACTGTTGAATATGATTACGCTAAAATTCATGACATTGCAAACGAAGCAAAAGAAGTTCCACAGGAGTGGATTAACAGTTCACACAACTGGGTAACTAATGAAATGATTGAATACTTGAAGCCTTTAATTCAAGGCGAGCCAAAGCTTGAGTTTGAGTCAGGATTACCTGTATACGTTACTAGATAAAAAAATAAAACTAGGCAAATCCATTTGATTGGATTGCCTAGTTTTTTATTGCACTTATTTAATTACAATTCTCTAGATTTATCAACGCAGACACGCTCTGCTTCGATAATAGCATTTCTAAAACCTAATGCTTCTAGGGTAGCCACAGCCTCAATGGTGGTACCACCTGGTGAGCAAACAGCATCCTTTAATACTCCTGGATGCTCTCCCGTTTCAAGGACCATCTTCGCAGAACCAAGAACTGCTTGCGCAGCGAACTTATAGGCTTGCGCTCTAGGCATTCCCTCTGCAACTGCACCATCAGCAAGTGCCTCAATAAACATATAAACATATGCAGGTGAAGAACCACTAATACCAACTACTGCATCCTGTAATCTCTCAGGAACAATTTCAGCCTGACCAAATGATTCGAAAAGCTTAAGAACTTTGTCAGCCTCATCATCTGAAACTAAAGAATTTGGGCTAAGAGCGCTCATTCCCTCTCCAACTAAAGCTGGTGTATTTGGCATAACTCTAATAAGCTTTAGCTCTTTTCCAAATAAACCTGTGAGGCGCTCCAATGACTGGCCTGCTGCAATGCTTACTACAAGCTTATCGCTGTAATCCATATCCTTGATACCATCAACTACCTTTGGAAGGAACTGAGGCTTCACCGCGAGAAAAACAACGTCAGCAAAATTTACTACATCTCTATTGTCTGTGCTAGTTTTAACACCAAATTCCTCAGCCACCTTATCTAAAGCGCTCTGGAAAATATCACTAGCCATAACATCTTCAGAAGCTACCATTCCAGCAGAAATAATTCCGCCCATCATAGCGCTACCCATATTTCCTGTTCCAATAAAACCAATTTTCATGTCGATTTCCTCCAATTAAATAAAGCCCGTAAATAACACACTAAGTGTATCATTTAGGGCTTTTTTGTACAACAATCAAAGGTTGATTACTTTCCACCTCTACTCCATTCTATAATTCCATCTCATTCTCCAGCTGCTTAAATCCATATTTCTCATATAAAGGTCGCCCCATCTCGGTGGCCTCTAAAGTGATATCAGTTATTCCTTTGGCCTTAATGTCCTTCACTAGTATATCCAAAGTTTTATACGCAATCCCCTGTCTACGATAGTCAGGGGATGTATACATATTCATAATA
The DNA here is from genome assembly GCA_024681435.1 of Pseudobutyrivibrio sp. Classification (GTDB taxonomy): domain Bacteria; phylum Bacillota; class Clostridia; order Lachnospirales; family Lachnospiraceae; genus Pseudobutyrivibrio. Next base: position 7,991 of record JAILAV010000090.1, on the reverse strand, counting down.
TATGCTTTCTTTCCGCTCGGATTATGAAAAGTAGGCATTACTTGGTAATAACTAACCGCTCCAGCTCCTATAAATTTGTCATCATCAAAAACAAGTATAGCTGTATGGCTACCATCTTTTAGAGCACGTGAATAATAAGCTCTAGACTCTATTTCGACCTCTATCATATCTACGCTATCATCAAGTTTATTAGCTGCTCTTAAAACTTCTATTCTTGTCTTTACAAGAATATCTATATCATCAAGTGTTGCTATTCTGTGTTCCATAATTATGTCTCCAACTATTGTCTTTTCGATTAATTGTCGTTAAATCATTATGAAACTGTCAGATAATAAACGCAAGCACTTTCTGCGTGTATATACAAATTTGCATTAACATTTTTGGTTACAACAATATATGAAAGTGATAAAATCGTTTTTGCTTATAAAAAGCAGGAAAAATATAACGAGGTAAAGAATTATGAAAAAGCTATTAGTACTTTTATGTACATTCGCATTGGCTGCTACAGCATGCGGCAAAGAAGAACCAGAAGTAAACACTCCTGAAGTTACTGAAACTCCTGTTTCTGACACTTCAGAAGATACAACTACAAATCAAGATGTAGCCGATGAGAAAGTTGTAAATCTTGATGATTATGTTGGTCACTATACTGACGAAAATTTAGATGAAGTAACTATAAGTAAAAATGACGATAATTATTCTATGACAGTAGAATTATATAGACTCGCATCTTTTGATGAAGGCGAAGTTAGTGCTTCTTCAGAAGGCGTCATTTTTAAGACAATTGATCCTAGCGGAAATCCTTTAGAACTTTCTTTCTGTAATGACAGTGATGACTCGTACTCAATAAAGATTATAGATAGTACTTGGGAATACTTAGAAAACGATACAGTATATTCTGATTTTGCTACAGCAAGCGAGGATGAAGATGAGCCAACAGCTTCTTCTGACTTAGATGATGGATCATACTTCACAAATCTTTTAACCGAGCCAGCTCAATACATGCCAGAATACTTAACATCATTTGAATTGAAAGCTGACTGTATTGTTGTCGATGCATCATTCAGTAGAGTTGAAAATGGAGATTACTCTAACAAAACTAATTTTGAAAAGAAACAATATACTATCGCAATTGATAGTAACACTAAATTTCTTAGCGGTGGTGGCGAAGAAGCCCCTACAAACATGAGTGCTGCAGAATTTGGCGATTATATTAAGCTGTGTATGGGCTCAGGCCTCGGTCTTGATATTACCATCGAAAACGGCGTGGCTACAGAAATAGGAATTTGGTCATAAGAATTTTGACTTGTGGTACTTATAAAATAGGCCTTCAGATTATTATTCTGAGGGCCTATTTTATATCACTTATTGAATTTCAACTTCTACTTTTTCACATCCGCCATCTATCTTAACCTTTTTATTTTTCCGATAAAACAATTGCTTCGTCTGTAAACGCTATTCCAGAATATTTGTGCTTGTAATACACAATATCTCGCTTCACTATAGGTGATACAAAAGAACCATCTACATCAATAACAAGTTCCGTGTTTGGGTCAAATTGGTTTAATACATTCATAAAATCTTTAATTCTCATTGTGAACCATTCCTTTTCATAACAACATCTATTTTTTCAATAGATAGCATTATATAATGCAATTCATTTTGCAGCAAGGGCCAATTTTATAACATCGAGTATTATTATTTCGTATTTACGATATATATTCCGATGCTTACTAACACAAGCGCTATCAAGTATTGAATTGTTATACTCTTCCACTCTGATAAAAATAAAGCCGATAGAATAGCTCCAAAAATAGGATTTGTGAAACCATAAATTGTAACCGATGATACCGGATTATATTTGAGCAGGATTCCCCATATTGAATATGCTACTGATGATATTAGTGCCATATATATAATTAGTAGAATTCCTAAATGTGATGTCATATGTAGTCTTCCTCCAAACAGAAAACCAACTATCATCATAATGATTCCACCTATCACAAACTGATATCCACTAAGTGTAACAGGATTTTCTTTAGCTGAATACTCTTTGATAAGCACAGAAGAAATCGCATATGAAATTGATGCTATCAAGATAAACCCTTCGCCATTCAATGCAAATCCATCTCCGATGTTGCCTCCTGAAAGACTAACTATAATCACACCACTAGCCCCTAAAATGCAGCCAATAATTTTTCTAATTGTCATCTGTTCTTGCTTGCGAACTAGTGATGCTAGAAGGATTGCAAAGAAGGTGCTCATACCATTTATAATGGATGACTTTACACCTGATGCATGTGCTAATCCCATATAGAAGAAAAAGTATTGTAAGACAGTCTGAAATACACTCAGTGTACAAACCATTTTCCATGATTCACGTTTCGGAAATAGTACTTTTTTCTGCAATAAACTTCCGAAAATTATCGCAAGTATTCCTGCTAAAAAGAATCTCAGTCCTGCAAATAATATTTGCGACATACTATCATGTGAACCAATTTCAAATAACTGATAGCCTATTTTAATACTTGGAAAAGCACTCCCCCAAAGTATGCAACATAATACTGCCAACAGGCATACCACGATTTTGTTTGTAAGCTTCATGTAACTAACATCCTTTACCATCAATACTACAAGTCCCTGTGCTCTCCCCACATATTCAACAGCTATACCTTTATCATTTTTCACCTTCACTAATGACTTCTATTTATTTATTTTTTCAAATATAGAAAAACGAAAAGATGTCTCATAATCCTCAGTATCATCCCGCACTGTTAAATTATCAAAATACACAAACTCCTCGTTCTCGTATGTAAGTTCTTCATATTTTCCTGCTTTGATTTTAATTGTCGAATCTTTATTTACAAGAGTTTTTGGCATATAGACATAAACGTCATCCGCATTAGTCTGCAGATGATACGACATTAAATATCCTTTCTCTGCCATCTCATCTGGTGTAGCCTTATCCATTTTTTCAATAGTAATCGGTTCATTTTCCGGACTACAGATAGTCAAATTATCATATGTAGTTGAATAAATCTCAAACATCTCAGGTTCGTGATCCTCTGCATAAAACTGGCTATAGTACCGATACTGAGTAATGTATGGCAAAATCCCAGCCAATTGACTATCACTAAAAAATCCGAAATACTCAGGAGTTGGCATCACTTCCTTAGATTTATAATTTATTACCGACAATGCATAACATGGAATATTCTCCAAAAAATCATCAATCGGAAAATCTTTTACATCCTTATTACAAAGCTTCACTACTATATGGCTATTGTAATCATCTTCATCAACGTAATCAAAGAAGTTATCACCTGTAAAATATTCTTCGAAATAACTATACTCATCCTCTAACTGTGGGAAAGCCGCTCCATCAACCTCTGGGTAGGCATCCATCACGTAATCCTCTAGATATTTTATTATCTCGTCTTTTTGATAGTTATCTGCACCATCAGTATTTTGGCTAGCACCAGATATTTTAACCTCAAACTTCTTCCCACGATACTCCATGGTAGCAATTACTATTCCAGTTGGCATAGGACTAAAATCTGGAATAGGTCCGCCTGGATCATATTTATTTTTTACGTTTATTACTGTTGGCTCAAATCCATACTTTTCCTTTATATACCTTCCAGCATTAATCTTCCCTTGGATTTTATATTTCTCAATAGTAGCCAACTCACTAGGTGAATAGCCACAGCCACATAACGAAAATGATATAAGCAAAATTGGAATAATTTTTATTATTTTCTTTCGTATATTCACTCTATCATCCCCCTCTTAACACACGATAAATTTATTATACCAATAACCGGTACACAAATCTCCTCTGTATGTTTAATTAATTAATCTATATAATTAAAGTATATATTCAAGGGGTTTCGGGGAATAATGTACAAAATTAACGAACAGATTGACAAAGAAAAATATATATTACTCATTCCATCAATGTTAGATTTTCATTTTCCTTTGATGAAGTATGCTTTTTATTCCAAGGATTATCGACCTATTATTTTAGATAACGAAGATGGAATCATTGATACTGGATTAAAATATGTAAATAACGATATGTGCTATCCTGCAATATGTAATGTAGGACAAATCGTTGCCTCATTGCAATCTGGCAAATATGATTTAAAACGAGTTAGAGTTCTTATGGCTACAGCAGGTGACGCTTGCCGCGGCTCAAATTATATTACAACTATCAAAAGAGCCTTAAAGAAGGCAGGGTTTGAAGATGTGCCTGTTGTAAATATCAATGTGCGAGGCATCGAAAAGTCTGAGACTCTTCCTGTATCTATTGGCATGGCAAAACGTGCCATTGCATCGATTTATTACGGTGATATTTTGATGCTACTTCTAAATCATATTCATCCATATGAATTAAATGAAGGGGATACATATCGTATATACGATAAATGGATTAATCTCATTTCAAATGACTTGAGAGAGGGACGAAATCTATCTATCCATAAAATCAAAAGAAGATTCATTGAAATATCAGATGATTTTGCTCAGATACCCATCAATAATATAAATAAGCAAAGAATTGGTATTGTTGGGGAAATCTTTCATAAATTCAGCCATCTCGGCAACTGGAATCTCATTAAATATCTGGAAGACCAAGGCTGTGAATCACACACTAATGGTGTCTCTTGGTATTTGATGTACTACGTAGATACTCATCTTTTGTCAGAGAAAACATTACTCAGCCCTATGTATTCTTTAGCTCAAAAGTTCTTTGGGAATATGCAAAAATCCATGATAAGAGCCATTCGCAAAAACGGCTTCTATACCATGGATGATTTCTTTAGTCTAAAGGAACAGGTAAGTCCTTATATAAGTTTTGGTTTTAATATAGGTGATGGATGGCTTGTTGGCGCAGAGTGCGCAGGCCACATTCTAGAAGGATGTCCTAAAGTAATGGCCGTACAAAGCTTTGGCTGCATGCCTATGCAAACCTGCGGCAAAGGCATCTATACTAAGCTCAGCCGCGACCTAGCTGGCAAAGGATTTATCACCTGCTCAGAAATCGACCACAGCGGCTCCCAGCAAAACTATTTCAATAGAGTGCAGATGCTTATTGATTGGAAATAAGCATCTGTAGTTTACTCGTGCAATTCAAGTGGCAATCCATCCGGATCAAAGAAGAACGTCATCTTTCTATTGGTGAACTCATCTACTCTAACAGGCTCGCATTCTATTCCTAAAGTCTGGAGTTCTGATATAACTTCCTCTATCTTTTCTACATGAAATGCTAGATGTCTCAAGCCACATGCCTCTGGAAATGAAGGGCGCTTAGGTGGATTCTTTGGAGCAAATATCTCTAGCTCTGTGGAATCGTTCACCCTAAGGTCTAGCTTCCAGTCTTCCTTCTGAGGCCTATAATTTTCTCGAATCACTTCAAATCCAAGCTTATCCACGTAAAATTCTTTTGCTCGCTCATAATCAGATACGATAATTGCTATATGATGTATTTTTGATAAATTCATTGTGCTTTTCATTAAAATCCTTTTTTCCCTACCAAGACTGACACTCTTTACTGTAGAATAAATCCACATCAGCTGCTGCATCATACAACTCTTTTATTGCAGCCAAACTATCATATTCTGAAATCCCTCTCATTGTGCCAATAATCCCACCTTTTGAAGGAGGCAATGTACCGTCCTGAATTCTTTTTATTAGATTTTCAATTCTATTTTCATAATTACATAAATATTGTACTTTTTCTTCATCCACAATTTCCTTAGCTTTATCAATTTCCTGTACTAGTAAATACAATTTTTCCAATAAGTTTTGACTTTTATCCATACTATTAATCTCCTTTAATTTGAAAACCTCTAATTTCTGTTATCCAATCTGTATCAAATTTATTAAATAAATATTGAACTCCACCGCCAGGTCTAGGATCTTCGAGCAATAATTGCTCCCTTGCTGTTCCTACTGCATATTTAACCTTTGTACCTGCAGGAATTCTAGCAACTTTTACAACATCCCTGTTTCCCCACTCTTTTGATAGTGCCAACTTATCCATATATTCTTCTATAGTTGTAATTCCATTTGCTTCATCGATAGTAGTCCAATAACTCAAGGAAGCATCAGGAGCGTCAGAACTGTACTGAACCAATATTAAATCTTTATCTACAGTTGTTATTATTTCATAGTCATCATTAAAATTAATTAATTCTCTATCAAATTTATAAGAATAATCTATTGTTGTCTCCGTGTTTACACCACTATTATAATCAATTTCAACCTTTCGACTACCGGCTACGACTTCGTTTTTCAGTTGTTCAAAACCATCCAATTTATCCAGCACATGCGCATTCTCATATATATTCTGCTGCTCACCACTTACTGATTCCGCATTTGACTTTGAATATACATATGCTGCCGCACCAGTTATAAGACCTGCGACAGCTGCATTTTCTAATGCTCTTTTATAGTCTACATCAACATCTTCGCCAAGAATACTTTCTTGAATGTTTGGTTTGACTGAAGTTTCATCTAAAAACTCAATACCAAAACCACCTGCTGCAGATACTGCTGCGGATTCGCCTGCTGACATATATCCTGCTGATGATGCAGCTCCCGTTCCTTTAAGTAAACCATAAAATAATAGTGTTTTACAACCTTCATTTATACCTGTTTTTGTGGCAAAAGCTTTTGCTTGGCTATCACTATATCCATTCTGTTCAGCATATCCAATACTGTTACCATATGCACTACCTCCGTAGATAGTTGCAGCACTGCCGGCACCTATTATTTCTGCAACAGTACCACCTCCTCCCGTTAATGCTCCTACAGCTACTCCTGGAATACTTGCACCCACAAGTTTATTTACATTATAAAATGTATGCCATCCTCCCGTCAGCGAAGAATCAATTTTCGGATCCATCATTCCTACAGCGGTTTGTATCTGTTCGCCTAATGAATCAATATTTGCTTGATTGCCTATACCTGACCAGTGTTTAACATTATTTTCCACACGGTCCAAGCCAACCATTGTTCCCAATAATCCTTTTTCAAAATCATTAGAATTATCGACTGTGTTATCCGCAAATTGGTCTCGTAAAAACGGAGTAAGTGTTCTTCGATATTTCTCAGCTTTATTTGTGTGATTTACTTTATCCTTTTGATATAAGTAATTATATACAGACTTCTGTTTATCACTCAATAATTCATAATGATCACCAACAAAATCTCGATTGCCTTCGATGTACTCAAGCCTTGATGTTTCATCATTTATGTATCTGTATACGTCACTCTCTTTATAATTAGTAGGCGTCTCAATTGTAATCCATTTAAATTCTCGTTCTTCCTCAATATATTTACTTAGCTTTTTAAAATCAGACTTACTTTCTACCGATTGATATTTTTCAAGTTCTTGATTAGTGATAGTCGCTTTCAATCCTAACTTGTATGAATTCACACCATCAATATTATCGATTAATCGATACTTTTGCCTCATTGATAAACCATCATCAAAAAATAACATTGTTTGATGTGAATCTCTTTGCTTACCATCCATTGATGTTTTCCAATCAATGACAAAGCCTTGCTCATTTTTACTAATATTAATCTTTGAGGTTAATTTCAGCTTCGATTTTTCAGCATAGCTAAACTCTCCCGCTGTAAGTTCAAGCAAAGTTTGATAGGCTTCGGTATTTACTCCATCCATCGCCTCTAGATTTGCCAGTATGACAAAAGCTTTATTTTTATCAAGATAAGCATTGCTGTAATAAACCTTACGTCCATGCTCATCGATATCGTATATATCACTGTTATTTACTACTAATAGGCTATTATAAAAATCACTTATAGCCTCAACATTATGAGCCTTAACAGCTTTTGCATAGCGTCTTGAAACTAAATATGCCTCTTCTCGACTCCATAAGTAAGCATCCTTTTTTAAGATACCCCTTATATTTTCATCAATATCACTATCAAATAAGTCTTCTAACACCATGGATGCTGCTTTG
>JAILAV010000075.1 GCA_024681435.1 Pseudobutyrivibrio sp. | reverse complement strand
TTTTTTGAAAGGTGGTGATATCGTGGCGGAGAAAACAAAGACAGACTTAGAGATGCTTGAGAAGAAAATCTCTGGTGAAAACCGCGGTGTCATCGCTACTACCGATTTTGTGGACCCTGAGGAGCTCTACAAAGAGCTTATTTTGCGTGTCCAAAAATATCACCCAAATACAGATATATCAATGATTGAAAAGGCTTATCAGGTTGCGTCTGCTGCCCATGAGGGACAGGTTCGTAAATCAGGTGAGCCTTATATTATTCATCCACTTTGTGTAGCAATAATTCTTGCGGATCTGGAATTGGATAAAGAGACAATCGTTGCGGGTATACTTCACGATGTTGTTGAAGATACTATTTACACAAAGGAAGAGCTAGCTGAGATATTCTCAGAAGAAGTTGCAGAACTTGTTGATGGCGTCACTAAATTAGGTCAGTTGAATTATGATGCTGATAAGGTAGAAATTCAGGCAGAGAATCTTCGAAAGATGTTTCTTGCTATGGCTAAGGATATTCGAGTTATCCTCATTAAGCTTGCCGATAGACTTCACAATATGCGTACTTTAAAGTACATGACTCCTGAAAAGCAAAAGGAAAAGGCTAAGGAGACAATGGAGATTTATGCACCATTGGCGCAGCGTCTAGGTATCAGCAGGGTCAAAATCGAGCTTGATGACCTTTCTCTTAAGTATATCGAGCCAGAAGCATATTATGATTTAGTTGAAAAGATTGCTCTTCGCAAGAGTCAACGTACAGAATACATTAATTCTTTGGTAGAAGATGTTAGCAAGCACATAGAGGCTGCTGATATTAAGGCAGAGGTTTACGGTCGTGCTAAGCACTTCTTCAGTATCTATAAAAAGATGGTTAATCAGCACAAGACCATCGATCAGATATATGATTTATTTGCAGTTCGAATAATAGTTGATTCTATTAAGGACTGTTATGCAGCTCTTGGTGTTATCCATGAGATGTATACACCAATTCCTGGGCGTTTCAAAGACTACATTGCTATGCCAAAGCCAAACATGTACCAGTCTTTGCATACAACAGTTATTGGACCAAACGGAGCTCCATTTGAAATCCAGATTCGTACATACGAAATGCATCGTACCAGTGAGTACGGTATCGCAGCTCACTGGAAATATAAGGAGAGCGGCGAAGGCTCAACAGTTATGGGCGAGGAAGAAAAGCTTTCTTGGCTTCGCGAGATTCTTGAGTGGCAGCAGGAGATTTCCGATAATAAGGAATTTTCATCACTTTTAAAATCAGATTTAAATCTTTTCTCAGATACGGTATTTTGTTTCACTCCATCGGGAGATGTTAAAAACTTACCTAATGGTTCGACACCAATAGATTTTGCTTATGCTATCCACTCAGCAGTGGGTAACAGAATGATAGGCGCCAAAGTAAACGGAAAGCTGGTGCCTATTGACTATGTAATCCAAAATGGTGACCGTATCGAGATTGTTACATCTCAGAATACTAATGGACCTAGCCGTGACTGGCTCAATATCGTAAAGTCATCACAGGCTAAGAATAAAATCAACCAGTGGTTCCGTACCCAGTCAAAGGACGAGAATATTGCAAAGGGTAAGGAACTCATCATTAATTCTGCTAAGCAGAAGGGTGTTGATTTAGGAGAAATTAATAAGCCTAAATATCAGGAATTAATCAAGAATAAATACGGCTTCCACAGCTGGGAGGATTGTCTTGCTGCAGTTGGCCAGGGCGCCATCAAAGAAGGTGCTGTCATCAATCGTATGCACTCAGAGTGGGAAAAAGACCATCCTGTAAAGATGACAGATGAGGATGTCTTAGCTGAGCATACTGGTAACGGCGAGAAGATTAAACCAAAGTCTAAAAATGGAATCACTGTTAGTGGTCTTTACGATGTTTCGGTTCGTTTCTCTAAATGCTGTAATCCAGTGCCAGGTGATGAAATCGTCGGATTTGTCACAAGAGGACGTGGCGTTTCAATCCACCGTACAGACTGTATTAATATGATTAACCTTCCAGATTTCGAAAAGGAAAGACTTATCGAGGCTGAGTGGGCTGCTGATACAGTAGGTGAAGGCAAGAGCGGCGTATATCTCACAGAGATTAATATTTACGGTAACAACCGTACAGGTCTTCTTGTTGATATCACACGTATATTTACTGAGCGGGAGATAGATATTGATTCTATCCACTCAAAGACCAGCAAGCAGGGTATTGCTACCATTACAATCAAGTTTGGTACTCAAAGTAAAGAGCAGCTTAGAGCCCTTGTTGAAAAAATCAAACAAATCGAATCTATCATAGATGTAGAGAGAACTAGAGGCTAGAATGAAAGTAAGAAAAGTTCTTTTGCCAGTTGCGGCAGAAAACTGCTATATAGCAATCAATGAAAATACAAATGAATCAATTATCGTAGATCCAGGTTCAGCTTCTGAGAGAATCGAAAAAGCTGTTGAAGAATCAGGGGCAAAGCCGGTGGCAATTGTTTTGACACACGGTCATTTTGATCATGCCGGAGAGGCAGCTTACATGGCTGAGAAATATGGAGTTAAGGTTTATGCTCACCAGGCTCAAAAAGAAGAGCTTGAAAAGGCATCCATTAACTTATCAGGTTATATGACCGGAAAAAGCATGATTTACAAAGCTGATGAATATCTCGGTGATGACCAGGAGATTGAATTAGCTGGATTAAAGCTACAGTGTCTGCCTACACCGGGACATACACCAGGTGGATGTTGCTACTATTTTCCAAATGAGGGTATAGTATTTACAGGCGACACACTTTTCTGTGGCTCAGTTGGAAGAACTGATTTCCCAGGCGGTTCAATGTCAACATTAGTTAATAGCATCAAAGCAAAGCTTATGACATTGCCAGAGGATACAATCTGCTATCCAGGTCACGATGCGCCAACTACTATCGGCGAAGAAAAGATATACAATCCATATTTATAGACTTAAATAATCCGTTTCGCTTTCAAGTATTTGACAGCCACGGATTATATTTTTGTTAGAGAGAAAGATTATGATTTATATAAAATTAAATGAAGCAAATTTTGAATATGATATTTATTCCCTGGTAAAGGCCTTTTATCCTAAGCAGGATGTGCAAATTGGAACTGAGGATGCACCTTCTGGTGAAGACATTTTATTTACCATGGCGGTTGAGTACGCTGATAAAAAGCTCACACTTGATGGAAGAGAAATTGAAATCGACTATTCAGACCGTCCAGATACCAAAAATCGTCTAAAGCTCGCCATTTATGAGAGCTTAAGTGAGCGCACTGGCAAGACCTTGCCTTGGGGAACACTTACAGGTATTCGCCCTACAAAGATTTCCCTTGGAATGATAGAAGAGGGCGCATCCGATGAAGAAATAACTGACTACATGAAGCGCACTTATCTAACCAGTCAGGACAAAATCGACCTAAGTCTTCAGGTTTCCCACATGGAGCACAAGCTTTTATCAAAGATTGATTACGATAATGGATATTCGGTTTATATTGGAATTCCATTTTGCCCTAGCACATGTCTTTATTGCTCATTCACATCTTATCCAATTGGATTATGGAAGAAGAAATTAGATGAGTATATTGATGCTTTGGAAAAGGAAATGGCTTTTACAGCAGAGGCATGTAAGGAAAAGAGCCTCACCACAATTTATATTGGTGGTGGTACCCCTACATCCCTTGATGAAGAGCATTTGGAGAAGCTTTTATCACTGGTTGATAGATATTTCAACGCAGCAGATTTGCTGGAATATACCATCGAAGCAGGCCGCCCTGATTCAATCACCTATGAAAAGCTTCAGGTAATGAGAAATCATCCAGTGACACGTATTTCTATTAACCCACAGACCATGAATCAAAAGACATTGGATTTGATTGGTAGATTCCACAAGGTGGAGGATATTTATCGCGTCTATGGTTGGGCTAGAGAGCTTGGCTTTGATGATATCAATATGGACCTTATCCTGGGACTTCCAGGTGAGACTATTGAGGATGTTAGATATACATTGTCAGAGGTTGAAAAGCTTGCGCCGGACAATCTAACAGTTCATTCCTTGGCCCTAAAGCATTCAGCTAGACTTAACATAGATAAAGAGGCCTACGATGACTACCTCATCGAAAACTCACAGGCACACATGGATGCATGCCTTGAGACTGCTAGAAAAATGGGCATGGAGCCATATTATCTCTACAGACAAAAGAATATGGCGGCGAATCTGGAAAATATCGGATATGCCACAGCAGGCAAGGAAGGCCTTTATAATATCTTGATAATGGAAGAGAAACAAACTATAATGGCTCTTGGTGCAGGCTGCTCCTGCAAGTTTGTTGCAGATCATGGCAAGACTGTTACCAGATGTGAAAATGTCAAGGACGTTCAGTTATACATAGACAGAATTGATGAAATGATAGAGCGTAAACGAGAAAGATTGAGAGAGGACTTAAAATGGCTTTAAACAAGAAACCAGTTAACGGAATGAAAGACATACTTCCATACGAGATGGAAGTAAGAGATTATGTAACTTCTATAATCAAAGATACTTACCGCTCATTTGGATTTACTCCAATTGAGACACCGGCCATGGAATCCATTGGCAACCTTTCTAATAAGCAGGGTGGTGAAAACGAAAAGCTTATCTTCAAGGTTATGAAACGTGGAGAAAAGCTTAATATTCCAGAGGCTCAGACAGAGGACGATGTTGTTGATTTTGGTATGAGATACGACCTTACAGTTCCTCTTTGCAGATTTTACTCAAACCATGCAAACGAGCTTACATCACCATTTAAGGCACTTCAGATTGGCTCAGTTTGGAGAGCAGATAGACCACAGAGAGGTCGTTACAGACAGTTTACTCAGTGTGATATTGATATTCTTGGGGAGCCTAGCAATTTAGCAGAAATCGAGCTTATCCTTGCTACAACAACTACACTTGGACGCATTGGATTTAAGAATTTTGAAATCAGAATTAACGAGCGTCGTATCCTTAAGGCAATGGCTGCTTATGCAGGATTTTCTGAGGAGGATTACGATTCAATTTTTATCACACTTGATAAGATGGACAAGATTGGACTTGAGGGCGTATCAGCAGAGCTTCTTGAGGCTGGATATGCTAAAGAGTCAATTGATAAATATGTAGAATTATTTGGCGCACTTGAGAATGTCAAGGATGTTGCAGCAGGCATGGATGTTTTACTTTCTAAGCTTGGTGATTTCCTTGAGGAAGAGGTTGCGGACTGGATGCGTGAAATCGCTACAGCTGTAAATGCTACAAAGGAAGCTCAGTTTGAGCTTGTATTTGACCCTACACTTGTGCGTGGTATGAGCTACTACACAGGTACAATCTTTGAGATTGCTATCCCAGAATTTGGCGGAAGCTGCGGTGGCGGCGGACGTTATGATAAGATGATTGGAAACTTCACAGGCCAGAATACTCCAGCTTGCGGTTTCTCAATTGGATTTGAGCGTATTATCCTTCTTCTTATGGAGCAGGGATTTAAGGTGCCAGGAGCTAGCAAAAAGGTGGCATATCTTGTAGAAAAGGGCTACCCAGCAGACAAGCTTGCTGAGGTTATGGCTCAGGCTAAAGCTGCTCGTGCAGATGGCCAGACAGTACTTGTTGTTCGTATGAACAAGAATAAGAAATTCCAAAAGGAACAGCTTACATCTGAGGGATACGAAGAATTTGTAGAATTTTTCAATCGATAGAATATCTGTAAGAACCAGCTTACTTGTTAAGCTGGTTCTTTTATTTTGTGGTTTCACATTTTATTCATAGTAAATTCATATATAATTGATATAATTCAAACAGTTGGTCTGACAACCCCTGTTAAGTATTATTGGTGACCAATCAAGGGAGATATACTTAACGGAGGTATCTATGGAAGAAAAAAGTAAAAAAATGTCTCTCAAGGTCTTTCTGACCGGTTTAGTAATGCTTTCCATGATTTTAGTCGGTGGTGTATCTACATTTATCGGTATTTGGAATTTAAGAGTTGGTATGGAGGATGAAGTTGAAACAGGCGTAAAAGCAACTTGTCAATCCTATGCCATGGTTTTGCAGTATACAGTGGGAGATGAGTCAGCTGCATCCCTTGAAAAAGAAATGAACGCAAAAACAGGATATGATTATACATATTTTGTTGGTGATACAAGAGAACGCTCAAGTATTGAAGGTGTTGTTGGTACAAAGGCTGGAGATGCGGTAATCGCAGCTGTTTTGAATCAGAAACAGAGCTATCAGGCTAAAGACGTTGTTATTAACGGTGAGAAATACTATGTTGCTTACGAGCCACTTGTTGATTCTGATGGTAAGGCTTTTGGAATGGCTTTCGTAGGTCTTCAAAAGAAGAGTATCACAACCTACATTAATTATAGAATTAAGTTGATGATGACAATTGCCGGTATTTTCATTATTGGTCTTACATTGACAACAATTCAGTATGTACTTCGAATGGTTAGAGCATTGGATGAAAGTGTTCGAGCTGTACGTCAGATGGCTACAGGTGATTTGGCAATTACCTTAAGTGATAAGGTTAAGAATAGAGACGATGAATTGGGTGAAATGTCTACCGCACTTTACGACATGGCCGAGAAGATTCGCTCGGTTATTGGAAATGCCAGAGTTTCTTCTAATGAGGTTGATAATTCTGCAGGATATTTATCAACCACAGTTAAAGATATTACTGAGACCGCAGAAAACGTAACTACAGCAGTTGGTCAGGTTGCCTCAGGTGCATCCAGCCAGGCAGAATCACTGCAAGAAGCTGTTGAGAGTGTTAATGATATTAACGAAGCTATTAAGCTTATTATTGAGAATACTGACGATATGCAGGGCTTGGCAGATTCTATGCAGGAGAATTCCACAGCCAGTCAGGATAAGCTTAATGAGCTTAGAGCATCTACTAGAGAAAGCATTGCTGCTATCGACGGTATTGTAGAGCTTATCGGTAACACAAATAGCGCTGTTACAACAATCAGCGAGGCAGTATCTGTAATTGATGCCATCGCATCGCAGACAAACCTCCTTTCATTAAATGCCAGCATTGAGGCTGCTCGTGCAGGCGAGGCAGGAAAGGGATTCGCAGTTGTTGCTGACGAAATTAGACAGTTGGCTGATCAGTCTGCTGAATCAGCTAGAAATATTCAGGATGCTATGAAGGGACTTGCTTCAGATTCTAGCAAGACTATGGAAGAGGCAGGAAGTGTTCAGGAAGCTATCAGCAAGCAGCGTAGCACTATCCACAGAACCATCGAGCAGGTTGATACATTGATTGATGAAATCAATCGCTCTATAGCACTTACAGGAGACATCGTTGAAAACGTTGAGAAATCGCGAAAAGCCAGCAATGTAATCTCAGATACAATTACATCGCTATCATCTATTTCAGAAGAGAATGCGGCCAGCTCAGAAGCAACCCGCATGTCCATGGAGGACCTATCAAATACTATGGACGAGCTCACGATTAAAGCCAACGGACTCAACGAAATCGCAAAAGTATTGGATGAAGAGATGTCATTCTTCCAGTAAACGTAAATTACAAACGCCGCTTAGTTACGGCTACAAGCCTAATAATTCTCCGCTCAGCTAAGAATGCTTCGCTTGAGAACTATTAGAGCTTGATGCCTACTAAGCGGCGCTTTTTATGGCCGGAATAACATATTGCATCAATACGCTAGCGTGCGCGAATGTCCAGGATTTCTCCGATGTACATGGTGTGGAAGTCATCCAGGTGGCGTTCGGTGTAGTTGATGTTTAGGATTTTCTGGTCCAAAATGGTGTTCTCAGTCATTGGGACTGCTGCGATTTTTCTGCATAAGATGATGAAATTGGCATCGTCAATATAAGGTACGTTCATTGCGTGCTCAATCTCAACTCTACAAGCTGCCAGCTTGTCTTCATTTCGTCCACTGAGCTGCTCTAATACTTTCATTAATCTTGCGTTATTCACATCATTCATGTCAAAGAAGCAGGCTGAGAAGAATTCGCTCTCATCTAGCAACTCTTTTGTGTAGCGTGTGTTTCGAAGAAATACATAAACTACATGTTTACCCCAGATATGGCCAACACCTCCATTGTGTGAA
>JAILAV010000055.1 GCA_024681435.1 Pseudobutyrivibrio sp. | reverse complement strand
GCCAATCCTATTTTTTCAACTTTAGCTTCAAAAGGCAAAAAGTGCTTTTGCAAATACTCAAAAGCACTTTTCATTTGCTTCTCATCAAGAGTCTTACCCAATGTAACATGAGGCATCCATGAATTCTTTGAATAGTATTTGCTAATGGATACCCCCTCAATATCAGAGAACGCATTTATCATATTTAGTTGAAGCTCCAATAAATACTCATTTATAACTGGAGCTGCATAGATTACATAAGGCAATAACTGCCCAATAGATGGGATTATAATATCACCTGATGCTACATTCTTTGATGCAACATCAAATCTCTCCATCAAAACATCCTTTGATGGAGCTTCAATGCTAAGTACGGTGATGTGACCAGGTACATTATTATCAATCATAAAAGTATTTCCAGTACATTCAGAAATCCCCTTAATATATCTGTTAAGCACCTTGCTTGTGTGCTCATCAAAATAGATTGAAACTAAGTACATATGCCACCTCCAAATAGAATTATATTCTATATGACACAATATACTCTATATCATTAGGTAATGCTATACCTGGGTCTGCTTCCTCAATATTAGGAGCTTTTCCCTCGGATTTAAGCTGACTCTCAAAATTATAAAGAGCTATACCTAAATCTATTTTCTGGAGGTCATATTTTCCGTTATCATAACCTCTGTCATGCTTTACATAGAAGTGAGCCATATCGCCAATAACTACAACTCTCCATGGCTGCTTATTAACTGCAGATGGCGCTACCCTTACAGCTTCTAAAGCTTTTTGTAGACCAAGCTCCTCTGCCTTCTGTTCTGTTAATCCAGACTCAAAACTATCAATAAAGAATAACTTATCAAAATCAAATCTCTTGTCCGCCTTCACACCTTTACGCATGAGACTTTCTTTCATTGACATGCTCTTTGCAGCAACTCCTATGGGACTCATACAAGGCATAACTTCATCACTTGCTATATTAGAAGCCTTTTCAAATTTGTCACGAGGCATTGTGCCACCAATCCAAACTGTTCCAAGCCCCATTTCATGAGCCTTCATCAAAAGATCCTGGAATGCATAGCCATAAGCCTCTTCAGCATTTTTACCTGGCTCCATCAAAGCTGCAATATACATCTTTTCACCAAATATAACCGGACTCGATAGCTTATTCTCATCCCCAATTAAAAACTCAAATCTAACATTTATACCATATGGATTTGTAATACTATTCGCATAACTCTTTAACTCATCAATAATACTAGCTGGAACTGGATTACCATCAAATGTACGCACACTTCTTCTAGTTTTTGCCAACTCTAAAAAATCACTCATTACATAACCTCCTTTTATAGAAAAAAAGTTAAAGTAACTATATTATATTAGTTGTGCGCTATTTAATCAAGTCATCGTTAGTATGAATTTTATAGACCTTTATCTGAATACTTCTAGCTCTCCCTTACCCAGACCATCATTTCATTTTCACCACGGTTTGCCCATGCATAATATGGAATGAATTTTAGTTTAGTATCTGTATAAGAATAGCTTGTCACAGAATAAAGTTCATCCTTTGTGGTATTAATGCGCTTTCCATTACCTTCTATAATTCCAACTCCATTTAAGATTTCTGGATTCCACTTGTATTCAAGCTTGCTGTCCTTGAGTAATTCTATACATTGGAGCATTTCTCCATTATCAACGCTCTCTAAACAATAGATAAATGGACCACGGCCAACAGCAACTTTTCCTACATCATCAGATACAGCTGGATTAGCGTAGTATCGTCTTATTTTTACATCAAATGAAAGTTCTAAATTGAATTCTGTATAGGCTGGAACATCAATTAATATATATCCAGCCTTAATCTCATAATCCTGTGTCTTACCATTGATTGATAGTTCCAAACCATCTGCCCAGTATGGATATCTCAGGCCTACAGGCATATTCTTTAGCGAAATATTATTAATCTTAATTTTTGTCTTGTCATCCCATGGAAACTCATTATCCTGCTCAATATTAATCGAGCCACTAGATAATTCAAAACATGACTCAGATGCCACATATAAGTTAACATAAATTGCATCTTCCCCTACCGTATATACGTAGTCATCCAAGGAAGCTACCATTCTTGCCAAATTTGGAGGACAACATGCACATCCCAGCCACGAAGGTCTAACAGGCTTCACATGACTTTTGGTTGGATCCATTTTTGACTTCAAAGGATTAACTTCTAGCGGATTTACATAAAAGAAATGTTTTCCATCCAATGCCATTCCTGCCAAAGCGCAATTATAAAGAGCACGTTCCATCACATCGGCATACTCAGCCTTTGGTTTTATTCTTAACATCTGTCTTGCAAAAAAGATTAAACCTATAGCTGCGCATGTTTCGCAATACATAGTATCATTAGGCAAATCATAATCCAGAGTAAACGACTCACCTATTACGGTGGAGCCTATGCCACCTGTAATAAACATTCTCTTACTGGTAATGTTTTCCCATAATCTTTTACAGATATCATAAAGCTCTTTATCACCAGTTGTAGCTGCTAAATCTGCCAATGCAGTGCACATGTAAACCACTCTTACTGCATGACCTTCAGCAGTTGTTTGATTCTTTACAGGCTCGTGATTTTGAAAATATGTATCAGGCATATCCTCTATTCCATTTAAAGCATTTGGACCCTCATATACAGCTGCCTGCTCTTTGAAAAAGTTTGGATGTTTTCCACGCTCTGTAAGAAAAAATTTTGCCAATTCCAAGTATTTTTCATTAGTTGTAACGTGGTACAACCTAAGTAATCCTATCTCTATTTCCTCATGGCCATCATATCCATGTATTTTTCCTTCTTCTAATCCAAAGTTTTCATAAATATTATCTGCACATTTTTTTGCAACGGTTAAAACCTTTTCATTTCCTGTAGCCTCATAATATGCCACTGCAGCTTCAATAAAGTGCCCCATGCAATATAATTCATGACTGCCGGCTAATCTTTTGTATCTCCATTCCAAACCAAGAATTGAATAGAATGTATCTAAATATCCGTCAGGCTCTTGGGCCTCAGCAACCAAATCAATTACCTCAAGAGCTTTTTTCTCAAGCTCAGGGTCCATTTTTTCTCTCAAAGAGTACGCCACTGCCTCAAGCCATTTATACACATCACTGTCCTGGAATGTCCATCCGTAATGTGTGCCTTTCGCTTTGCCTGCTGCAATTTTGAAATTCTCAATCGCATGGCTTTTTTCATTTGGAATGCTGGAATCATTTCTTTCTCGTTCTATTTTGATTCCTGCCACATCATTTAATACTGCCCATTGATATGGAATCATTTCTGTCCTAACTAAATTTCTATATCTGCTCCAAAACTGCGATGTGATTTTCACTTTGTTTTTCATAAATTATGCTCCTCATAACATATTCCTATTAATCATAAAGGCAGGAATATAATTCCTGCCTTAGAAGAAAAAAGAATGAATTGATTATTAGTTACCTATTATTGAATCGATAGTAGCTTGCGCTTCTTTTGCCGCGTCGGCCGGCTCTGCATCACCTATAAGTACCTTGTTGAATGCAAGAGAAATAGCATCTGAAATATCAGGCCATTCAGGGAGAGGACCTCTTGCATTTGCATACTTCATTTCATCTACGAATACCTGGTATACTGCATCACCTTCAAACTGTGTTTCTGCGATTTCGGAGTTTGCTGATATATATCCCATTGTATTCATCATATATAAGCATGTCTCACCGCTAGTTGCGTACTCAAGGAATTTAATAGCACCCTCTTCATTTCCGCCAGCGATAACAGCATAATTCTCACCGCCAAGGCCAGATGCCTGCTGCTTATCCTGAGGAATAGGAGCAACATTCCACTTTAAGTCAGGAACTTCTTCTCTCATTGTAGGAATCTGCCATGTTCCGTTAATCATCATAGCAAGGTTACCTGAAATAAACTGGTTCATTGTATCACCTTGAGTCCAGTTGATAGCCTCTTTAGGGAATGCTCCTGATTCAATTAAGCTCTTCTCAAACTCAAGTGCCTTGATACCGCCTTCTGAGTCGATTTCGTAAGAAGTTGCGCCTGTAGACCATACCCATGGTAAAAAGTTAAATGTACCTTCCTCATTCTGTAATGCGCAGTGTGCGAAGCCATATACCTTGTCTGTTGTAGTTGCTTTAGCAACATCTAAAAGCTCATCCCAAGTAGTTGGAACTTCACAACCGGCCTCTGCTAACATATCCTCGTTGTAGAACAATACTAAATCATTACTTCCAAATGGAACACCGTAAAGCTTGCCATCAAGTGTACAAGAATTTACAGGACCATCATAGTATTTGCTGACATCAAATCTGCCTGTCAAATCTGCAAAAATCCCCATTGCAGCGTATGCAGCATGATCTGGATTATCAAGGATAACCAAATCTGGAAGTTCGCCAGCTGATGCTCCTACAGATAACTGTTTCTTGAAATCTGCAAATGGAACATACTTTGCTTCTACAGTTACATCATCCTGCTGGCTATTAAACTCTTCAATAATGTGATTAAGTGCCTGCTGATGTCCTTCTGTCTCCCAATAGTACCAAATCGTTACATCACCTGAAGCATCTGCTCCTGATCCATCGGCTGTGTTTGTACCACCTGAAGCACTACCTGATGAACCGCAACCTACAGCAAGCATTGAAAAACACATTGCTGCTGCAAGTATTTTTAAAAACCCCTTTTTCATCATAACACCTCCTGTTTATTAGTGTTTTTTCTTTATGTCTGTATTATATGAGGCATAGAATATTATCAAAACTCAACTTTTCTAAAAAAAGAGGAATATTCTAAAACTATTTTTCTAAAGGAATAAATATATAAACTATACTACCTTCACCCAGCTGGCTTTCAACCTTTACTGAGCCCTCTTCCCCATAGTACATGTGAAGTCTGGTAATAGCATTTCCCATTCCTATATGCTTTCTTGAATCTTCTTCAAGAATCTCCATAGAGTTTATCTTATCTACAATCTCAGGAGCCATTCCTGTTCCATTATCCTGAATCTTAATTACTAATTTATCTTCAATTGCAGCACTGATATCCAGTCTGTACTCATCCTGCACGTCATCAAAACCGTGGACGATAGAGTTCTCTACAAATGGCTGCAGCAATAGTTTGTGAATCTTTGCATCTAAAACATCTAAGTCTGCATTAATATTACAAACAAATTTATTCTTCAATCTCACCTGCTGCAAATAAATATACTTTTTCAACCACTCAAATTCATCTTTCAATTGAACAATGGCGCTGCTTTCATTGATGGCATATCGTAAAATCGAAGCCAACGCACTTATTGAATTACTAATCTCATACTCGTCCTTATCAATAGCTATCCAATTGATTGTATCAAGAGTGTTATATAAAAAGTGAGGATTAATCTGAGCCTCTAAGGCTGCTATTTGAGCCTCTTTTTGCTTTGACATAGCAATTCGCTCACTTTCATTAGCTTCGTTGAGTTTGTTTATCATCTCATTAAAACCTTCTGCTATGGTTTCAATTTCTACTGGCATCGAATCATCAATCTCCACAGTAAGACCAGAGGTTACCACATGAGCCTTCTGCATTCCTCTAACTACCTTATCTACAGATCTGGCCAGTCTTTCAGTCATGCCAAAAATAATGATAGTAATAAAAGCAAATACAACTAATTCAACTATAATAATTAGATTTAACTGCTTATGCAGAGCTGTAATAAGCGGCTCGCTATTTTTAGCACAGATTATATTCCAACCTAATTTCTCATCTCTATAAGAATATATTTCGAAATCAGTCATATCTAGCTGCTTACTAACAAAGTTTTCATAACAATCAACTTTATTTAAATTAAGTGTTCTTCCAATGAATTTACTATGCTCACCGCAACTTAAGATCTTGCCATTATCATCTGTTATAAAAATGAAATCACCACTGCTTACGCTTGTTAAACAGCTTTTTTGAATAGCTTGTTCATCAATACTAACAACAACTACACCAACATCTCTTCTGATATTTTTGTAGTCAATTAGTCTATGGCCAATGTGCAACAGATAGTACTCTTCATTGGCGAATGTAGTTGCATACTCTGGATTAAAAATATGGAGTAGGGCATTCTCAGATATTTCATCATATAGAGATTCTTTGTCTAAGCTGAAATTAACGAGCCAACCATTCTCATATGTTTTATTGGTCATCTGGTCGTATGCAATTATATTTTTATCACTGGATATTACTGTAATAGATCTGATATAATCCTTTGAATTTACAAGAGCTCTTAAATAGCGTCTGATGTTGTTTTTAGCCACTGAAGCATTATTACCATTGTTAACGTCATCCACATATGAAATCACGTCGTCACTGGTATAAATCTGATATAAGACATCCTCGTATGAATTCAGTAAGATATTGATATTGTTGTCCACCTGAAGGAGCATATTATTTGTGCTTTGCTCCATACTTTTCTTCAGGGAGCTTGCAATATTGATATATGAAAAAATACCTAGCATAAAACTAGACATTAATGCCACTAACATAAATACATATATTATCTTTTTCCTTAAGCTAAGCTTCTTTTTCATCATTATTCCCCATACATAAATTAAATCAGGGTCGCCCCTGATTTAATCTTAATTATTGCCTTGAATCTACGCAAGGATATTATCACTATTATCCCTAATAAATATAGGAATTATATTCAGTGGACAATCACATTCAACGACCTGACCGCCCTCATAGATTTTACCAGTCTCATATTCTTTCCAAGTAACATTGTTTGGAAGATAAACATTTCGCTTTTTCAATCCTGAATAAAGCACTGGCGCCACTAATATTTTGTCCCCAAACATGTACTCATCATCAATATCCCAGCTCTTTTCATCATCAGGGAATTCATAGAAAAGTGTCCTAATTACAGGTGTTCCACTCTGATGAGCCTTTTCCATTAATCCTCTTACGTAATGGCGAAGTTTCTCCCTAATACCTATATATTTCTTACAAATTTCATATACTTCATTTCCATAGCTCCATACCTCATTAGCTGCACCTGAACAACATGTAGCACCACCTGTTGTTCCAACCTGTGGCTGCCGAGGTTCTCTATCGCCATGTAACCTCATTACAGGACAGAATGCTCCCCATGCAAACCATCTTGCAAACAATTCTCTGTAATCCTCATCATTTGGATTGCCACCATGGAATCCTCCAATATCAGTGGTCCACCAAGGTATACCTGCTATTCCCATGTTCAAACCAGCAATCAACTGATTTCGCATGCTTTCAAAGCTTGAAGCAATATCACCAGACCAGACAAGAGCACCATATCTTTGTCCACCGGCCCATGTGCATCTAGCAAGATTCACTATATCCTTTTGCCCAGCTTCTGTCATTCCATCAAAAAAGGCCTTCGCATATCCGATAGGATAACTATTTCCCACTTCAACATTTGCGCCTTTGTAATATCTATAATTATCAAAATCATAAACACTATACTCAGGCTCTGCCTCATCTAGCCAAAATATTTTTATTCCATTATCATAATAGTTTTCTTTCGCCTTACTCCAAATGAATTTCTGAGCATCCGGATTTGTGGCATCGAAATGAATTGTCTCTCCCTGAAAATTCATTCCAATACGATGGCCTCGTTCCACATTAATTAGATATCCTTTTTCAAGCATTTCCTCATAATTGAGACTTTCAGGGGAAACTGTAGGCCATATAGACACCATTACTTCCGTTCCAAGCTCATTGACTTCTTTAACCATCTCCTTAGGATTTGGCCAATAGGTGCTGTCGAATTTCCAATCTCCCTGTTTAGCCCAGTGGAAGAAATCTACAACGATTACATCAAGTGGAATCTCTCGTCTCTTATATTCCTTTGCAATTGCTATTAATTCTTCCTGCGTCTGATAACGGAGCTTACTTTGCCAGAATCCAAGGCCATATTCTGGCATCATCGGAACTGTTCCCGTTACTTTGGCGTAGCTTGATATGATTTCTGATGGGGTATCACCTGCAACAACCCAATAATCCAAAACTTTTGTGGAATAGGCTTCAAATGAAGTAATATTCTTTCCAAAAACTGCTCGGCCTACCGCTGGGTTATTCCATAGGAATCCATATCCATTTGATGAAAGGGCAAATGGCACACTGGCCTGGGAGTTTCTGTGAGCCAGCTCTAAATCCACCCCTTTTAAATCCAAATATGGTTGCTGATATTGGCCCATTCCATAGATTTTTTCATCCCTATCTAAAGATTCAAATCTAAGCGTTAGGTGAAAGCTGTCACTACCAATAATTGGTTTAAACTCTCTGGCCTCTATTTCAAGAGCACTGCATTTTGGATCTGTAACGGATTTACGATTTCTTGAATACTCCTCAAGAATCTTTTCGCCGCCACTTTTATATATTTCTATCTTTCCAGCTTTTGAAATAGTTACTTTAATTTTCCCATTAGACACCTGAGCACAATTCTGGGAAATTTTTATTTCTCCCTCAACAGGTTTAATATCTAACAGAGCCCAGTTTTCTTCTGGGAACTTTTCACATTTTGTAGCTCTAATCCTAACCCCATTGCCCCATGGCTCAATTAAAACTTTTTCTGTATCAAAGCCATAGTAAAGAGCATTACCTTTCTTCTCAAACATAATAAATACCCCAACTATTAACCCTTTACTGCACCATTAGTCATTCCGCTAATAATATATTTTTGCATGAATACGAATATAAGAACTACTGGAATAATTGCCACAATAGCAAAGGCTGTTAAATAGCTCCATTTTGTTCCATATTGACCCATGAAATTGAAAATACCTGCTGTGATAGGTCGTTTCTGCTGATCCAAAATAAATGTCATTCCATATGCTAAATCACCCCATGCATATAAGAATGAGAACACTGCACAAACTATTACACCTGGCTTTGCAACAGGCACTAGTATTCTAAAGAATGCAGATATTCTGGTACATCCGTCTATATATGCAGCTTCCTCAAGGGCTGCCGGAATTGAAGCGAAATAATTCTTCAGTATCAAAACTGAAAAAGGTATTCCTATAGTTGCATCTGCCAAAATAGCTGAAGCCCATGTATTATACACGTGCATACCCTTAAACATAATAAACATAGGTGTCAATAGTACTGATACTGGCAACATCTGGCTAACAAGGAAGAATAAAAGCATAAACTTTCTACCCTTGAATTTATATCTAGCAATTGCGTAAGATGCTGGAACAGCAAGTGCAACCGCAATCAACATTGCTCCAATTGAGATAACAAAACTATTGAAAAATGATGAGAACATATTAAAATCACCAGTTTCAATTTGAGCTGCGTAGGATTTTGTATTTAACACATGAGGATACCATGTAGGTGGGATTTGAAAAATTTCCTGCTCAGTCTTTAGTGATGTAACAAATGTCCAAAACAATGGAAACAGTAAAACTATCAAAAGTGCCAAAGCCACTATGCAACATATTATATTTTCTCTTTTACTTAATCTTCTTTCTGACTCCATTATTCCTCTTCTCCCTTCATAGTAATCCTTATGTAAAGCATTCCTACTAAAAGCAATATTACAAATAATACATTGGCTACTGCTGAGCCTTTACTGTACTGGAACATGTCGAAGGAAAGCTTATATGAATATGTCGATAACAAGTGTGTAGAGTTAACTGGACCGCCTTCTGTCATAACATATACCAGGTCGTACACCTTGAATGTATAAATGAAACCTAACACCAAAATAGACTCTATTGTAGGCTTCAAAAGAGGAATAGTAATATTCAATAGCTTTTGAAGTTTATTGGCACCATCAACTGATGCACTCTCATATAATTCTTGAGGAATAGTAGTTAATCCTGTTGAAATTAGAATGGTATTAAATGGAATTCCAATCCAAATATTTGCCATAACTACAGCTGCCATAGCTGTTCCTGGTGTAGTTAACCATTCTATATTTTCTTGGATAATTCCCAGACATTTAAGCATATAATTAATAATTCCTACGTCTGTGGAAAACATAAACTTAAACATCAAAGCTGTTACTGTCATTGGCATCATCCAAGGAATCATTAAAAGTCCTCTTACCGGCTTCGCAATTTTAAATCTTTTATTAAAAAGCAATGCCAATAGAAATCCAATTAAAAACTGGAATACAAGACAAGAAACTGTAAATACTAAAGTATTTACCAATGCTTTTCTAAAAACTTCATCAGAAAGGATTTCAGCGTAATTTGCAAAACCGATAAAATTTTGCTGTCCATTTGCAAGATTTCTCACTGATACATCCTTTAGACTTAAAACAATATTGCTGATAATTGGATAACCTACAAAGTATGCCATGTAAATAAATGCAGGCAAAATAAAGAGTAATCCAATATTGTCATATCTAAAGAACTCCTTTATTTTCTTCATAAAAAAATCCTCCTTCTTTAAGTGTCAACTACATTTTAGTTTCATTTCCCAAAACTAAAAATGTGACAAATCTAAAAAAAGAGGAATTTTCAATGGTCATTATTTAATTGTTCTTCTGTATTCTGCTGGAAGCTGTCCTGTAACTTCCCTAAATACCTTACTAAAATATTTTGGATCCTGGTATCCAACCTTATCAGCTATTTCATACAGCTTCATATTTGTGCTTATCAATAGCTCTTTAGCCTTTGTAATTCTAAAATTTTTAAGATAGGCACTGTAGGTCATGCCGGTCTCTTTATGGAACTGTGTACCTAAATATTCTGGAGTAATATTCATTTTGCTTGCGATTTCATCTAAAGTGATTCCCGTATTATAAAACTCCTGAATTAAGCCTTCAGCCTTTCGCACAACAAGATGATTAGAAGATGACTTCTTGGCCTTAAACTCAAAATCCGCCAAAACCTTATCACATATGTGATTTAGTTCCTCATGTGTTTTTGAATTCATTATTTTGTCCAAAAGATTCTGTCTCTTGATGCTGCCATCCTGTCTGCAACCAGCTTCCTTGCCAACCTCCAAAATAGTCCACAAAAATCTAACATAGCACTCTTTTAACTCTCGTGGATTATATATTTTGCCATCTAAAAATGTATTGTGAAAACTCTTAACCGCAGCATTCACTTTATCCTCATCTCTGGCAAAAATAGCTGTCTTAATCTGATTTTCAATGTCGATTGGATATATGCATATTGTGGTTTGAACCTGGGTGATTTTTGGATATGATATTACAATACCCTCCTCAAATGATATATTCCAATCCATATATGGATATAAATCATTTATCCCAGTTACCAAGCCTTCAATACCTGCTAATTCTTCACATCCAACAACAATATCTGAGTCAACCTGCTTCAACAACTGATATTGAATGAAACGCTCAATATCGTGACCATCCTTATAGGAATACACAAGCATTATTATTGATTTGTGATACTGAGAATCCAGCACAGTATATTTTATTTGTCCATAACTTGAAAACGCTTGGCGCAAAAACTTTAACTTATCTTCTCGCTTATCTTCAAAGGAATTGCCAAGATAGGCACATACAACAAAAAAGTTTTGGTTAGAAGTAATATCGTATGCATTTTTAAGATATTCTACAGTCTCTGTAGATGGCGCTCTGTGGCCTAATACCACATCTCTAAATATCTGCTCTAGAGTGCCTACCTGCTCCGGTTTCTTGCGATTATCTTCTGCAATCTGCTCTGAAATATTATCCAAAGCCTGAGAAAAATCTGCAAGAGATACTGGCTTCAAAAGATATTCAGTAACACCTAGCCTCATTGCCCCTCTGGCATACTCGAACTCAGAGTAAGCACTTATTACTATGGCTTTTGTCTTCATGCCAGTACCATAAATAGCCGAAAGCATTTCTAGGCCATCCATATTTGGCATTTTAATATCTGTGATGATTATGTCTGGCCGATATTTTTTACTTAGCTCTAACCCCTGCTGACCATCTGAAGCCTCATCAACAATTTCATACTTGTCATCGAATTTACTTAGTAGTTTTACCAAGCCCTCCCTAATTCGAATCTCATCCTCAACAATTAATACCTTCATAAAAAAACTCTCCCAATAGCTACATCATAAACTGATTATAGCTATTATGGGAGAGGTGGACAAGAATCTATTCCTGTTCGTCCATCTGGAATAGACCTACTATTTTAGACAATGCAGAAATAGCAGTTTCTGTATCGCCAACTTTTTCATTTACTTCGCCTGTACCATCAACGATTCCTGTAGTCTTTTCAGCGATGTCATATACGCCGCTTGCAGATTCTCCAACAGTAGTATTGATGTGCTCAAGAGTATCTGAAATCTTATCAATAGAATTTGATAGTTCCTGTACTCCAGTGGAGATAGAACTCATGCTATTCTCAAACACCTCAGCATCAGAATAATACTGCTCTGAAACCTTTCCGAAATCTGCATAGTCCACAAGAACTGTCTCCTCAAGGAATCTAGTAGTATCTTCCAGGCAAGATGACATCTGTGATACTGCATGATTTACATCGCCTACAATTACATCGATGTTGCTAACAGCTTCACTTGTCTGCTTAGCCAAATTACTAATCTCTGTAGCAACAACTGCAAATCCTCTACCAGCATCACCGGCTCTGGCAGCCTCAATAGAAGCGTTGAGTGCAAGCAATGATGTCTGAGAAGAAATCTGCATGATTGTGTTTGTAAGATCATTGATTTTCTCAACAGCCTTAGCATTTTCGATTGCTTCGTCTGTTTCATGTCTAACATATTCGTATGTTTCTTTTGTACGGTCAGTAGCCTGCTTTGTGCTAACCTTGAGATCAGAAGCGCGATTCTTAATATCTTTTGAAAGATCTGCTCCATCAACAGCCATGTCATCGATATGGCTAGCTTCATCTTTAATTATAGAAACATTATTGCTAATCTCAGCTGTTGCTGCTGATGTTTCCTGCATTGATGCTGCAAGCTCCTGAGCTGTTGCTGAGTTGTCAGAACACATGCCATTAACATTATCTGCTGTGGACTTTAATGTATTAACATTGTCGCTAATTCTATCTTCTGTGGCTGTGATATCAGTAACCATAGCACGAAGTGAGCCTCTCATGACGCGAACGGAATTTGCTATTAAGCCAATCTCATCCTTACGATTTGCAAGCTTCTCACCCTTAGCATTCTTCTTAAAGTTGAAATGAGCAGTGTCTTTAATGATTTCTGCCACATCACCTAATGGGCGAAGCATTCTATTGCTTACTAAGTAAACAATAACCATAGAAGCCAATAAAACTATAAGAACAGTTATTATAATTGTTGTTCCAAGTCTCTTTACAGGGCTCATGATTAAGTCATAATCACCTGTTACAATAACAATATTACCAGCTGAAGTAAAAGAATAACCTGCATACTTCTGAGCGTTGTTATATTTGTATATAACTGAACCACTACCTATATCTTCTGGCTTCTCGCCGGCCTGAAGTCTCTCAACCAAACCTTTTACAGCAGCGTTTTCTACAGGCGCACCAATTTTCTCAATTGTAGGATGGTATACCATTGTTCCGTCATTGCTTACGTAATATGCATACGAACCTTCGACACCTTCAATGAGTATATTTCCAAGAGCTTTATCGAATGTGTCAAATGTGGACTGTCTATTGCCCTCAACATCATCAACTAACTCTGAAATAAGATATGTCTCAATTGTAGAGCCTGTTAAATCTGTATATCCCTCTAAAGTGATATATCTACCTGTTGAATCCATTGTAGAATCAACGGTACTAGCGGCCACTTCGGCCAAGTTTTTAGTATAATTTCTGTAAGTATTCTTAAGTGTGTTTCTTGAATTAATAATAGCCAACGCACTAACTGAAATCATTGCTATTATGAAAATAGTCTCGAATACTACGACAAGTTTAAATGCCATAGAATTCCTTAACGCTACTTTTCCTTTTTTCATTTCATATACCTCATTTTATATAACACAATAAAAACTATGACATAATATCATGAATTCAGAAAAATATAAATAGCAAAACACTATTGTGTGCAATAATATGACTATAAATTTTTTTGATAACAAAAAGATTGTGGTCTACGAAACCCGTATTTATTCCCTAAAAATTACTCAACGGTAACAACTTTTGCCAAGTTTCTTGGCTTATCTACATCTAATCCCTTATCTGCTGACACATAATAACTATATATCTGAAGGGCTACAATTTCAGGGAATGACATGTACTCATCTTCCAAATTAGGAAGGCCAATTACATGATATTCCTCTGAGAAATCTGCTTTAAGTTCATCCTTTGCAAGAAGTACAACATTAGCTCCTCGTGCTCTAATCTCTTTTACATTTGATAATGCTTTTGAAATCAGATGTGTCTGAGTAACAGCAGCAATTACTGGTGTTCCCTCTGAAATAAGAGCAATCGGACCGTGTTTCAACTCACCTGAAGCATAAGCTTCTGAATGGATATAAGAAATCTCTTTAAGCTTTAAAGCTCCTTCCATAAGAACTAAATAATCAAGACCTCTACCAATCATAAACAAATCAGAAGCTGTGATAACTTCCTTTGCAAGTCTATGAATATAGTCCTTCTGACCAAGCACATATTCAATTGCCTCAGGGATTTTTCTAAGATTTGTGATTGCACTTTCAAATTCTGTCTCTGACATTTTGCCTCTAAGGAAAGACATCTTTAGAGCAAGCATATAGAAAATAAGAAGCTGAGTTGTGTAAGCCTTTGTACTGGCAACAGCAATTTCTGGGCCGGCATCTGTATAAAGAGTGAAATCAGAAACTCTTGAAATTGATGAGCCGCGCACGTTAAGAACAGCTAGACATAATGCGCCACATTCCTTTGCCTTATTTAAGGCCTCTAATGTGTCAATTGTTTCGCCTGACTGTGAAACTGCTATGAACAAAGTATTCTTGTCGAGAACCGTATCAGAATAGATAAACTCAGAAGCCATCTCCACTTCCACAATAAGTCCACACCATTTTCTAATCAACTGAGCTCCCATCATTCCTGCATGAAGAGCTGTACCGCATGCAACTATGCACACACGATTAAATGACTTGAGAACCTTGTCTAGTTCTCCGTTAAAACCTAACTCGATATCATTGT
>JAILAV010000031.1 GCA_024681435.1 Pseudobutyrivibrio sp. | reverse complement strand
GTTTCACCAGCAGGTGCTGCAGTGGGACTTCCTCTTTCTGATATTGAAAGAAAGATTTACTGGTGTGACGATTTAGATATGGAGTTTACACCTCTTGCAAATGCATATGCTAGAGCTCGTGGCGCTGATAGAATGTCTTCATTTGGTGATTTTATTTCACTTTCAGATGTTTGCGATGTCGCTACAGCAAAGCTTATTAAGAGAGAGGTTTCTGATGGTGTTATTGCACCAGGATATGAGCCAGAAGCACTTGAAATCTTAAAGGCTAAAAAGAATGGAAATTATGCAGTTATCAAAATTGATCCTAATTATGTTCCAAAGCAGCTTGAAAGAAAGGAAGTATTTGGCGTTACTTTCGAGCAGGGTAGAAATGAGTTGGTAATCAATGATGATTTCTTCTCTAATATTGTTACAGATAATAAGGACCTTACAGAGCAGGCAAAGATTGACCTTGCTATTGCAATGATTACATTAAAGTACACTCAATCAAATTCAGTTTGCTATGTAAAGGACGGACAGGCAATTGGTATCGGAGCTGGTCAGCAGTCACGTATTCACTGTACACGTCTTGCTGGTCAGAAGGCTGATAACTGGTGGCTACGTCAGGCTCCAAAGGTTTTAGGTCTTGATTTTGTTGATGGAATTAAGAGAGCTGACAGAGATAATGCCATTGACCTTTATATTGGTGATGAGTATGAAGATGTAATTGGCGATGACGTATGGCAGAAGACATTCAAGTCAAGACCTTCTGAGTTTACAAAAGCAGAGAAGAGAGCTTGGCTTGATGAGATGAAGGACGTTGCTCTTGGAAGCGATGCTTTCTTCCCATTTGGTGACAACATCGAGCGTGCTCACAAGTCAGGTGTTAAGTACGTAGCTCAGCCAGGTGGTTCAGTACGTGATGACAATGTTATTGAGACATGTAATAAGTACAATATGGTTATGTCATTCACAGGACTTAGACTTTTCCACCACTAAAATGCAGGTTTTTGGCTAAAAAACTTGAAAAATTCGATAATTCTGCTATAATAACTATTGTTATTGAAGAGAGCGACTAAAAGAGAGAGCGTTTTTGCTCTCTCTTTGTTTATGTTCTTTTCCGAACACTCACAACTGAATAAGGAGGACATTTATGTCAAAACACACCGATTACGAAAAACGTACGGAAGAATTGATTACTCCTATTCTTGATGAATTAGGCTTTGAGCTTTATGACGTTGAATACGTTAAAGAGGGAGCAGATTATTATCTGAGAGCCTATATTGACAAGGACGGAGGCATCACAATTGATGATTGTGTTGAAGTAAGTCGTAAGATGAACGAGTTGCTTGACGCAGAGCCTCAGATTGGTGGTGACGAAGGATATATCTTCGAAGTCAGCTCACCAGGCTTAGGCAGAGTATTAAAAAAAGACAAACATTTTGAAAAAGCAATAGGATTAGACGTAGATATTAAAACCTATAAGCCAATTAATGGAGCCAAGGAGTTCACAGGCACACTTAAAGGTTTTGATAAAGATATTTTTACTATCGAATTTGACGATGGAACTGTTGATTTTAACAGATCAGATGTTGCACAAATCAAATTATCAATAGATTTCTAAACAGAACAGGAGGAAATATGGCAACAAATACAAATGATTTTTGGGATGCTCTTACAGATTTAGCGAAAGAGAAAAATATCAACATGGAAGTGTTAATCGAGACTATCGAGAATTCACTTCTTATTGCATGCAAGAACAACTACGGAAAGGCTGATAACGCAGAAGTTACAATTGATAAAGCTACAGGCGAATATCATGTATATCTTGCAAAAACAGTAGTTGATGAAGTTAAGGATTCTGTTGAGGAGATTTCATTAACAGAGGCACACAATATTGATGGTAAGCTTCAGGTAGGCGATATCGTTAAGGTTGAGGTTAAGTCAAAGGACTTTGGCCGTATTGCAGCTACAGCAGCTAAGAATACAATTACTCAGAAAATTCGTGAGGAAGAGCGTAAGGTTCTTTATGAGGAGTACTACGAGCTTCAGCACAAGGTTGTTACTGGTGTAGTTACTAGATTTTCAGGTAACAATATCCATGTTAATCTTGGTAAGCTTGAGGGATTCCTTGCAGAGTCTGAGCAGGTTAAGGGCGAGTACTACAAGCCACAGGACCGTATTAAGGTTTATATTGTAGAGGTTAAGACATCTAATAAGGGACCTCGTATCCTTGTATCGCGTACACATCCAGAGCTTGTTAAGAAGCTCTTTGAGGAAGAAGTTTCAGAAGTTAGAGAAGGCATCGTTGAGATTAAGGCAATTTCACGTGAGGCTGGTAGCCGTACAAAGATTGCAGTTTGGTCAAACGATGAGGATGTTGATCCAGTTGGAGCATGCGTCGGTCAGAATGGTGCACGTGTTAATGCAATCGTTAACGAGCTTCGCGGCGAAAAGATTGATATCGTAGAGTGGGATGAGAACCCTGCTTACCTTATCGAGAATGCACTTTCACCTGCAAAGGTTGTTGCAGTTGTTGCTGATGCAGATGAGAAGAGCGCTCGCGTTGTTGTTCCTGATTATCAGCTTTCACTTGCAATCGGAAAGGAAGGACAGAATGCACGTCTTGCTGCACGTCTTACAAACTTCAAGATTGATATCAAGAGTGAGACTCAGGCTAGAGAAGCAGGCGACTTCCTTGATTATGAAGAAGATTATGATGATGACGAGTACTACGATGAAGATGAGTACTACGATGATGAAGAATACACTGATGAGGATTATGAGGAGTCAGAGGAAGCTTCAGAAGAGTCATCTGAGGAAGAATAAAAATGAAGAAAATACCTCTAAGAAAATGTGTTGCTTGTGGCAACATGCTTGAAAAAGATAAGCTTTTTAGATTGGTTAAGGATATTGATGGTGTAATGCTAGATAAGTCCTATAAATTCCAGGGCAGAGGGGCATATGTCTGTAAAAATAAAGAGTGCCTCGATTTAGCATTAAAAAAGAAAGGTCTTAATCGTTCTTTGAAGCAAGCTGTTTCTGATAAGGTATTTGATAGTTTATATATGGAGTTGGAGAATGACAGATAAAGCACTAAATATGATTAGCTTAGCGATGAAGGCTGGTGCCCTTGTCAGTGGTGAATTTGCCTGTGAGCAAGCCATCAAAGAGGGAAGCGGATGTCTTTGTATTATCGCAAGCGACGCATCTAATGGTACCAAGAAATCATTTTCTAATTCATGTCAATTCTACGATGTTAAATACGTAGAATACGGAACTAAAGAATCTTTAGGTCATGCAATTGGTAAAGAATATCGGGCATCTATCGTAGTGTGCGATGAAAATTTATCCTTAAGCATTTTAGATAAGATACAAAACGTGTAGATGAGGAGGATATTAGATGGCAAAAATTAAAGTTCATGAATTAGCAAAAGAACTTGGAAAAGAAAGTAAAGATATAATTGCTTTTCTTGAGTCTAATGGAATAGAAGCAAAAGCTATGAGTGGTGTTGAGGATGATATGGCAGATAAAGTTCGCAAGAATTTCAATAAGTCAGAAGCATCTAAAGACGCTGCTAAAGCTAAGAAGTTACGTCAAGTAGACAAAGAAGGCAATCCAGTTAAGAAAAAGAAGAATGTCTTTGTTGTTACTCGCGGAAGCGATGACAGAAAGAGACGCAGCTCTGATAATAACAGAGGTGAGAAAAAAGAAAATAGAGACAAGAAGCCACAGGGCGGAGCTCAGCCAAGAGGACCTATCAGACCTCGTACATTTGCTGATGGTGTTCGTCCATCCCAGAGAGCTTCTGCTCAGTCTACAGATACTGAGTTTGTTTCTAAAAAGCGCCCATCAGAAGGTCAGGAAGAAACAAGAAGCAAGCGCCAAGAAAGAACAGAACGTCCAGAGCGCTCAGAGCGTCAAGAACGTTCAGAACGTTCAGAACGTTCAGATCGTAGAGAACGTCAGGAGCGTCCATATCGTCAGAATCGTTCAGAGAGACCTAACAGAAATGATGCTAGAGGCGAGAGAAATGATCGTCCTTCAAAGCGTCCATCACAGGCTGCTGCAGCACCAGATATGGCTCCATCTTCAAACTCAAAGAATGGACGTCGTGATGACAAGAAAAAGAAGGGCAATAACGATAGAGAAAACAACTTAGGCGGTAAGAAGCAGGAGCGTTACATCAATCTTGAAAAGAATGGTGGAAAGAAGAAAAAGAACAATGCTCCTAAGGCTCCAGAGCGTAACATGGATGAAGTTCTTACTATCACAATCCCAGATAGAATCACTATCAAGGATCTTGCAGACAAGATGAAGGTTCAGTCATCTGCAGTTGTTAAGACTCTTTTCATGAAGGGCAAGATGGTTACAGTAAACCAGGAAGTTGATTTTGACGAGGCTTCAGAAATCGCTCTTGAGTTTAACTGTATCTGTGAGGAAGAGGAAAAGGTAGATGTTATCGCCGAGCTTCTTAAGGAAGAGGAAGAGGATACATCAAACTTCCCATCTCGTCCACCTGTTGTTTGTGTAATGGGTCACGTTGACCACGGTAAAACATCACTTCTTGATGCAATCCGTGATACAAAGGTCACAGACCGTGAGGCTGGTGGTATCACACAGCACATCGGTGCTTATACAGTTTCAATTAATGATCAGGATATTACATTCCTTGATACACCAGGTCATGAGGCATTTACAGCAATGCGTATGCGTGGTGCTAATTCAACTGATATTGCAATTCTTGTAGTTGCTGCTGATGATGGTGTTATGCCACAGACAGTTGAGGCTATTAACCATGCTAAGGCTGCTGGTATCGAAATCATTGTTGCAATCAACAAGATTGATAAGCCAAACGCTAATATCGATAGAGTTAAGCAGGAGCTTTCTGAGTACCAGCTCATTCCAGAGGATTGGGGCGGAAGCACAGTATTCTGTCCAGTTTCAGCTCATACAAAGGAAGGTATCGATAACCTTCTTGAGATGATTCTTCTTACAGCTGAAGTACTTGAGCTTAAGGCAAATCCTAACCGTAAGGCTCGTGGTCTTGTTATCGAGGCACAGCTTGATAAGGGCCGTGGTGCTGTAGCTACAGTACTTGTTCAAAAGGGTACACTTCATGTTGGTGATCCAGTTGCCTGCGGTAGCTGCTATGGTAAAGTTCGTGCAATGCTTGATGATACAGGCGCTCGCGTTAAGAGCGCTGGTCCTTCAGTTCCTGTTGAGATTCTTGGTCTTTCTGAGGTTCCAAATGCAGGAGAAGTATTAATGTCATTTGATTCTGAGAAGGAAGCACATGCATTTGCTGATACATTCGTTGCAGAGCACAAGAATCGACTTGTTGAGCAGACTAAGTCTAAGATGTCTCTTGATGCACTCTTTAGCGAGATTGAGTCAGGTAACCTTAAGGAACTTGATATCATCGTTAAGGCTGATGTCCAGGGTTCTGTTGAGGCTGTTAAGCAGTCACTTGAGAAGCTTTCTAATGAAGAGGTTGTTGTTAAGACAATCCACGGTGGCGTTGGTACAATCAATGAATCAGACGTAGTTCTTGCATCTGCTTCAAACGCTATCATCATCGGATTTAACGTACGTGTTGACCCTCAGGCAAAGGCTACAGCTGATAGAGAAGGTGTAGATCTTCGTCTCTACAAGGTTATCTACGATGCAATCAACGATGTTGAGTCTGCTATGAAGGGTATGCTTGATCCTATCTTCGAAGAGAAGGTTATCGGTCACGCAGAGGTACGTCAGATCTTCAAGGCTTCAGGTGTTGGTAACATCGCTGGTTCATACGTTACAGATGGTTACTTCCAGAGAGATTGTATGGTTCGTGTTACACGTGAAGGCGAGCTTATTCATGAAGGAAAGCTTGGTTCTCTTAAGAGATTCAAGGATGATGTTAAGGAAGTTAAATCAAACTTCGAATGTGGTCTTGTTATTGAAGACTTCAATGATGTTCAGGAAATGGATATTATTGAGGCTTACATTATGGTTGAGGTACCAAGATAATGAGAAAGAATTCAGTAAAAAACACACGTATTAACGAAGAAGTTATGCGTGAGCTTAGCAATATTATTCGTCTTGAGGTAAAGGATCCTCGTATTTCACCAGTTACATCTGTTGTATCTGTAGAGGTTGCTCCTGACCTTAAGACATGCAAAGCATATATTTCAGTTCTCGGTGATGATGAGGCAGTTAAAAAGACTATTGAAGGTCTTAAAAGCTCTGCCGGATTCATCCGCCGTGAGTTGGCTCACAGAGTTAATCTTAGAAACACACCTGAGATTACCTTTGTAAGCGACCAGTCAATTGCTTACGCTGCTAAAATGAGTAAGCTTATTGATGAAGTGAATGCTCCATTACATGCTAAGGAGCAGGATGAAGAATAATTACTAGATTGGAGAGGGACTATGATAGATAATTTTAATGAGCTTTTAGATAATGCAAAGACAGTAGGAATCAGTGGTCATATTAGACCAGATGGGGACTGCGTCGGTTCTTGTCTTGCAGTTTATAACTACATTGTTACTTACTATCCAAACATTCAGGCTCATGTCTATCTTGACCCTATTCCAAACATTTTTAAATTTCTTAAAAATGCTGATAAGATTGAGGATATACATACACTTCCAGAGGACACTGTTTTCGATTTGTATATTGCACTTGATTGTAGTGAAGGAGGAAGACTTGGAGATGCTTTTCCTTTTTTTGAAAAGGCAAAGCATACAGTATGTATAGACCATCATTTCAGCAATAGCGGTTTTTCTGAGTTTAGCTATATTATTCCTGATGATAGCTCCACATGCGAGCTTGTTTATAATCAGATAGGCAAAGATAAAATCACAAAGGATATTGCAGAGTGTCTCTACACAGGTATCATCCATGACACAGGAGTATTTCAGTATTCTTGTACAACAGAGTCAACAATGGATGCAGCCGGATATCTCATGACATTAGGAATTGATTACCCAAAGATTTGTACAGACACTTATTATGCAAAAACAATGATTCAAAATAGAATGCTTGGGAAAGCTCTTTTAAGTTGTAAAACATTCTTAGATGGAAAAGTTATAGCTGCAGTTATTACAGCTGAGGATATGGCTGAATTTGGAGCTCAAAGTAAGCACCTTGAAGGTATAGTTCAACAGCTTCGTGACACTACAGGTGTTGAGGTTGCAATATTTTTATACGAGCTTGAGGACGGAGATTTTAAGGGTAGCACTAGAGCGGCTGGTGATGTTGATTTAACTGTCATCACTGGTAAGTATGGCGGAGGCGGTCACAAGAAGGCAGCTGGTTTTTCTGTTAACACTAAAGAACCATGGAAAATTATTGATGAAATAGTAGAAATGGTTTCTGAACAGTTTAATGAGTTAGGAATTAATTAATGAATAGTGGCATTATTAATATATATAAAGAAGCCGGGTATACTTCATTTGATGTTGTTGCCAGGCTTCGTGGCATTTTAAAGATAAAAAAGATAGGACATACTGGTACCCTTGATCCCGATGCAACAGGAGTGCTTCCTGTTTGCGTTGGTAAAGCCACAAAGCTTTGTGATATGCTTACAGACAAGGATAAGGTTTACGAGTGTGTCATGCTTTTAGGCGTTGAGACTGATACATATGATTTGAGTGGTAGAGTTTTAGAACGTAATTCCGTAGATGTGTCAGAGACTCAGGTGGAGGAAGCTATTTCAAGTTTTGTAGGTGATATAATGCAGGTTCCTCCAATGTATTCAGCTTTAAAGGTTAATGGTAAGAAATTATATGAGCTTGCCAGAGAGGGCAAGGAAATAGAACGTAAAGCCAGACCAGTATCTATCTTTAGTATTGATATACTAGATATGAATTTACCTGAAGTTACTATTAGAGTTCATTGTGGCAAGGGTACCTATATTAGGTCTTTATGCCATGATATTGGTCAAAAACTTGGATGTGGGTGTACAATGAAATCACTTGTACGAACTAGAGTTAGTATGTTTGATATTTCAGATGCCAGGACTTTAGATGAGGTTCAGCGTATTGTAAACGCAGGTAATCTGGATGGTATAATGCTTCCAATAGATCAAGTCTTTGAAGATATGGACACTGTATTTATTATTCCAACAGTGGAAGCAATTAAGCATGCTGTTAATGGTGTGCCTGTTGATGTAACTGAAGTTTTTGCTGAATCAATCAGCAGTTTTGAAAATGATAAAAGATACAGAATGTACCTACCAGATAATAGATTTATTGGTGTATATTCATTTAATGACAATTTATTTACTTTGGAGAAAATGTTTTTGGAATAACTATGGAGTACTTACATTCACTATTTGAAACAAAACTAAATGAAAAGACAGCGATTACTGTAGGTAAGTTTGATGGTGTTCACAAGGGACATCATATGCTTGCAGAGGATATTATTTCCAAAAAGAAGTTTGGTCTAAAGTCATGTCTTATTACATTTACCAATTCTCCTCGTCAGACACTTTTCGATGATAATAGTCCAAGTCTTATTACAAATAAAGAGCGTGTGTTTATGCTTGATAATGGGGGCTTGGATTACTTAATAGAATGTCCATTTGATGAGAGATTGATGAATACATCACCAGAGGATTTTATTAAATTTCTCTGTGATAACTTAAATATGAAATATATGGTTTCTGGCTCAGATTTTACCTTTGGTAAAGAGGGGGCTGGTAACGCTGAATTATTAAAATCTTTGTCTAAAGAAATGGGTTTTGAATACAATGAAATTCAAAAGATAAAGAGAAATGATAGAGATATTAGCAGCACTTATATCCGCGAAGAGCTTAAAGAGGGCCATATAGATATCGTTAATGAAATGCTTGGCTACGATTATTTTGTCTGGGGCGAGGTTGTTCATGGCGCACATCTTGGAACAAAGATAGGAATTCCTACAATCAATATTATGCCTGAAAAGACAAAACTTGTGCCTAAGTTTGGTGTCTATGTTACAACAATTGATTTCGATGGAAGAATATATCATGGTGTTACCAATGTAGGAACTAAACCATCTGTATCCGATGAGAAAATTGTTGGTATAGAGACACATATTCTTGACTACAATGGTGATTTGTATGGGCAGTTTGTAAAAGTTACATTTCAGGAATTTCTTAGACCGGAAATGAAATTTAATTCTGTGGATGAATTAAAGGCCCAGATGAGCAAGGATAAGAAAGAAGCTAAGGAATATTTTAATAAGTAAAAAATTAGAGATATAGTTGTATATTATTACGTAATTATTACGAAATATTGACTTATCCCTTTTCGCTTGTTATAATCCATATGTTGTCTGTTTGATATGATTTTTGGAGGTTTAATGAAAAAGCGTATCATATCTGCATTTTCTATAGTATGTGCTTTGGCACTTATTATCGATTATGGTGTAGATTCTCATAATAAAGTTAATACAAAAAATAAAAACGATGATTCTGAACTTGCTATTACAGCTGGCGTAGTTACTGCAGGAGCAGTTGATATTGCATCTCTTGAAGAGTTTTCTAAGAGTGATTCAGATGCAATAGCTACTGCAAAGTCCCTAGGTGATATATACGGATATAATAATCTTGGTATCTGTAATGTTTCAGAAGGAAACTTAAATATTCGTGAAAGTGCTTCTACAGAAGGAAAGCTTGTTGGTAAATTCCCAGCAATGGCTGGTGCTGAAATCCTCAAAGAAGAAGGAGATTGGAGCTATATTAAATCAGGCGAGGTAGAAGGTTATGTTCTTACAGAGTACCTTCTTACTGGTCAGGAAGCATGGGATAAGGCAGTAGAGATTGCAGAATACGTTGCAACTTCAAACACTGGTGGACTTAGAGTTCGTGTTGAGCCTAACACAGATTGCGAGATTATCTATCAGCTTGCTGATGGTGAAGAAGTAGCTATCCTTGATAACACTCAGAATGATGATTGGATTAAGGTTGATGTTGATGGTGATGAAGGTTATGTATCTGCAGAATATGTAGATGTAGATTTATCACTTAAGACAGCTATGACGCTTACTGAGGCAAGATATGGCGAAGGCGTTTCTGATGTTCGTTCAGCACTTTGCGATTATGCACTTCAGTTCGTCGGAAACAGATATGTTTGGGGCGGTACATCTCTTAGCAGTGGTGTAGATTGCTCTGGCTTTACAATGCAAATTATGGCAAAATACGGTGTTCATCTTTCACATTCTTCACGTGCTCAGGCAAATGAAGGAACTAAGATTTCTACATCAGAACTTAAGCCAGGAGATTTGATTTTCTATGGCAAGGGTGGTCGCATTAATCATGTTGCTATTTACATTGGTGGTGGACAGATTGTTCATGCATCTAATAAGCGTGATGGTATTAAGATTTCAAATTATACGTACAGATCACCTATTAAGTGTGTTAGAGTTTTATATGATTAGTATTAAAAGGCTAGATGCTATATAGTATCTAGCCTTTTATAATGTGATATGATATAATCTCTCTCGTGGCTAGCCACATATTTTGATTATAAATTGGAGAGGAATTATTATGAGTTTGTTAGAAAATTGGCAGAAGATTGCCTACAATCAGAATCAATCTCAGGCTGATTTACAGAGATTTTGGCAGAATTATTTTCTTTTAGAGAAAGGCATTTATGAGCAGCTTCTTGATGATCCTGATACAGAAGTTAAGGGGACTGTTAAGGAACTTGCTGAGAAATATAAAATCGAAATTATGCCAATGGTTGGATTTTTAGATGGTATTAACGAGTCACTTGTTAATCCTAACCCAATTGAGACAATGGATGAGGATACTGTTGTATCTCTTAAGTTCGATAAGGAAAAATTATTCAAAAACATGATTGATGCTAAAGCTGATTGGCTTTATGGTCTTCCTCAGTGGGAGAAGATTTTTGATGAGGACACAAGAAAGAGCCTCACAAAAGAAGCTAAGAACATGCATACAATTGTTAGAGCAGAAAAAAAGGTTGGACGTAACGATCCATGTCCATGTGGTTCAGGTAAGAAATATAAGCACTGCTGCATGAATAAGAAATAATATTATGTTTAAGACTGGCACACTTTTTGTGTGCCTTTTAAATTGTATATATTTATAAATATGTTATAATCAAATTAAATAGTGCACAATATAAACTATAGGAGATAATCCGTATGAATAGAGAAATTATAATAGGAATAATGATTCCTTTTGTAGGTACAAGCCTTGGTGCAGCAATGGTATTTGTATTAAAAAATCAAATATCAGAGAAAATTCAAAAAATTCTTACTGGATTTGCAGCTGGAGTCATGGTAGCTGCATCTTTTTGGAGTTTACTTTCTCCTGCGATAGATAGTAGCGAAAGCTATGGTAAACTTGCATTTTTGCCTGCGGCTATCGGTTTTTTAATAGGAACTGGCTTCCTTCTTTTTTTAGATGTTATCACACCACATATGCATATGAATAATGAGATAGAAGGACCGAATGCGAAATTAAAAAGAACAACAAAGCTTATTCTTGCTGTAACACTTCACAATATTCCAGAAGGAATGGCTGTTGGTGTAGTTTATGCAGGTATGCGTTCAGGACAAACGGGTATTTCAGCGGCTGCAGCATTAGCCCTTTCGCTTGGTATTGCAATTCAAAACTTTCCTGAAGGAGCTATTGTTTCAATGCCTCTTATGTCAGA
Organism: Pseudobutyrivibrio sp.; assembly: GCA_024681435.1. GTDB lineage: Bacteria > Bacillota > Clostridia > Lachnospirales > Lachnospiraceae > Pseudobutyrivibrio. Next base: position 4,967 of record JAILAV010000031.1, on the reverse strand, counting down.
GGGAATGCCAAGAAATAAAACTTTTGGTTGGGGCGTATTATCAGGTATAGTAGAGCCTATAGCAGCTTTTATAACTATTCTTGCTGCCGGCCTAGTAGTTCCTGTTATGCCATACTTATTAGCTTTTGCAGCCGGTGCAATGATGTACGTTGTTGTGGAAGAACTTATACCAGAAATGTCTGAGGGCAAACATTCAAATCTTGGAACTATAGCATTTTCCTTTGGATTTGTACTTATGATGGTTTTGGATGTGGCATTATCTTAGATTATCCTCCCTAAAATGAGAGACAGTGTAGAAGAGTTTAAAATTGAATAGTTTATAGTAGATTAGCTCTATCGGTTTACGATAGAGCTAATTGTTTCAAAGAATTTTGGATAAGATATTACACAACATCCTTCGTCATCAAATGTGGTTTCACCATCGGCAACAAGACCTGCTATAGCAAAACTCATTGCTATTCGATGATCAAGATATGTTTTAATGTGGGTACCATGAAGGATTTTGCCGCCATTAATTATCATTCCGTCATCGGTAGGAGTGATATCACAACCCATATTTTTAAGATTTTCAGTGACTGTAGCGATACGGTCACTTTCTTTTACTTTAAGTTCAGCAGCATCCTTTATTGTGGTTGTACCTGTAGCATTTGCAGCCATAACAGCTATTATTGGTAATTCATCGATAAGAGCTGGGATAATATCTCCAGATACCTCGCAACCGTTAAGCTGGCTGGTGGTAACATGAATATCTGCAACAGGCTCACCTGATACAATTCGTTCATTTAATAATTCTATATTTCCACCCATATCTTTAGCTACTTTAATAATGCCAGCTCTAGTTGGATTCGTATTTACGTTTTTAATTAAAAGGTCTGCATTATCGCACATTAAACCAGCTGCAATAAAGTAAGCCGCGGAAGAAATATCACCTGGAACGGCAATTTTTTGGCCGACAAGTTTTGGTCCGCCTTCAATAGAAGCGGTAAGTCCATTTGTATTTATGTTTGCACCAAAACCTGACAACATTAACTCTGTGTGATTTCTTGAAACAGCAGGTTCTGTAACAGAAGTGATTCCATCTGCATATAAACCAGCAAGAAGAATGCAAGATTTTACCTGTGCACTGGCAACTGATGAATCGTAGTGGATTGAAGTTAGTTTGCTACCTCCAATCTCAAGGGGAGCACATCCGTTATCTTTGATTGATTTTATATGTGCACCCATTTTAGTAAGAGGTGTTATGATTCGTCCCATAGGTCTTTTTTGAATAGAATCATCCCCATTTAGTGAGCTGATGAAATGCTGACCTGCAAGTATACCAGATATTAATCTTGTGGTTGTACCGCTGTTTCCAACATCTAACATTTTCTCTGGCTTTGTTAATCCATGTAGGCCTTTTCCGTGTATTACAACGTGGTCGTTTTCTTGAGTGATATCAATACCCATTGCTTTGAAGCAGGAGATTGTGGAGCGACAGTCAGCTCCGTCTAAGAAACCAGTTAATTCTGTAATTCCTTCAGAAATAGAGCCAAACATAACGCCTCTGTGACTTATTGATTTATCTCCAGGTATTGTAATTTCACCTTTTAAGCTTTTAGCTTTTGTTATTGCCATTAATTTGTCCTCTGTCTTGTGTAGTAATTATTATGTGTTAAAACTGTCTGAGCCTTTTTCATTGAATCCTCTGAATAGAATTCAATTCTAAGCACGCCTGGTTCAAACTCTCTATTATGAATAATATCGATATTTTTGACGCTAATTTCTGCGTTGGCAAGTAGCTGTAAAACTCCAACTAATGTACCAGGTTTATCATCAATATCACAGTATAATTCAAAGAAGCAAGAATGTGCACTGTTTGGTATTGTAATTGAATCTCTATAATCCTTTGCTTTTGTCCAAAGATTAATAATACCATCTGCATCAGAATCAGCGATAACTTTTTCAAATTTATCTAATTCATTTTTGTAATCGTCAATTAGCTTAAGAACGGCATCTTTATTACTTAAGAATATGTGTTGCCACATAGTAGGAGAACCAGATGCGATTCTTGTAATATCTTTGAAGCCTCCAGCTGCAATAGTTTTACGTATAGCTCTTTCGTCATCTGTATCATTTACAAGATTAACAAGTGATGCAGCAATAACATGTGGAAGATGAGACACTGCTGCTGTAGCTTCGTCATGTTCTTCTGGAGTAAGCTTAATTGGAATAGCTCCAAGGTTAGCGATATATTCTCCAAATTGATTGTAGGTATCCTGGTTCATTTCTGGATCTGCTGTAAGAATATAGTAAGCATTTTCTAGAAGTGAAGCACTAGAATGCTCAAGTCCAGTTAGCTCTGAACCTGTCATTGGATGTCCACCGATAAACTGATTTGTGATGCCAAGCTCTCTAGCTACAGCAGTAATATCACCTTTAACACTACCTACATCTGTTAATATGCAATCTGGCTTTACTACATCTTTTAATTTACGAAGATAATCACAATTGATTTTAACTGGTGAACATAAAAAGATGATATCGCATTGTCCAAATTGATGAAGTTTTAATAATCCATTGTTGTCAATTAGACGTTCTTCAAATGCTGTTTCTATTGTTGATTCTCTTGATGCAGTAGCAAGAATACGAGTGTTTGGATAGATTTTTAATATCGCTTTTGCGATACTTCCTCCTATTAATCCTAGCCCCACAAAACCAATTGTTTTTGATTTCATTTCATTAATCTCCTTGATAAACACTTTAGCGATTTAAAGCATAAACATATTTTAATAATATCATATTTACACATTGTAAATAGTCTGAATATTACATATAATAAATTTAAGTTTTATAACAACAAGGCGCGGCGGGGTCAAGGCGTCAAAAAACTATTGGGAGGTACAGCACATGAAGGTTTTTACTACGGACAAAATTAGAAACGTTGTGTTACTTGGTCATAGCGGGGCGGGCAAAACCAGTCTCATTGAATCAATGGCTTACCTGGCAGGTCAAATCTCTAAGCCTGGTACCATCGAGGCTGGTAATACAATCAGCGACTATGACAAGCTAGAGGTAAAAAACAAATTTTCTATCTACACATCTTTAGTTCCAATCATTTGGGGCGATACTAAGATTAATTTCCTTGATACACCTGGATATTTTGATTTTGTTGGAGAGGTTGAGGAAGCAGTTTCTGCTGCTGACGCAGCTATTATTGTAATTTCTGGTAAAAGCGGAATTGAGGTTGGTACAAAGAAAGCGTGGGAGATGTGCGATAAGTTCAATATCCCTAGAATGGTATTTGTAACTGACATGGATATAGATGATGCCAGCTATAGAGAAATCGTTGAAGAGTTACAGAGCCTTTATGGTAAAAAGATTGCTCCTTTCCATTTGCCAATTAGAGAAAATGGGGAGTTTGTTGGCTACGTAAATGTAATTCAGCAGATTGGTAAGCGTTGGAAGAAGGATGGGGCTCCTGAACACTGCGATGTGCCTGATTACAGTAAGGAATATTTGGATAAATATCGTGAAGCATTGATGGAATCAGTTGCTGAGACTTCTGAGGAATTCATGGATAGATATTTTGGTGGTGAAGAGTTCTCTGAGGATGAGATTCGTCAAGCACTTCGTGTAAACGTAGCCTCTGGTGATATTGTTCCCGTAATGATGGGTTCAAATGTTACTAACAGAGGTCAGTACACAATGCTTACAGACGTTGTTAAGTATCTTCCTTCACCTGCTGATTGTAAAATTACTGGAATTAACGCAAATACGAATGAGGTTTACGAAGCAAATTATGACTTCTCTAAACCAAAGAGTGCTTATGTTTTCAAAACAATCGTTGATCCTTTTGTTGGAAAGTATTCACTTATCAAGGTTAATTCCGGCGTACTTAAAACAGACGATTTGCTTTATAACAAGCATAAGGAAACAGAGGAAAAAATCGGTAAGCTTTATGTTCTAACAGGTAGCAAGGCTGAGGAAGTACCAGAGGTTCACGCAGGTGATATCTGTGCTCTTTCTAAGCTTCAAAAGGTTGCTACAACAGATTCTCTTTCAACTAAAGCTAATCCTATTCTTTATATCAGAACTCCACTTTCAGTGCCATATACTTATAAACGTTATAAGGCAAAGAACAAGGGAGATGAAGATAAAATCGCTCAGGCATTAGCAAAACTTTGTGCTGAAGACTTAACAATTAAGGCTGTTAATGATGGTGAAAATAGTCAGTCACTTCTCTATGGTATTGGTGACAGACATATTGATATGCTTGTTCAAAAGCTTAACGAGAAATATAAAGTAGACATTGAGCTTAGCCAACCAAAGATTGCTTTCAAAGAGACAATCAGAGGAAAGGCTGATGTTGAGTACAAGTATAAAAAGCAGACTGGTGGTCATGGACAATATGGTCATGTTAAGATGACATTTGAGCCTTCTGGAAATATGGAAGAGCATTATAACTTTACTGAATCAGTAGTTGGTGGTGCTGTTCCAAAGAACTATTTCCCAGCTGTTGAAAAGGGATTGTCAGAGGCTGTACTTGCTGGACCACTTGCAGCTTATCCAGTAGTAGGTATTCATGCAAACCTATATGATGGCAGCTATCATCCTGTAGATTCTTCCGAAATGGCATTTAAGGTTGCAGCTAAGGGAGCATTCAAGGATGGTATTATGAAAGCAAATCCAATACTTCTTGAGCCTATCGAGACTCTCAAGGTTGTAGTTCCTGATTCTTACACTGGTGATGTAATGGGTGACCTTAATAAGCGTCGTGGTCGTGTCCTTGGAATGAATCCTACAGAAACAGGCGGCAAAACTGAGGTTATGGCTGAAGTTCCTATGGCTGAGCTTTATGGCTATGACACCCAGCTTCGTTCCATGACTGGAGGATATGGTACATTCTCTTATGAATTAGCTCGCTATGAGCAGGTTCCTTCAGATGTTCAGGCTAAGGAAGTTGAAAGACGTGCTAATAAGATTAAGGA
>JAILAV010000182.1 GCA_024681435.1 Pseudobutyrivibrio sp. | reverse complement strand
TAGTTCCATTGAAAGTGTAGGTATTACCGCAGGGGCATCCACCCCAAACAATATTATTGAGGAGGTTCAAAAGAAATGTCAGAAATGAGTTTTGAACAAATGTTGGAGGAATCATTTAAAACTATACACAATGGAGAGGTAGTTGACGGTACTGTTATTAGCGTTAAGCCAGATGAAATCGTTTTAAACATCGGTTATAAATCAGATGGTATTATTACACGTTCAGAGTACACAAACGAGTCAAATATTGATCTTACTACCGTAGTTAATGTTGGTGATTCTCTATCAGCTATCGTAATCAAGGTTAACGATGGCGAGGGACAGGTTCTTCTTTCTTACAAGAGACTTGCTCAGGAGAAGGGTAATGAAAGACTTGCTGAAGCATTTGAAAATGGCGAAGTTCTTACAGCAACAGTTGATAAGGTACTTAAGGGTGGCCTTACAGTAGTTGTAGACGAAGCTAGAGTATTTATCCCAGCTTCATTTGTTTCAGATGTATACGAAAAGGATCTTGGAAAGTACCAGGGTCAGGAAATTAGCTTTGTAATTACAGAGTTTGATCCAAAGCGTCGTAGAATCATTGGTAACAGAAAGACACTTCTTGTTGCTGATAGAGCAAAGGCTCAGGAAGAGCTTATGGCTAAGATTGCTGTTGGTCAGGAATTTGAAGGAACAGTTAAGAATGTTAAGGACTTTGGCGCATTCATCGATTTAGGTGGTGCTGATGGTCTTCTTCATATCTCAGAGATGAGCTGGGGCCGTGTTGAGAATCCTACAAAGACTCTTAATGTTGGCGATAAGATTAAAGTATTTGTTAAAGAAATTAAGGATGGCAAGATTGCACTTTCTTGCAAGTTTGATGATGACAACCCATGGAATGGTGCTGCAGAGAAGTATGCTGTAGGTTCTGTTGTAAAGGGTAAAGTTGTTCGTATGAAGGACTTTGGAGCTTTCGTTGAGCTTGCTCCTGGAATTGATGCACTTCTTCACGTTTCTCAGATTTCTAAGGACCGTATTGAGAAGCCTTCTGATGTTCTTTCTATTGGTCAGGATATTGAAGCTAAGGTTGTTGAATTCAACGATAATGAGAAGAAAATCAGTCTTTCAATGAAGGCGCTTCTTGAACCAGAGACTACAGATGATGTTGACGTAGCAGATGTTAACATCGAAGAAGTAGCTGCTTCAGAAGAGTAATTTAGAATTATTTATATATAAGGTCTAGGTATTTGTATCTAGACCTTATTTTTGCTTACTTTTTTTAAAATAGTAACAATAAATACACAAATAAAATGTATAATGGTTAAAATCCAAGGAGGGAAAATATTATTCCCTTAAAATATTACTTGATATAGATAGGAGTAGAGTACATGGATAATTACGATGGTTTCAAAAAAGAGGTATATGACCTCACCAAAATTGATTTAAGTTCTTATAAAGAGAAACAAATGCGTAGAAGAATTGATTCTTTGGTTACAAAGCATAAATGTAAGGAATATCACGAATATGTTACTCTTTTAAAGAACGACAAGGAAGTATTTGATGAATTCGTAAATTTCCTTACAATCAACGTTTCTGAATTCTATCGCAATCCTGAACAATGGGAGCTTCTTACTAAAGAATTTATTCCTGAGCTCATTGCTCATTCGGGTCAGAATTTAAAAATTTGGAGTGCAGCATGCTCTACAGGTGATGAGCCTTATTCTTTAGTAATGGCATTATCACAGCATATTCCTTTGAATAAGATTAAAATTTTAGCCACTGACCTTGATAAGCAGGTTATCGCCACAGCTAAGGTTGGATTGTATAATGCAAAGAGTATTGCTAATGTTCCTGATGAATTAAAGAAAAAATATTTTACACCAGTAGGAAATTCATTTCAGATAAGTGAAGATATTAAGAGATGTGTTGAGTTTAAAGAACACAATCTCCTTAGAGACCCATATCCTTCAAATTACGATATGATTGTATGCAGAAATGTATTAATATACTTCACTGATGAAGCAAAAGATGAAGTATACGATAAGTTTGCCAAGTCTTTAAGAACAGGTGGAATTCTCTTTATCGGATCAACCGAACAGGTTATAGATTATAAGGATCTTGGTTATAAACGCCGCTACTCATTCTATTACGAGAAAGTATAGTGGCTAACCTATAGACTAAGGAAGCTGACACTTATGAAGTGTCAGCTTATTTTAATGTTTGAGCATATATCTTATAATTTTTACCAATACGTTTGAATCGATATCTTTGACGGAGATATACGATTGTTTGCTACCGTATTCTTCATAGAAGAGGTGCTTAGATTCCGGTATATCGATTTGGCCAGGAAGAGGTAGGAATAAATCTTCGCTGGCAACCTTACAATCACGACGTGTTGCAGGACGTCGGCAGGATTTATCCATGCTTTCGCCAATTGATTTTGGAACTATCATATCTTCGTTTATTAGATAATAATAATTTTTATAATCTGGCAAAAAAGTGTATAGGGTAGTATTAGTTAGATTTATTGTTACGTATATACGGTTTCCTTTTATGATATATAATCCATATTCTCGTTGTTTGTTAATAGAGCTTGGGATTATTATATCTGTTTCTATTTCAAATCTAAGTTTGTCATTATTTATTTCATGACTTATATATCTCAAATCAGATGTAAGTAAATCAGGGTATGAAAGTATTTGGGAAATAAAAATCATTCCTTGCACATCTTCGTAATTATGCAAAAGAATAAGATCTTTTGATTCTTTGTCATCGGTAAGAGAGAAGTGCTGATATATAGGGATTAATTCGCCACCATTATATTTATCATCTCTATGAAGTCCTAAGAATTCTTCAATTGTCTTTTGCTTATAATTTGGAAGGTCAAGTAAACAACGAGCTTTTGTTGTCTTAAGGTACATATCAATATGAGGCTTTAATTTTATTTTTGTATCAAATTTATATTTTCTACATCTTTCAATAATGAAGGATTCGTCAAATCTGGTGGAGTTAAAGCCAAGTAATGTGTCATATTTTGACATTACATTTTCGAATTCTTCAATGATTTTGATTTCTTCAGACTCATTTTTGGCTAGTAATTGTGTGATAGTTACCTCGTTGCCTTTTCTTGTGGCATATCCAATTAGGTATATAAATGATTTACGAGGAGAAAGTCCTGTACATTCTATGTCAAAAAATAAACTCTTTTCTGTAAAATATTTTTCGGTTGAAGAATTTGTAGGATAAATTGTGTAATTTTTGCTGATAATTTCCATAATTGTAACTTTCTTGATGGTTAGTTTGTTAATTTTTATACTAAGTTTACCAATTTGGTACTGAAAAATATACAAAATAAATGAGAAAAATTCTCTATTGTTTATAGCAAAATGTTATAATCAAAATTGAGAAAGAACCTTATAGGTGAAAAAATAGAAAGAGAGGTTAAGCTAATGGGCCTAAGAACATTTAAAGGTGGCGTGCATCCTTATGAGGGCAAAGAGCTTTCTAAGGAAAAACCTGTTAAGGAATTAAAGCCACAAGGTGAGATGGTCTATCCTTTATCACAGCATATTGGCGCTCCAGCTAAAGAGTGCGTTGCTGTTGGAGATACTGTCCTCAGAGGTCAGAAGATTGCAGAGGCTGGCGGATTTGTTTCAGCTCCAATTTTTTCTAGTGTCTCTGGTACTGTAAAAGCCATCGAGCCAAGACGTGTAGCTACTGGCGACATGGTTAATTCTATTGTCATCTCTAATGATGAGAAGTTCCTAGAAGTAGGATTTGAGCCATGTGAAGATTACACAAAGCTTACAAGTGATGAAATCATCAAAAAGATTCAAGAGGCAGGCATCGTTGGTATGGGTGGAGCCGGTTTTCCTACTCATGTCAAATTATCGCCAAATAATCCTGAGAAGATTGAATATATCATTGCTAACTGTGCTGAATGTGAGCCATATCTTACCTCAGATTATAGAAGTATGGTTGAAGAACCTGAGAAGCTTATCACAGGTATGAAGATTATCCTTCAGTTATTCCCTAAGGCTAAAGGTCTTCTTGGAATAGAGGATAATAAGAGCGATGTAATTGCTTCTATGCAGGAGTTAGTGTCAAATGAGCCTCGTATTGAGGTTGTTCCTCTTTTGACAAAGTATCCTCAAGGTGGCGAGCGTCAGCTCATTAAGGCATGTACTGGTAGGGAGATTAATTCTAAAATGCTTCCTGCAGATGCTGGATGTATTGTTGATAATGTAGCAACAATCAACGCTATCTATACAGCTATAGTTGAAGGTAAGCCTGTTATGGACAGAATTTTCACATTAACAGGTGATGCAGTTATGGAGCCTAGAAACTACAGAATTTGCATCGGTACTAGCTGCAAGGAAATCCTTGAAGCTGCTGGCGGATACGTTCGCGAACCAAAGAAAGTTATTTCAGGTGGTCCAATGATGGGATTTGCTGTTATGGATGTAGATTTCCCTACAACAAAGACAACTGGAGCACTTTTATGTTTATCAGAAGACGAGGTTTCAAAATACGAAACTACTGCATGTATTAATTGTGGTAGATGTGTTGAAGCTTGTCCAGAAAATCTGATTCCTTCCAGACTTTCTAAATTCTCTGATCACGGAGATAAGGAACAGTTTGAAACTTGGTATGGACTTGAGTGTATTGAGTGTGGTAGCTGCAGTTTTGCATGTCCAGCTAGAAAGCCACTTGCTCAGTCTATTAAAACAATGAAAAAACTTGTACTTGCAGACAAGAGAAAAAAGTAGAAAGGATGGGGTGAAAAGTGAGCGATTTATTAAAAGTTTCTTCATCTCCACATGTTAGAGCGAAGGACGATACAAGCCGAATAATGCTTTATGTTATCCTTGCCCTTATGCCTACATACGTTTTTGGCGTTATTAATTTTGGGCTAAGAGCTTTACTTCTTGTGGGTGTATGTATTATTTCATGTGTTTTATCTGAATTCTTATTTGAAAAGGCTGTAGGAAAGAAGAGTACAGTAGGAGATTTAAGTGCAGTTGTTACTGGTTTATTACTTGCTCTTAATCTTCCACATACACTTCCAATTTGGCAGGCAGTAATTGGTTCTGTTTTTGCCATAGTTGTTGTTAAGATGTTATTTGGTGGTTTGGGTCAGAATTTTATGAACCCAGCACTTGGTGGTAGAGTATTCTTACTTATTTCATTTGCTACAACAATGACTAATTTTGAGTTTGATGGTGTTGCTGGACCAACTCCACTAGCTGCTTTAAAGACTGGTGAAACAGTTAATACTTTAGATATGTTAATCGGTCGTACAGGTGGTACTATTGGTGAAACTAGTGCACTTTGCATTCTTGTTGGAGCAATCTTTTTAATTCTTGTTGGAGTTATTGATCTTGTAATTCCTGGAGTTTATATTGTTTCATTTGCAATATTTATTATTTTATTTGGTGGTCATGGATTTGATACAGGATATCTTGTAGCACACCTTTGTGGTGGTGGACTTATGTTAGGTGCATTCTTTATGGCTACTGATTATGTTACTTCACCAATCACACCACTGGGAAAAGTTATTTTTGGTATTTGTTTAGGTGTTCTCACTGGATTATTCCGTATATTCGGTAATAGTGCAGAGGGTGTCAGCTACGCAATTATTTTCAGCAACCTTTTAGTTCCACTTATTGAAAGAGTTACTGTTCCTAGAGCATTTGGTGTTGTAAAAGAGAAAAAGGTAAGGGAGGTGAAAGCTAATGAATAAATTAGTTAAAGATGCCTTGGTTCTTACCTGCATAACTGTAATAGCTGGTTTTGCTCTTGGTCTTGTATATGAAATTACAAAGGGACCTATTGCAAATGCAGAGCAAGAAGCTCTTAAGGAAGCTTATCAGACAGTTTTTGCCGATGCAGCTTCATTTGAGCTTATTGAAGATTTTGATGCAGAGAAGGCTACTGCTATTGTTAGAGATGCTGGATATGCAGATGATTCTATTGATAATTGTGTTTTAGCAAAAGATGCTTCAGGAAATACTATTGGTTATGTAATTACAGTTTCTTCAACAGCTGGTTACGGTGGTACAATTACATTTTCATTAGGAATTACAAACGATGGAGTACTTAATGGTTACTCTATTACAGAAATTGCTGAAACAGCTGGTCTTGGTATGAAGGCTAAAGATGTTGGAGAAGGAACATTTTCTTCTCAGTTCGTTAACAGAAATGCAGAGATTTTTACTGTTACAAAAACAGGTGCTAAAGATTCATCAGAAATTGATGCAATTTCAGCCGCAACTGTTACATCTAAAGCTGTAACAAATGGTGTCAACGCTGGTGTCACCTACTTCAATACTTTAGTAGGAGGTGCATCGAATGAATAGAAATATTGAAAGATTATATAATGGACTTTGGAAAGAGAATCCTACCTTTGTATTGATGCTTGGTATGTGTCCAACACTTGCTGTTACTACATCAGCAATCAATGGTATCGGTATGGGATTATCAACTACAGTTGTTTTGGTTCTTTCAAATATGATGATTTCTGCTCTTAGAAATCTCATTCCTGATAGAGTCAGAATGCCTGCATTCATCGTTGTAGTTGCGTCTTTCGTTACTATGGTTCAGTTTTTAATGCAGGGCTTTTTGCCAACACTTTATGAGGCGCTTGGAATTTATATTCCACTTATTGTTGTAAACTGTATTATTCTTGGTCGTGCAGAGAGCTACGCATCTAAGAATCCTGTTATACCATCTATGTTTGATGGTATTGGTATGGGTCTTGGATTTACTGTAGGACTTACATTTATAGGTGTTGTTCGTGAAATCTTAGGCGCTGGTTCAGCCTTTAATGTTGCTATTCCAGCACTTGATAATTATCATATTGCTTTATTTGGACTTGCTCCAGGTGCATTCATTGTTCTCGGCTTCTTAGTAGCTGTAATGAATGTAATTCGTCGCAAGATGGAAGAAAAGGGCAAGCCACTTCCAGCAGTTCAGGGATGTTTGGCAGGAGATTGCGCAGGATGTTCTCTTTCTACTGCATGTACAGGTAAGTCATTAACTCATCATGTTGATGAACTTCCACCAGTTAATCCAGCTGAGGTCGCTAAGCCTACTGCTAACGAAATGGAAGTTAAGCAAACAGCTAATGCTAAGAATTCTGAAGATGTAGAGAAATCTGGCTCAGATTCTTCTTATGCAGATGATGATATTGTAGGAAAGGAGGATAAATAATGAGTTACGTTACAGGATTAATTCTATTATTAGTTTCATCAGCAATTGTAAATAACGTAGTTCTTTCACAGTTCTTAGGATTGTGTCCTTTCCTTGGAGTTTCAAAGAGAGTTGAGACCGCTGCAGGTATGGGTGGTGCAGTAATATTCGTAATTACGATAGCATCATTTGTTACTTCTGTTATTTACAAATTTATTTTAGCGCCTACAGGTTTTGAATATATGCAGACAATCGTATTCATTCTTGTAATCGCAGCTCTTGTTCAGTTTGTAGAGATGTTCTTAAAGAAGAGCGTCAAGTCATTATATGAATCACTTGGTGTATACCTTCCGCTTATTACTACAAACTGTGCTGTTCTTGGTACAGCAATTAACAACGTTACTAATAACTACGATATTCTCGAATCAGTAATTAATGGTGTCGGTATTGCAGTTGGTTTTACAATCGCTATCGTAATCATGGCTGGTATTCGTGAGAAGATCGAATACAACGATATTCCAGAAACCTTCAAGGGTTCAGCTATCGTCCTTCTTACAGCAGGACTTATGGCTATGGCCTTCCTTGGTTTCTCTGGTGTGATATAATAAGGAGGGCTAACACATGAGTATAACAGGAATTTTACTGGCAGCTGTTATTGTTGGCGCTACTGGTTGTATTATTGGATTTTTCCTTTGCTTTTCAGCAGAGAAATTTAAAGTAGAAGTTGATCCTAGAGAAGAGGCTGTTCTTTCAGTTCTTCCAGGAAACAACTGCGGTGGTTGTGGATATGCAGGATGTTCAGGTCTTGCAGCTGCAATCGCAAAAGGGGAGGCACCTGTAAATCAGTGCCCAGTTGGTGGAGCACCTGTTGCCGCTCAGATTGCTGAGATAATGGGTGTTGCTGCTGAAGAAGGAGTTCGCAAGGTTGCATTCGTAATGTGTAATGGTACATGTGAGAATGCAAAGCAGCTTTATGATTATACAGGCGTTGAAGATTGCAAGGCTATGGCTTTTGTTCCAGGTGGTGGACCTAAGGCTTGTTCATATGGATGTATGGGATTTGGATCATGCGTAAAGGCATGTCCATTCGATGCAATTCATATTGTTGACGGAGTAGCACTTGTAGACAAAGAAGCATGTAAAGCTTGTGGTAAGTGTGTTGAAACTTGTCCAAATCATCTTATCGAGCTTATTCCTTATGATTTCGGTCATGCGGTTCGCTGTCATAACAACGATAAAGGTAAGGATGTTATGCAGGTATGTAAGGTGGGTTGTATTGGATGCCACAAGTGTGAGAAAGTATGTGAATCTGATGCTATTCATGTTGACGGATTCTTTGCTCACATTGATCAGGATAAATGTACAAGCTGTGGTAAATGTGCTGAAGCTTGTCCACGTAAGATTATTCTTTAGTATCTGTATTTGTAGCTCCTCGTATTAACGGGGAGCTATAATTTTTTTACAGAATTTAAATATTATTTTGTTAAACTTAAAATGCCTTTTTAGGCATTGATTTTGATTAAGGAGGTTGCATCAATAATGCTATTATGGAGAAATCAATTTTATATAGCCTTATATGCTGCGGCCTTAGCTATAAGTGTTTCTGCACTAGTATTTACCTTATTGCAAAAAAGAACTGATAGACCGCAAAATAAATGGTTTATGTCTTTGATGATAGTTATCACGATAAATGCTATTGCAGAGATATGTGTAGCATCATTTGAACTTAACGCTTCTGATATTAGATTTTATTATTTGATGGAAGGGGCTTTGAATTTATATTTTATTTTTCACACATTGCTTTCGCCAATGTTGTATTGTTACGTTTCTAGTGTCACAGGAAAAAATAGACGAAGAAAACGAAGAAATAAAATCATTTTGAGTATTCCTTTTGTTTTTTCTGAGATATTGGTTCTTTTAAATCCATTTATTCATTGCGTTTATTATTTTGACCAGCAACTTGTATTTAACAGAAACTGGGCTGAATATATAATTTATGTTATCGCTTTTTTCTATTTTATTCTTTCATTTATAGAAATAGTCTTTTCTTGGAATGCAATTACACCAAGAAGAAGCGTGGCTTTAATATATTTATTTACCCTAACAATGCTAGGCGTTATGGTTCAGCTTATATTTATTAATATCAAATGCGAGATGTTTGCTGAGGCATTGGCTTTGATGGGAGCCATGTTTGCTGTTGAAAGCGAAGATGACCGTATAGATGCTGATACAGGCATTTATAATCGAAGAGCATTGCAGATGGATATGTATAATATGCTCATGATGAAAGAGCAGGCTTCGCTTATCTTTATAAAAATAAATAATGCAAATATAATAGAGCGTGTCACTCGTTCTATAAATTATGACACATTAGATATTGAAGTATCTGAATATCTAAAGACATTGGTTCCTCGATATAGGATTTATCATCCAAATAAAGAGAGTTTTATTATAGTTTGCAGTATCCAAGATAACTGTTCACCATTTAAACTCAGAGATAGTATTTCTTCTAGATTTAATGAAGTTTGGGAAATCTATGGCACAGCTTTTAAGCTTGATGCAATTGTTTTAAAGGCTGATATTCCTACAGAACTGAGCTCTTATAACGATATTGTTTATGTGGCTGATACCATAATTCCACCTGCAGTAGCACTTAATAATGGTGAAATGAAATGGATTATGCGTAGAGCAGAAATTGAAAGCGCTATTAAGAAATGTCTCTTTTATGGTGGTTTCGAGGTTGTATATCAGCCTACTATATGTAATGATGGTGAAACTGTTCATGGCGCAGAGGCTTTGGTTAGAATGAATGATGATGAGCTTGGTCCGATTACGCCAGATGAATTTATTCCTATTGCTGAGCAAATTGGATTAGTTGATGACATTGATGATTTTGTTCTGAACGAAGTATGTGGGTTTATTAAGAGTGGTCTATTTGAAGATTATAAATTGGACTGTATTAATGTAAACCTTTCGGTAATCCAATGTTTGAAACCTGGTTTCTTTAAACATATATTAGAAACAGTTGATTATTATGGAGTTGAACACTCTAAGATTAACTTTGAGATTACTGAATCAGTTGGGCCAGATGATTATGATGTGCTGTCAATGGTAACTCATCAGCTTAAGTCGGCAGGATTTTTGCTTTCAATGGATGACTATGGCACAGGATACTCAAATGTAGAGGGAATATTCTCCTTGGAATTTGATGTTGTTAAAATCGATAAATCAATTCTTTGGAATGCGGTGAAAGATGATAGAGGGCGAATTATTCTAGAAAATAGTATTAGAATGATTCATGGTTTAGGCTGTAAGGTTTTGGTAGAAGGTGTGGAAACCGAAGAGCAAATGAAATTGCTTCAGACCTACGGAGTAGATTATTTACAAGGCTTCCATTTTGCTAAGCCTCTTGCTAAAGATAGTTTTCTTAAATATTTGAGTGCAGAATAGTTATTTAAAGGGCTCGGTTAGAGCTCTTTAATAATGTCTTTTAAATATAACATGAAGAATGTTGCTATTTATGGGTATATAGTGGTATGATGTAGCGGATAATATATGGAGAATAGGTATGTACGGACACGATTTTACAGAAAAAAAGAGGGTAATAGTTAAGGTTGGTTCATCAACCATTACACATGATGCAACTGGCAATATCGATTACACAAAGTTAGAGCGTTTGGTTCGACAGTTGTGCGATTTACGAGCTCAGGGAAAGGATGTATGTCTTGTTTCATCTGGTGCCATTGCAGTTGGTAGATATGCAATAGGTCTTAAGGAACGTCCAAAGGATCTTGCTACAAAACAGGCTTGTGCCTCTATCGGGCAGGCTTATTTAATGTCTGTATACCAAAAGCTTTTTTCAGAATATAATCAGCGAGCAGGACAGATTCTTATGACTAAGAAAACAATGACTGATCCTGAGTCTAGAGAAAACGCTAGAAATACATTTGAGCAGCTATTTGCTCTTGGTGTTATACCTGTTGTAAATGAAAACGATACTGTTGCAACACATGAGATTCAGTTTGGCGACAATGATTCTCTTTCAGCAATTGTTGCGGCTCTTACAAAAGCAGATGCTTTGATACTTTTATCTGATATAGATGGTTTGTATACGGATAATCCAAATACAAATCCAGATGCAGAGTTTGTACCTGTTGTTGATGATATTGAGGCTGTAATGAATATGGCTAGCTCAGACAGTTCTTCTAATGTTGGTACTGGTGGTATGACAGCTAAGCTTAGAGCAGCTCAGATTGCTACATATTCTGGGGCAGATATGGTTATTACAAATGGTGCCCATATTGGTAATATTCATCGTATATTTGAAAATAAGGATAAAGGAACTCTTTTCATTGCCAATAAACGTGATGATGTTAGAGTATTGGATTTATTAGAGGATTAAATATGATTACAGAAAAAGATATTGCAAGAATTAACGAGTTGTATCACAAGAGCAAGTTAGAAGGACTTACTCCTGAGGAAAAAGAAGAGCAGGCAAAGCTTAGACGTGCTTATATTGATGCAATCAAGGGTAACGTTAGAGCTCAGCTTAATAATATTGATATCGTTGATGAAAATGGCAAGGTAGAAAATCTTGGCGAAAAGTATGGAAAAGTCCAAAAATAATAAGGAACTTAGAAAAGAATTTAAAGTCTTAAGAGATAATATTCCTGCTAATCAGCGTATAGATATGTCTCAAGGGATTGCAAAAAATGTTTTGGCTCTTTTAGAATCTGATTTTAAAGGAGCTAATATTTTTTTATGCTTTTATCCATTTGGCTCAGAAGTGAGTTTATTAAACTTATATCAAAAGCTTTTAGATGATGGAAAAGATTTGTATTTTCCTGTTTCTAATGTCGCTAGTCATGAATTATCATTTTATCATGTGAAAGATTTACGGAATGATTTTGTAGAGGGCGCCTATGGTATCATGGAGCCCAAGCAGTGTTTGGATACATTAGATTTTTTCATCGATAGCTTTGGAGTTGTGTTCACACCGGGGCTGATTTTTGATGAGCAATGTAATAGAGTTGGTTATGGTGCTGGGTACTATGACAGATTTTTTGCTATGCATCCTAAGTTATGTAAAATTGGTATTTGTTTTCATAAGCAATTAACAAAACATTTAAATGTAGAGGCTCATGATGTGCCTTTAGATTATATTGTAACTGATGATAAGCTTATAAAAAGGGGTATGTAATGACATTACTAGAATTAGCAACTAAAGCAAGAGACGTAAAATACACTGTGGCTTCAATGGCTACTGCAGATAAGAATGCAGCTATATTGGCGGTAGCTGATGCGCTGGAAGCCAATACTGCAGACATTATTTCTGCTAACGCTATTGATATGAAAAATGGTGAAGAAAAAGGGCTTAATCAGGGGCTTCTTGATAGACTTAAGCTTGACGAGTCAAGAATAAAATCAATGGCAGATGGACTTAGAGAGGTTGTTAAGCTTGAAGATCCAATTGGTCAAATTACAGAAGAATTTGAAAGACCTAATGGTCTTAAAATAAAAAAACGTCTTGTGCCTATTGGTGTTGTTGGTGTCATTTATGAAGCTAGACCTAATGTTACAGCAGATGTATTTGGGCTTTGCTTTAAGACTGGAAATACAGTAATCCTTAAAGGTGGCAGTGATGCAATGGAGTCTAATAAGGCTATTGTAAAGGTTATTAAATCCGCTCTTGAACAAGGTGGTTATCCAGTTGATGCCATTACTCTTATTGAAGATACAAGTCGTGAGACAGCTAAAGAAATGATGCGTCTCAATGGATATATTGATGTCCTTATTCCTAGAGGTAGCGCCGGATTGATTAAATCAGTTGTTGAAAATGCGTCAGTTCCAGTTATTGAGACAGGTTCTGGTAACTGCCATATTTATGTTGATCATGTTGCTGATGTTGATATGGCTGTCGATATTATCGTAAATGCGAAGACACAGCGTATTGGTGTTTGCAATGCTGCTGAATCTCTTGTTATTCACGAAGATATTGCTGTTGAATTACTTCCAAAGCTAAATAAAGCTCTTAGAGAAAAGGGTGTTCAGATTTTCGCTGATGAAAAAGCAAGAGCATTAATGGAAGGTTCCCAGGCTGCAACTGAAGAAGATTTTAAAACAGAGTATTTGGATTACATTATTTCAGTTAAAACCGTTTCTTCTGTTGAGGAGGCAATTGCACATATTAATAAATACAATACAGGACATTCAGAAGCTATCATTACAAAGGATGATATAAGTGCTGAAAAGTTTTTGGATGGTGTTGATGCAGCTTGCGTTTATGTAAATGCTTCTACAAGATTTACAGATGGATTTGAGTTTGGATTTGGTGCGGAAATTGGTATAAGCACTCAAAAACTTCATGCAAGAGGACCAATGGGACTTCTTGCTCTTACAAGTTATAAATATACAATCTTTGGCCAAGGCCAGATTAGAAAATAGAAATTAGATAGGAATTAAAATGAGTATTACAGATTTATTAAACAATGCTCCAACTGAGGAGCCAGAGCGTCAGTATTATTTCATAGCTGAAGCAAAAAAGATTATTGCAAAGAAGGAACAAGAGCTTGGTAGAAAGCTTACTTGTTGTGTAACAACATTCGGTTGTCAGATGAATGCTAGAGATTCTGAAAAGCTTCTTGGTGTTCTTAAAGAAATTGGCTATGAGGAAACTGAAAGCGAAAATGCAGATTTTGTAATTTACAATACCTGTACAGTTCGTGAGAATGCAAACAACAAGGTATATGGCCATCTTGGTATTCTTCATGGATATAAAAAGAAGAATAAGGACATGATGATTGGTCTTTGCGGTTGTATGATGCAGGAACCATCAGTTATTGAGCATCTTCAGGCAAATTATAAGTTTGTAGATCTTATTTTTGGTACCCATAATTTATATAAGTTTGCAGAATTATTTACAACAGCGCTTTTAAACAAAAAGGGAATGATAATTGATATTTGGAAAGATACGGATAAAATCGTTGAAAATCTTCCAATTTCAAGAAAGTACCCATTTAAGTCTGGTGTTAATATTAGTTTTGGTTGCAATAATTTCTGTACTTACTGTATCGTTCCTTATGTTAGAGGTCGCGAGCGTTCCAGAAAGCCAGAGGATATTGTTAATGAAATCAAAGGCTTAGTGGCTGATGGAGTCGTAGAAGTCATGCTGCTTGGTCAGAATGTTAATTCTTATGGAGTAGGTCTTGAAGAGAAGGTTACTTTTGCAGATTTACTTCGTATGGTTAATGATATTGAGGGCCTTGAAAGAATTCGTTTCATGACACCTCATCCAAAGGATTTATCTGATGATTTAATTGAGGCTATGGCTACACTTCCAAAGGTTTGTCATCATATGCATTTGCCTCTTCAGTCTGGAAGCTCAGAAATCCTTAAAAAGATGAACAGAAGATACACAAAAGAGCATTATCTTTCACTTGTTGAAAAACTTAGAGAACGTATTCCTGATGTGGCTATCACAACAGATATTATTGTTGGATTTCCAGGAGAGACAGAAGAAGACTTCCTTGAGACAATGGATGTTGTAGATAAGGTTCATTATGATTCAGCATTTACATTTATCTATTCAAAGAGAACAGGTACTCCTGCTGCAACAATGGATAACCAGGTTCCAGAGGATGTAATTAAGGACCGTTTTGATAGACTATTAGCTCTTGTTCAAAAGCATGGCCATGAAAAGGTGAAATCTCTTGAAGGTACAGTTCAAAAAGTCCTTGTTGAAGAGGTTAACGAGCAGGATTCAACTCTTGTTTCAGGTAAGCTTGAAAACAATATTACAGTTCACTTCCCAGGAGACGAATCTATGATTGGAAAAATTGTAGAAGTTAGGTTAGACTGTTGTAAGGGATTCTATTTTATTGGGAGGATAGTATGATTTCATACGTTCGCGGTACACTTGCAGATTTAGATGAAAATATTGTTATTATAGAGAATAATGGAATTGGTTATGGTGTTAATTCATCTATGAATACAATTAGACAGCTTCCGGCCATCGGTTCAGAAGTAAAGCTTAATACCAAGCTGATTCCTAAAGAGGATTCTCTTACATTATATGGATTCTACGATAAGGAGGAGCTTAAGATGTTTGAGCTTCTTCTTTCTGTTAGCGGAATTGGACCTAAGGGTGCTCTTTCAATTCTTAGTTCAATGACCGTATCAGATATTCAATTTGCAGTGGCGGGCAGTGATTCAAAAGCTTTTGCTGCAGTTCCAGGTGTTGGAAAAAAGACTGCTGAAAGAGTTATTATTGACCTTAAAGATAAAGTTGATATTGTAGGAGCATTTGAAGCTAAAATATCTGCAGGTGTTAGTAAACAGGCATCTATTTCCACAACTGTTAAGGAAGAGGTACTTGAGGCTCTTGTTGCTTTAGGCTATTCTCCAAGCAATGCTGCTAGGGCATTAGATAAAATGACCATCACTGAATCCACAACTACAGAGCAGCTGCTATCTGATACATTAAAGCAGATGTCATTCTTATAATAGGCAGGGATAATAATGTTATCGAATAAACAGATTACATCGACAATAGCTAGTCATGAAGACCTTGTTAATGACAATGCCCTTAGACCGAAGACTTTTGAGGGGTATATCGGCCAAAACAAGGTAAAAGAGAATATGAAAATATATATAGAGGCTGCTAAAAGGCGTAATGATGCACTAGACCATGTTCTTTTGTATGGGCCTCCAGGTCTTGGTAAGACAACACTTGCAGGAATTGTAGCAGGTGAGATGGGTTCTAATATTAAAGTTACTTCAGGACCAGCTATTACAATTCCTGGCGAAATAGTTGCAGTTCTAATGACTTTAAAGGACGGCGATATACTTTTCATTGACGAAATTCATCGTCTTTCAAAGCCTGTTGAGGAGACTTTATATTCAGCAATGGAAGATTTTGCTGTTGATATTGTAATGGGTAAAGATACTACAGCTCGTTCAATTCATACCAAGCTGCCAAGATTTACTTTGATTGGTGCGACTACACGACCAGGTCTTTTATCTGCACCACTTAGAGATAGATTTGGAATTATTAGTCATATGGATTATTACACTCCTGAGGAGCTTTCTACAATTGTTACTGCATCTGCAGCTAAACTGAATGCTCCAATTGACTATGAGGGAGCTTATCAAATTGCTCTTAGATCTAGAGGTACTCCTCGTTTGGCGAATCGATATCTAAAGCGAGTTCGAGATTATGCTGAAGTTAGATACGATGGGGCTATCACAAAAGAGGTAGCTGCTGCAACACTTGATTCTCTTGAAGTAGATACATTGGGACTTGATACCAATGATAGAAACATACTTCTTGCGATTATAGAGAGATTCAATGGAGGTCCTGTAGGCCTTGATAATCTTGCGGCAACTGTTGGCGAGGATTCAGGTACAATTGAGGATGTTTATGAGCCATATTTATTGCAAAATGGTCTTATTATCCGTACCCCAAAAGGACGTGTTGCTACAAAGCTAGCATATGAGCATTTTGACATGCAAATACCTAAAAATCTGCTGTAAAAAATCACGAGAAATCTTGTTTTTGTGCTAGATAATATATATAATTATAAATGAATTTCTGACGGGAGGACGTTATATGGTTTCCGAAAAAAGCGCAAAGGTGCTTATAGGCGGAAAAGTTTATACGTTGAGCGGTTACGAGGAAGAAGAATATCTTCAAAAAGTAGCTAATTACATCAATTCAAAGCTAGATGAATTTAATTCGATTGATGATTACAAGCGTATTTCAGCTGACCTAAAGGCCACATTACTTGAGCTGAATATTGCAGATGACTATTTCAAGGCTAAGACACAAGTTGAGTCCTTAGAGTCAGATTTGGATATTAGAGACAAGGAAATTTACAATCTAAAGCATGATTTAATATCATCGCAGTTAAAGACACAGACCTTAGAAGAGACTATTGAAAAACTTGAAAGGGAGAATAAAGAGCTATTACTTCACAAAACAAAGCTTGAGGCTTCCCTTGAAGATGCTCTTTTAGGTTCTTTATCAGACGATTAACATTGGGTCCCAATTGGGGCCCTTATTTAATGTATGTAATGAGGTAGAAATGAATCAGTTAGAGTTACTTTCACCAGCAGGTGATTTAGATATATTTAAAGCTGTTGTAAATGCAGGTGCAGATGCGGTTTATTTTGGCGGAGATTTATTTGGTGCTAGAGCATATGCAAAGAATTTCTCTATAGATGATGCAAAAGAGGCTATTAAATACGGCCATTTACATGGAGTTAAATCATATCTTACTGTTAATACACTTCTTAAAAATCTTGAAATAGAAGATAAGCTTTATGATTATTTAAAAGCTTATGTTGAAAATGGTATTGATGCATTTATTGTTCAGGATTTTGGTGTGTTTAATTTTATAAGAGAGTTCTTTCCAGATACACATATTCATGTTAGTACGCAGGCTAGTCTTTGCATCGAATATGGTGCTAAATTTTTTGAAAATCTTGGGGCCAGCCGTATTGTAACAGCAAGAGAGATATCTCTCGAGGAAATTGGTAAAATTCATATGGCTTGTCCGGAACTTGAAATAGAGTCTTTTATTCATGGGGCCTTATGCGTTTGCTATTCAGGACAATGTTTAATGTCATCTATATTAGGTGGTCGTTCTGGTAACAGAGGTCGATGTGCTCAGCCTTGTCGATTGCCTTATGATGCCTACGATAATGATTTACATCTTAATAAAAAGGGCAACTATATCTTAAGTCCAAAGGATTTTTGTACAATAAAAATGCTTCCAGAGATGATTCAATCTGGTGTTATGTCGTTTAAAATCGAAGGTCGTATGAAGCAGATTGAATACGCCACTGGAGTAGTTAGCGTATATAGACATTATATTGACCAGTATTTATACAAGGGTCCTAACAATTATTCAGTGACAGAAGAGGATTTTAAACGTCTCTTAGATTATGGAAACAGAAGTGGATTTACATCTTTATATTTAAATCAAAAGAATGGACCGGATTTAATTACTTTTGAAGCCCCTTCTCATACAAAGGCAGATATTACATATACGCCATTTGAGGAAAAGAAGATTAAGCTTCATTGCAAAGTTACAGCTCTTTTAGGTAAAGAATTTAAAATCACATTTACTGATGAAAATGGGAATGTTGGAGAATGTGTATCTAATGTAATCGAAAGCTCTAAGAATCGCGCTGCTTCTAGAGAAGATATAGAAAAAGCTGTAGCTGGTTTAGGAAATACATCTTATGTTATTGATAAGCTTGATATTGATTATGATGATGGTATCTTCTTACCTGTTTCACTTATGAAAAATGCCAGAAGAGAGGCGATTGAGGCTTTATCAAATAAGGTCCTTAATAATAATTCAAAGCAAATTCTAGAATATAAAAAGCTACCTAAGACTTTAAATCATAATCAGGAAATAGAAAGCTTTGTTGCTCTCCAAACACTAGAACAGCTTGAAGCTGTAAGTAAATTTTCGATTATAGATTATATAGCAGTACCTTTGTCCATGTTTGATGATGCAAGAAAGCTTTATAAAGGGAAATTATTTGTAACACTTCCTGCTGTACTTAGAGCAGATTACATTGATAGAATCATTATTCCTGATGATGCAAATGGCGTAATTGTGTCTTCTTATGATGAGTTAGGTTTGTTACTAGAAAATAATTATCCTATTGATAAGATTATATTAGATCATAGACTATATACCTTTAATAATAGAGCGTTAAAGGGATTTTCTAATGTAGGAGTTATTAATAATTGTATCCCATATGAATTGTCTATGAAGGAGCTGAATCATAGAAATAACAATGATTCTCAAATGATAGTCTACAGCCGAATTCCAATGATGATTACAGCTAATTGTACAGTTAAAAATACTATTGGCTGTACTAAATCTAATAAACACATAAAACTTGTTGATAGAAAAAATGAGGAATTCATTGTTGCTTGTGATTGCAATTATTGCTATAACACAATATACAATAGCAAGAAATATATGGCCTTTGATATGATTGATGAAATTAGAAGTCTAGGTATCAAACAGCTACGTTTAGATTTTACTGTCGAAAGCAGCACCGAGGTTGTTGATACTCTTAAATCATACCAGGCAGCGCTTGAAGGTAAATCTGTTAAATATAGTGAAGACTTTACAAGAGGACATTTAAAAAGAGGAGTAGAATAATTTTGATTAGCGTTGTTATTTCTTTTTCGAGAATAACTATATTAGCTTTTGTGCTTGCTTTTACAATCCTAGATTTGATTCAATTATTTGAATTCAAATTTAGCGATACAGTATCTAGCGTATTAAGTACAATACAGGCAGTGATGGTTACACTTTTTTTGATTAATGCTTCTATAATTTTATATCTAGTGAAAGAGGATAGTAAAATTATTGGATTATTAGTTTTGCAGTTGATATTGTTCTTGCTTATAAGTGTGCTTTTAAATAGACTCACAGAACCTTCATCAAGAGCATTAATAAACAATTTGATATTTTTCTTGAGCCTCAGTTTTGTTACTCTTGAACGTTTGAATATTAATACTGGAATTAAACAATTCGTATTTACGATAGTATCAACTGTGATGGCATTTTTAATAGTTATTCTTATTAGAAATGTATGGAAAATCCAAAGAAATATGTTTGTATTTGCTGCGATAGGCATAATTCTTTTGGTTATTGTCTATTTTGTTGGTTCAGTGGAATATGGAGCTAAGCTTTCATTATCCATTGGCGCTATCCGTTTTCAGCCAAGTGAGTTTGTAAAGATATTATACTTATTCTTTATTAGCGGTTGCATTGTTACCTACAAGGATTTTCGCGGATTTTTGTTTGCCTCAGTTGGAGCTGCAATACATGTAATAATACTTGTTCTTTCAAGGGATTTAGGAACAGCTCTTATATTTTTAATGACCTATTTACTTTTAATATTCATTGCTTATAAGAATTATATTGTTCTTGGATTAGAGTTACTTGTTGCTCTAGTTGGTGGCATTTATGCATATAATAGATTTCCTCATATTCAGTCTAGATTCATTGCTTGGACTGATCCTTTATCTGTAGTAGATGATAAAGGCTATCAAATTTCTCAATCCTTGTTTGCTATTGGTACCGGAGGCTGGTTTGGTTCGGGTTTAACAAATGGTGTGCCAACAAAGATTCCGGTTGTTGCAAATGATTTTATTTTTGCTGCAATATCAGAGGAACTTGGAGCATTGGTTTCCATTTGTGTTATTATTTGTTTCATGTGTTTTAGCGTGATGATATTTAATGTGGCGTTTAATTGCAATGACAGCTTTTACATGCTTGTTCTGAATGGAATTGGAATAATCTTTTCTGTTCAAAGCATTCTGAATATCGGTGGTGTAATAAAGTTTATTCCATCTACTGGAGTTACACTTCCTTTTGTTAGCGCGGGAGGAAGCTCGTTGTTATCCATGTTTATATCATTCTTTATTATTGAATGCTCAAATGACATGTACTTTGTAGGTAAAGGTAGAAGATATGACTAAAAATAAATACTCAAAAAAAAACATCAGAAAAGAAATATATGTCATAGCTATATTTTTTGCTGCAATTTTTGTTGCCATGATTGTTTATTTGGCTAGATATGTTCAGTCCGGTTCTAGGGATTTTATTTATAATTCATATAATTCAAGATTTTCTGTTTTTGCAGATGATGTAACTAGAGGAACTATTTACACTTCAGATGGTCATATTATTGCAAAGACAACATATAACGAGGATAAGAAAGAGATTAGAAAATATCCTGATGAAAGATTGTTTTGTCATAGTGTGGGATATGTAGATAAGGGGATGTCTGGACTAGAAGCTGAGTACTCTTTTGATTTGCTTAAAAGTCATATAGATTTATCTGAGCAAATTAATAACACTTTAGTTGGTAAGAAAAGTCCTGGAGATAGTCTTTATACCACATTTGATTATGATACACAAAAAGCCGCTTACGAAAGCTTTGGGATGTTTGAAGGGGCTGTTGTAGCAATTGAACCAGATACTGGCAAAGTCATTGCTATGGTATCTAAGCCAGATTTTGATCCTAATACTATTGCAGAGTATTGGGATGATATTACAGACGATAGCAAAAAGAAATCTGTATTGTTAAATAGAGCTACAGCAGGTGCTTATCCTCCTGGTTCTACATTTAAAATTGTCACAACTGTAGCTTTTCTTAGGGCTAATAATGGTGATGACAGCTTTGAGTATAACTGTAAGGGTAAAATTGCAATTGATGATTATACTATTCATTGTAGTGGCAATAAGAGTCATGGAAATGAAGATTTACTTAAGGCATTTTCAAATTCCTGTAATAGCGCATATGCATATATCGGACTTAATCTGGATAAAGATGTCTTTACCGATACATCTGAAAAACTTTTATTTAATCAAGATCTACCAACTAGACTTTATAATGTTAAGAAATCGAGCTTTTCTATAGAAAATCAGTCCGATAGCGTTATTGCTCAAACGGCAATTGGCCAAGGAGAGACAACAGTTTCGCCTTTACATATGTGTATGTTGGTTTCAGCAATAGCTAACGGTGGTGAGTTGATGAAGCCTTATCTTGCAGATAAAATAGTTTCAGAAGAGGGGGATATTGTATCAGAAGTTAAGCCTGAAAGCTATGGCTCTATTTTATCTGAAAATGAAGTTTCGCTTTTGAATAAATATATGGAAGCTGTTGTTATGGATGGAACAGCAGAAAAGGTGGACTTCGGAGACATCAATGTATTTGGTAAAACCGGAACAGCAGAGTATACCAAAAATAAAAGTATCACGCATTCTTGGTTTGTAGGCTACGGAGTTGATGAAAATGGTGATAAACTGGCTATAGCAGTTATAATGGAAGGGGCAGGATATGGTAGCAAATACGCTGCACCTTTAGCTGCAAAGGTCTTTAATGCATATTTTGATTAATTTCAAAAAAGCATTGCAATTTCCCCATTGCTCTGATATAATTCTCGTGTTGCGTTAAAGCGCATACTTGGTTTTTGAAATATTTTACAAGGAGGTGCAATCATGGCAAAATGTGCAGTTTGTGGAAAAGGCGCTCATTTCGGTAACAATGTGAGCCATTCTCATAGAAGATCCAATCATATGTGGAAGTCTAATGTGAAGTCCGTTAAGTGTA